>JACNKA010000080.1 GCA_014382285.1 Nitrospinota bacterium | reverse complement strand
CTCAAGCAAACCGCATTGGTAGACACACTTATTCAAGCCAGCTTTCATTCAGCCGTCTGGTATTTCAATCATCAGCATGATCAGGAGTGGACCACGCAATCCGTCCCCATAGCCATAGTCGCCCGCGGTGGTTATGGCAGAGAGGAAATGTATTTCCGGTCAGACGTGGATATCCAAATCATTTCACAATCAGCCCTTAGCGATAAAGATAAAAAATCCGCTGAGGAAATCATCCGGCATTTTGAATACCTGTTCATCTTTCAGGATATTTTTTCTTCTTCTATCAATTCCTGCTACACCGAAAATGAAACGTTTGAGCGAGATCTTGACCCGACCAAAGTTCCAGAGTTTTTAGCACTTTTGGAGCATCGCTTTGTAGCCGGAAACTCTCTAGTCTACAGTGAATTCAAGAGCTCCATTAAAACGGTCAGCCTGCTTTATCACGACGAGATTCAAAATCATTGCTTGAGCCATGACGGATGCTACGAGGTGCAGAATACCGTCTTTCAACAGGAACCGAATATTAAGGAGGAAATGCGCCGCCTCTACTGGGCATTGGTCTCTATACGTTTTCTGAAAAATCTGGGTACCACCAACCAGTTTGAACTGCTCAATGAATTGTTTTCCAAAAATCTACTGAGCCCACTGGCTTATAAGAATATGCAAAAAGGGCTTCACCTTTTGTCCCGAACCCGTTTATTCCTGCACATTTTCCAGAAAGGAACCCACAGGGATACCATGAGCTATGAAGTTCGGGAAAAGATTGCCCAGTCTATGGGGTTTGATGTTAAGACCTTTTTTCAAAAATATTTTTTTGAGGCGGTTTATCCCCTTAAGCAATTCAGCCGAAACCTTTATTGGGAGAGCATGGCGGTAGATACTCAAAAAAAGAAAAATCTCTCAGAATTCTTCTCCCTCAATTCTCAAAATCAAGTCTACTTTGAGAAAAATCCCGAGAACTTATACACCCAAGATCCGCTATGGCTTTTCAAAGTTTTCATATGGGTTGCTGAAAGAGACTATTATTTATCCTATGAAGTGATACGTGCTATTGAACAACATGTCGACCAGGCATATCCGATTTTCATGGATGAAGAATCCAAGCTGGAAATCCAGAACTGCTTCAAGCGTTATATTCGAGGGAAATATTTTGCAAAAGCCCTTCGCCTGCTCCATGAGTTCGGAATATTGGGGGATTATTTCATTCCCGCATTCAATAATCTGAAAGGTATGTTGCAGGATATTTATGTGCATAAATTCCCTACAGATATTCATATTCTTTCCGCTCTGGATGTCTTAAACGGACTGGAATTTCGTGATACGGCCGACCCCTTCCTCTCAGAACTTTATCACTCTCAAAGAGATAAAACAGCCATTAAGCTTGCAGTTTTACTACATGATATCGGTAAAGGCGCAAAAGTTGGCGATCAGAATGAAGAATTGGTTGGGGCACGAATGATTCCACAGATTCTAAACAGCCTGGGATATAGTGACAAACCAAAAAGAGTAGACGATGTTTCTTTCTTAGTGGAAAAACATTTGACCATGTATGACCTGATGCTTCTTGATCCTGAAGCCGATGACACTTACGACATGGTGCTTGACCTTGTCAGTCATGACAAGGAACGACTCAAGATGCTGATTCTGCTGACTCATGCGGACCGGGGTGGAACCAAAATGGACATGTCCTCCTCGCAAATCAAGCAATTAAAACTATTCTACCAATACACCCTTCATCACAAAAAACGGGAAAGTGTTCCCAATCACATAAAGCTGGAATTTCTGAAGATGGTTCGCCTGCCCCGGGAACTGCAATCGCAGTTGGAAATTTATTACAAATTTATCCATTCGCGGAAACCTTTTTTGGCAGAAATGCTTTTCAGACCAGGGCAGCCTTCTGAATTGATCGTATGCACTCAGGATGCCAAGGGATTTCTTCACAAAATTTCTGCGGTGCTGGCGTTTAACCAATTGGATATTGTCGAAGCCAATATTCAGACCTTGAACGACAAGGTTTTTGATGTCTTTAAAGTTATCGACTCTACCGGCAAGCCCATTGACTACGGCGATTTCTTTTTTATCCGGCAACGTATTCAGGAAGACCTGCAACGGATTTTTATCGACAAGGAACCGCTGGCATCTATATTCAAAGGAAGATCCGTTGCGAATCTTGCAGAAAAGCCGCATTTCCAAGAGGTTAAACTGAAAATGAAAACTATCGGGAGATCCGTTAAACTATCGACTCACAATCTGCCTGGCACATTCATGATGGAAACCAAAGTATTCTCAGACGCCAATATGGAATGCCAGAAAGCCGTCCTCCACACCAATCAGGGCACTGCTTCCAATATTTTTTATTTGCGCCCCGAAGATGTGGAAAAAATCATGAACAATGAAGAACACTTTATTCAAACCATTAAAAAATCTCTGCTACCTCTGATAACAGGAGAACCATTATTTTTACAGGAAGAGCTGACACCCAGTCCGTAAATATCTTTTATGAAATTTGAAACCCGTTTTCTTTGGTTTATAAAAATTACAACCCTGTGTCTCGTCTTATTACCTGGCGCGGCTTTATCAGAGGAACAATATAAAAACTCCCTTGAAAAGGCGCAAAGTCTGGATAATGAAAAGTTTTTTGAAGATGCTACGATTTACTGGCAAAAAACCCTTGACGCAAACCCTCCCGCAAACATCATTCTTTACACTAAACTTAAACTCACCAATACATATTCACGTCTGGGACAATTAGACAAAGCCATCGAGATCTCCAGAGCGCTTACGGAAACCAACCCCGGTCACTACGATGTCTGGTTTCATTTAGCCAATGCCCTTGCGGCCTCCAAACAATATTCCCAGGCCACCGAAGCCTTCAAAAAATCAACCACGTTAAAACCTGAAGAAGGCCTGAGTCGGGTGGGGCTGGCGTTTGCATACTTTGGTGATCACAAACCGGACTTATCCGTTGCAGAGTTCAAAAAAGCTATGAAAGTTTTTAGGGCTAATAAAAATATTTCATGGTATCAGGATTGTCGCATGGCTATCAAGCAAGTAAAAGGGTTCGCCCGCTTCCCTCCGAACTTTGCCGACCTCTGGCTGGAAAAGAACCTCAAAAGGGTGGAAAACACTTATATGGACGCCGTTCTCGATCTGGACAACCTTTTGAATTAATAACCACCAATCATTCTCTAGTCCTCCACCCCCATTCTTTTACATAAGCCTCTTGCGCAAGATTAAAATATTTTAATCTTGGATTAACACTTTTTTAATATTAATTATATAGAATTCAGATAGTACTTTTCTCCTCCTTTCGGGGGGGAACAGACTCGGTTCCATGACCAAGTCTTTCCCCCGTCTCCTCCACTTGGGGGGGGCAGGCGGTTTTCCAAGCCCGCCTGCTCCCCTTTAGTTTTTTCACTTTTCATAATTTTAAACCCCAGACATAGACCCAAATCATTAAGCGGTTATCCTTGCCCATGACTGAATTTTTAAAAGCAAGTGTTCGCAAGCAAATGCCTCACCCTGTTTTGCACGGCAATTAAACTAAGCTCAAAAAAACTTTATCTATTCAGGCATTTGCCTAATGAAGGGTTCAAATTTTCATAAATTTAAGATACAATACGCTCTGAATTCGCGTAATTAGAGCGGGGGAGACCTTATCAAGCAGTGAAAGTTGCAATTTTGGTTGCACAGAAATATGATTTACCGGCCAAAACAGGCTAATTTTTGATATAAATCAGAAAGTTTTCCCTCTGCGGTAAAACTTCAAGAAAAAAATAAAGTTAAATTTTATGGCTCGAAAATCTAAATACAATCTGGTTTGGATGGATCTGGAAATGACCGGCTTAGATGCCGAAAAAGAAGTCATCATTGAAGTCGCCACGCTGATCACTGATAGCGAACTGAATATCCTTGAAGAAGGGCCCTGCATCGCCGTTCATCAACGAGACGAAATTTTAGACAAAATGGATGACTGGAATATCAAGCATCACAATGCATCGGGACTGGTTAAGCGGGTTCGCGAATCCTTGATAGATCAAAAGGAGGCCGAAAAAAGAACTTTGGAGTTTATCAAGAAATACTGCCCTAAAGGCACCTCCCCTCTATGCGGCAACTCCATTAACCAAGACCGAAAATTTCTCTCCAAATACATGCGGGATTTATATGATCACTTGCATTACAGAAGTATTGACGTGACCTCCGTCAAAGAACTGGTAAACCGTTGGTACCCGGATGGCCCCAAATTCCCCAAAAAAAGTAACGAACACATGGCCCTCACCGATATCCGCGAGTCACTGAAAGAGCTTATCTTCTATCGACAACATTATTTTATCGGCCGGGAAGCGAACATCGCTCATCCTGTAACCTGAAAACAAAAAACATCCCCACTATGAACAAAGGTGCAATTGTCACTCTAGTATTTCTCGCCTTCGTTGCCAGCGTTTCCATCGATCTTCTCTGGACCGGAAACAAATATCAATGCGAAATCTGCATTAAATATAAAGATCAGATAGTGTGCCAGGAGGTCAAAGGCATGGCCAGAGACGATACCATCATGACAGGCATGAGCACCGCCTGCGCCAAAGTGGCAAACGGCATGACAGAGTCTATAGAATGTCAGGCCCAGCCTCTTGAAAAGATGGAGTGCAAGGAAATTTAATTATCGGTTTCTCATTTTAAAAATCTGAAAGGCAAAACCACTTTGAAGCCTCGAAGTCTTTTCTCTCCTTCCTCTTATAAACTCTTCGGTTACAGTTTTTTAATTCTTTTTTTTGAACTCGCATTAATTCGTTTCATCCCCTCCAATGTCAGGATCACCGCCTATTTTATAAACCTTGTTCTGGTAGCAGCTTTTCTGGGAATGGGTATCGGAATGATACGGGTGAAAGGGGAAAGGAATCTCACGCAATTCTTCCCTCCTGCGTTACTTTTACTGACAGGAGCCTGTGTTTATTTCAGTAATGTTCTAGTCGCCGCCCCAAAAGTTGAGGAGGCGATGTATGCTCTTTACATGGACCTATCCCCACATAGTAGAGAATGGGGAATGGTTCCGGTAGTGAGTGTTTTTTTTAGCCTTTCTGCCTTGCCATTTATCGCTTTGGGATACGCAATGGGCAAGGAGTTTAAAAACTTTCCGGCTCTCCATGCCTATGCCATCAATACTGCGGGAAGTCTTGCCGGACTCTTGATTTTTTCTTTATTGAGCCATTTTTCTACCCCGCCTTTAGCCTGGTTTGGTCTCGGCGGAATCCTTTTCCTTTTTCTAGCCGGGAAACAACAAAATTCTATCATTTCAATTCTTTGCTTGGGGCTGGTATTTTATCTGATTCAAAACCTTTACCAGAAAGACCATGAAATCTGGTCACCCTATTATAAAATCAACCACTATAAATCTAACGACCGTCGAACACCAGAAATGACATCTATCAATGTCAATGGCTCTCTTCACCAATATATGCTTAATTTCTCTCCACCGCTTGATTCTCAAAAAGCTATTACAGAAGAAATTAAACAGCAATACCAGCTCCCTTACCGCTTGGCAAAAAGTTGGGAAGATGTATTGATATTAGGAGCAGGGTCTGGGAATGATGTGCACCTGGTTCTTGAGCAGGGCGCTAAAAACATTGATGCCGTTGAAATTGATCGAGCTATCTGGAAACTCGGCAAAGATTTAAATTACCAGAAACCGTATGATGACCCTCGTGTGAAAGTTCATATCGATGATGCCCGTGCCTTCCTAAAGAAAACCAAAAAGCAGTATGATGTCATCATTCTGGGAACATTGGATAGTCAAACCCTCTTGTCCGGCATGTCCTCCATCCGTCTCGACAACTATATCTACACCACAGAATCCTTTCGATCCATACGGGAGCATTTAAAACCAGAGGGAGTGATGATTTTGTACCATATGTCCCCAAACCTGGCCATCACTCTCAAGTTCACTAAAATCTTAATCGATGTTTTTGGGGTTCACCCATTGATTCACTACGAAAAAAATCCCATTCTATTTAACTTCACCCTTGTCGCCGGGTCAAAAGCTGAGCCTGTTAATGACTTTGGTTATTACTTTAAAGAATTAAAAGATAATAACCCAAGCATCGCGAACCTCATCTCACCACCCACTGATGACTGGCCTTATCTTTATCTGGATCGTCCGGGTATTCCTTCCCACTATCTTGAGGCTGGTGGCGTCATACTTTCAATTTCCCTACTATCGATCATTTTGGCGGCTGGAAGAAAAAGTCTTAAAGAAACCGACTGGACATTGTTTCTACTGGGCGCAAGTTTTTTATTGCTGGAAACCAAGAGCGTCACTGAAATGTCTTTATTGTTCGGGTCAACCTGGCAGGTCAACGTTCTGGTCTTTGCATCCATACTGGCACTGATTTTCGTTGCCAACCTTTTCATTCTTCGCAAAGGGCCTTTTGATAAAACCAGAATATTTTTTATTCTGTTCATCTCTATTGCCGTCAGCTACGCCTTTCCCACCCATTCGCTTCTAGGCTTACCCCTGGCGGGGCAATGGATCGTAGGGGCCATGGTCACAGCAGTGCCACTGTTTTTTGCGGGAATGTTATTTTCGCAGATTTTTGCCACCAGGCAGGAACCCACGACATCTCTGGGCTACAACCTCATGGGGGCTATATGCGGGGGATTGCTGGAATACAGCTCCATGGCATCGGGAACCAAAAGCCTTTACCTATTAGCTTTGGCAATCTATATCCTGGCTTTTCTGGTTCACGGGCGTGAAAAAAATTAATTGCAAATCAAGTTATACACTTCTTGATATTTTTCTTCCACATTTCCCAAGTTAAAGCGGAATCGATCCTTATCCATTTTCTCATTGGTTTCCCAATGCCACAGGCGGCATCCATCCGGGCTGATCTCATCACCAAGAAGAACCTCACCATTATGCCGACCAAATTCCACCTTAAAATCTACCAGACGAATGCTTCGTTCCTCAAAAAATTTCTTCATCAGGTTATTGATTTTGAGTCCTTCTGATTTCAAGATCTCCACCTCTGCCTTAGTGGCCCAGCCAAAAACATCGACATGGCATTCATTGATCATGGGGTCACCCAGTGGGTCGCTCTTGTAAAAAAACTCCAGGATCGGAGTTTCCAGCACCCGCCCTTCTTCAATGCCCAGTCTTTTGCATAAACTACCAGCAGCAACATTACGCAACACCACTTCTACGGGAATGATATCCAGCTTTTTCACCAGCATTTCCCGGTCGTTGAGATTTTTGACGAAATGGGTTTTGATGCCCTCTCTTTCCAGAAATTCAAAAATCCGGCTAGAGACATGATTATTCATCACACCCTTATCAATGATAGTCCCTTTTTTTGCTCCATCGAAGGCCGTAGCATCGTCCTTGAAATACTGAACCAACAAATCAGGATCAGAAGTGGCGTAAAGGATCTTGGCTTTTCCTTCATAAAGTTTTTCCAGACGTTCCATGATTCACCTCTCTTATTTCTTAAAGACCCGTTTGAAAATCTGGTCTATGTTTTTAAATTGAGTTTTTAGCTTAAAAGTCTTATCAATCTCAGTGACGGATAAGAGTCGCATTATAGCCTTGTCTTTTTTCAAAAGCTTTAAAAAATCTTTTCCCGTAGTCCAGCTTTGCATGGCATTTTTCTGCACCAGCTTATAGGCTTCTTCCCGGGTAATGCCCTTCCTCACCAAAGCGAGTAAAACGCTCTGGGAATAAATAAGGCCACCTGTTTTTTCCAGATTGCGCATCATATTATCCGGATAGACAATCAGACCATCCATCAACTTTGTCATTTTCCTCAACATATAATGGATCAAAATTGTACTGTCCGGCCCAATCACCCGTTCCACGGAAGAATGACTGATATCCCGTTCGTGCCAGAGCGGAATGTTTTCCATCGCTGCGAAAGCGTTTGCTCGCACTATTCTAGCCAGACCAGACATTTGTTCAGAAACTATCGGATTGCGCTTGTGTGGCATTGCCGATGAACCTTTTTGTCCTTTAGAGAAAAACTCCTCCACCTCTAAAACTTCCGTCCTTTGCAGATGGCGGATCTCAATGGCGATTTTATCAATAGTCCCTGCAATAATAGCCAGAGTGGAAAAAAACTCGGCGTGACGATCGCGCTGAATCACCTGACTCGAAACCGGGGCCGGCTTCAGCCCTAATTTGGCACAGACATATTCTTCAACATCCGGGTCGATGCAGGCAAAGGTTCCTACCGCCCCAGAGATCTGTCCGTAGGCGATGGTTTTCCGGGCTCGTTTGAGCCGTTCTATATTACGTTTAACTTCTTCATACCAATTGGCAACTTTCAAACCAAAGGTCAAGGGCTCGGCATGAATACCATGAGACCGCCCGATAGTAGGTGTGAGCTTATATTTCTTCGCCTGCCTTTCCAAAACAACCTTAAACGCTGAGAGCTCTTTCAAGATCAGGGTTGCGGATTGCTTCATCTGTACCGCCAAAGCGGTATCCAGAACATCCGAAGAAGTCATCCCCATATGCATATATCTAGCCGATTCCCCAACATGTTCTGCCACGCAGGTTAAAAATGCGATCACATCGTGTTTGACTTCCCGTTCAATTTCATCAATGCGCTCCACATTGAATCGGGATTTTGTTTGAATGTCTTTTAAGGCGGACTTGGGGATTTCTCCCTTTTTAGCCAGAGCCTCACAAGCCAGAACTTCTACTTCCAGCCAGATTTTAAATTTATTTTCCGGCTCCCAAATGGCCGTCATTTCTGGCAATGAGTATCGTGGTATCAAAGTTCAGTTTCCTTGGAAAATAGGTCGGGGATAAAAGTTGAGGTTGAAATGATGCAGAGTAATTCCTTATTATGGTACAAATATTTTGTGCATATCTTAAACGTAATTACCCGGTAAATCAACATATGAACTCAACCGTTGAAGTATGCTTTGTATGTCTTGGAAATATTTGCCGTTCCCCGCTTGCCCAAGGTGTTTTTGAGGCCCTTGTCAAGAAAGAGGGACTGCAGGATCGTATTAAAACAAGCTCTGCCGGAGTTAGCGGCTGGCATGCGGGGAGTCCTCCCGATGTCAGAATGCAACAAACTGCCCGGTCACACGGCATTCAACTCAATAGCCGGGGACGACAATTTCAGGCCTCCGATTTCCAGCAAATGGATCTGGTGCTGGCCATGGACCACAGCAACCTGGATGCCTTGCAACAGATGCGACCTGAGCCCGAACTTCAGGATAAATTGTTCCTGTTTCGTTCTTTTGATCCGAAAAATGATGGCGACCTCGAAGTGCCAGACCCTTATTACGGTGGCGACAAAGGTTTTGAAACGGTTTATCAGATGGTGGAGCGCACCTGCCCCAAAGTCCTGCAACATTTGCAAACCAAACTTGCTAAAAAAGCATGAATGAAGAAATCTGCGAACTCCTGAAACCCATTTTTGGGCAGGACGTGAAAGTGCAGTCCTCTTCACCGACCGGAGGAGGATGCATCAATGAAACCTCCGTTCTGACATTGAACAATGGTGAACAGGTTTTTCTCAAACAGAATGCCCACCCTCCACAAGATTTTTTCGCCGCCGAAGCCAAAGGCCTGCAACATCTCGCGCAAGCGGTAAAAGGGCCAAAAATCCCCAAACCTCTGGCTTGGCAGGATTCTTTTTTAATACTGGAATATATTGAAGAATCTGCACCAGGGCCGGATTTTCCTGTCCGATTTGCTCGCTCACTGGCTGAGCTTCACAGAGTCAGTCATAACAACTTCGGTCTCGACCACAACAATTATATTGGTAGCACTTTGCAGAAAAATTTCCCAACTGGCAATGGGCTGGATTTCTTTCGTGACCAACGGTTGCGGGCTCAGCAGGAACTGGCACGTCAATTCGGCAAACTTCCCCTTTCTATTGACAAAAACCTGAGCAAGCTCTGTGACCAGCTGGAAAATTATCTCGATATTTCAGGAGAAAAACCAGCATTATTGCATGGCGACCTGTGGTCGGGAAATTATTTTCCTGACGCAAGGCAAGTCCCCTGCATTTTTGACCCAGCGGTTTATTTTGGTTTGCGCGAAGCCGATCTGGCCATGACCGAATTGTTTGGCAGACTGCCACAGAAATTCTACGATGCTTATCACGAAGCATTTCCGCTGAACCTTGGATATGAGGAGAGAAAAGACCTGTATAACCTGTACCACCTATTGAACCACCTGAATTTATTTGGTGGCTCCTACCTGGCATCGGTGGAACAAGTGGTTCAACGTTATATCGGGTAGAAGGAGCGTCTCAATCCAACCCCATCAAGCCCCTCCCTATGAGAGAGACCTTTGCATAACCCCGAGATTTTTCATTGATCCTCCCCTCTCATGAGAGAGCTTTGCATAAGTATAGCATTGAGGGATAAGTTATAATGTGTTGAGAAGT
>JACNKA010000055.1 GCA_014382285.1 Nitrospinota bacterium | reverse complement strand
CATTGAGCTATAAAGCGGTTTGATGTTGGTTTGTTGATGTGCATATGACCTATCCCTTTATATTTAGACTCCCCCTTCCATTCTTTTTTCTTCCCCGTAAGAGGTGTTAAAACCCGGTGCCTGGCCAGTTTAGTAAACAATCCAATAACAATTTCTTCAAGAAAACTAGAGTTGCGCTGTTTTGATAGTGTACGCAGTAAAGATAAAGTTTTTTTACGTAGCGTCTTGTTATAGCGATTCTTCTTATCCCACGCCAAATTCATTTCATTTTTGGCGTGCTTTATGATTTTAGACATTTTGTATACTCCAATCAGTTGATGGGCCGCTATTCTAGCCGACTGAGTCACTACCGCAGTAGATGCAAGCGCTAAAGTTTTTGCGTTGTTTAAAATGAAACCGTTGATTCCTTGCGAGGCAGTCATCACAAAAAGCTTCAGCTTGATTTTCATGGCATATGGGGCAAAATTCTTTCCCGCATTTAATGCACTCTCCTATACATGATGAAGGGTGTTGTGTGCCACAACTATCGCATTGGGCTATAGCGCTCATCGGTTCATGCATATCCGCGTAGAACCTTGAACATATAAAGCACTCCTCCGGGTATCTGTCTTTAGGTTGTTCTTTACAGCCATCGCACGTCAGCGTTTGATTCATATTTAAAACCCCTGTTAAAGTAATCAGTGGCCAGCCCCGTGCCGGCCACCGCAGTTATTGTAGTGCGTCCCTGAGCGCATGACATCTAATTAGGCTCGCCATGGTCCTGGCGTTTCCTGGTTTTCCTGAAAATTAACCGTCTAGCTATTCTTGATGAAAGCCGTAGGTTGCCGATGTGCGGCGGCACCTTGAAATTATACACATCCAAAGAATATGCCTGCAGATCTGGCACAGCCAAGGGTTCCAGCAACAGGACGGCAATAAATTCCTGCAAAGATAGCCGTGTAGAAAACATCAAACAACCTCCTGCTCATGCAGTTCAATATTTCCCCCTTCATCCAGCTTTTTTTCAGGGACTTCAGGTATGGATTGCATATCCCACTCAAGGCGAATATTTTCCATGAGAGCCGATGCTAGTGCAACAATAGCACTATCTTGGTCTGGAGTTGTAGTGGGCATGTTCGCAATATCGTACATCCGCCCTCTCAAAAATAGTCGCAATTTAGCCGATTCATTGATAAGTGTTGTTTTTTCCTTCATAATCACATTGATAAATCCTGTTTTTTCCTTATTAATCCCATTGATAAGTGTTGTTATAAGTGGTGTTTTTTTCTTCATAATCATTCTCCAGTACATTAAAAAACCGCTTTCCAGCCGTGATAGCCAGCTTGCCATCGTGTTTCCAAAACGGTATCCGCCACATGTAAGTGTGGTTAAAATTCTCAATAATGAGGGGTTCTTTGCATTGCTACGACCCCCCATCAATCCAATGCACCAATGGCTTTCAAATACCTGGTTTCATGAATCAGAACACGGCGGCCTACCCGTACTATAGCTTTGGAATCATCAAGTCCATTTGTCTTGGCATTAAAGACTTGCCACCTTAAGCCTCCAACCGAGAAAGCTGGATGTTTTTTGCAGAATTGGGGGATCGTATAAAGTGATGTGTTTTGTGTATCGCTTGACATCTTTTGTCGCTCCACTGTAGGTGATTGACTTTGACGTTTTACCAGAGTTATTCCCTCCGGAAATTAAATTCACGCCACGATTAAATTGTAGGTCGGCATGACTAACCCCCAGCATGTCTTTGATTTTCAGAGAAATAGCCATTAGAATATCACCTCTTCATCGTCGTTGGTTTCGTCAATTTCTGGCTCTTGAGTTTCTTGTTCAGCTTTGGTTTTGTCAATTTCGGCAGCGAACAGCTTCAGATCTTCGTGTTTTTGTAGTAGCAGTCGCTTCGTTTCTGTGGATGATGTCTGCCAGAAAGTTTTATAGGACTCCGTCCCCCTCTCGGCAGCGACTTTTGCAGACTCTAAAGCCGCCATATGTTCTTCTTGAGACTGCTCCTTAGATGAGTGGTCGGTCGGTTTTAACGCATCAACCACCTCTTCATCGTCGTTGGTTTCGTCAATTTCTGGCTCTTGAGTTTCTTGTTCAGCTTTGGTTTTGTCAATTTCGGCAGCGAACAGCTTCAGATCTTCGTGTTTTTGTAGTAGCAGTCGCTTCGTTTCTGTGGATGATGTCTGCCAGAAAGTTTTATAGGACTCCGTCCCCCTCTCGGCAGCGACTTTTGCAGACTCTAAAGCCGCCATACGTTCTTCTTGAGACTGCTCCTTAGATGAGTGGTTGGTCGGTTTTAACGCATCAACCACCTCTTCATCCATCGTGAAAGATTTAGCGTCCTGCTCAGCTTGTGCAGATTGAAGAACACGAGAAACAGAGTGCTGCGCCGATTCCGTGAAATCACGAGCTTCCTCTGTCAGACTAATCCCCTGCAACAAATCAGGAAATGCATCTCTGATCGCCCAGGATCTCGCACGCATTTGCAGCATACGTTCGGGATAAGTTGTCCATGGTCCCTGTTTATTGTATAAACCTGCTTTTTTTGCTTGCTCCACCGTAAACGTTTGGATGCTCGGGGATGCATCATCTTTTCTTTTGATCTCGCATGTGGCTGAAATCATGACCCCATTAGCCATCGTTCGTGTTTCTTTGCAGTATTCCATTAGCCCACTTGCCCTAGCTAATCCAAGAGCCGAATCTCCCCACACCGTGGGGCGGCCATTTATTAAAGCGATGGATTTTAGCGACTGTATCGCCGAAAAACCAATGTCTAGGCCGTACATAACAACCCCAAAAGCCGTTGCAGCGTCCATCCCTCTCGGGAGCATTTTTGCCCATGCCAGCCGATTAATGAATGACTCTAGACCTAGTTCAGTCGTTGGAGACATAAACGATTCTTGTTTAACAACCATTTCTTGGTTCATATCAAATTTCCTTATCAGCCCACGTAGGCCAGTTAATATCATTAGACAACGCCCCGCCACCATACCCAGGCCAGTTATCAGTTTTAAGGCACTCGGCATAAATTTGGAGCGACTTTCGGTATTGGTTTTTGCCAGATTCCATCATTTCTGGTGGAACCCGGTACACTTCACAACAAAAAGGAAGGGTCATTTCTATAGCAATAAAAAAGAAATCTTCTAGCCTTTCCCCAGTTAAAATCTCATAGCCATCCATATACATCGCAGCTTGACGATGATAACCATACTTAACACATGATCTGGCGAATTGTTTTGGGGATGAGCATGCAGTTTTTTTCAGATCGGCCATAGATCCGTGGCTAATGATGTCTGGCCTGATCCGACACAACACCCCAGTCTCTGGGTCAACCCAAGCCATGGATTGCTCTATCTCAGCATTGCGCAGTAGCACCTTTGCCAGAGGGTGATTATGGATTGCATCAACTGCCTGCTCTAATCCGACGGTTTCACTCGGTTTCAGACAGATTTTCCCAAAGTTAGCAGATTCAAAAGTTTTCCACGCTTTCGTTGCCCGACTAACATCCGGGCCGAAGATGTACTGTTCTTGAAATTTTTCCGGCTCAAGAATAGCGGCATGTATCATGCGGCCATCTGCCAGTGCTTTCGTGTTTGACACGGCTCTTTTATGATAGTGTCGTGGTGACTGCGCGATCAATCCTAGCCCTGAGTTGCTGATTCCTGAGCTAGCATGGTAAATTTCGATTGGCATGTTTTTGTGGATACCTGGTGCCATCACTTAAATTCCTTTCTGTTGGGTTTTCCTGGCTACTGGGGAGAAACTTTACACCAACGTGGAAGCGGAGTCAATGAAAAAATTTCGGCGAAATAATTTTTTTCGGCGAAATAATTTTATTGACACATGTAGGGTGTTGCAGTACCCTGGCACACATTCACAACAAAAGGAGATGAGATGAAATGAACAGATTACCCGACATTGTTCGCCCTATGGATATAGCTAAGCGTTTTGATTTATCTGTAGGCATTGTCTATAACAGACTGAAAAAATCCAACATCCCGTCAGAGTTGTTGGAGAAGCCATACCGATGGACGCGTAAGGAAATAGAGCCACATCTGTATATTTTTCAAACAATTGACAGGCGTGGAAGATCGAGCCATGTAGCTGCGCAGCGTATGAAAAATGATACTTTTACAGATCAGGAGAATTGGAATGTCTGACAACCCCATCAATACAGTGAATCAAGCGATGGCAGATTTGACACCCAAAGAAAAAGCTCTCGCGTATCTCAGAATCCTGGGACAACAAGGGATTGTTTTAACCGACACGGAAAGGCGCGAGGTTATCAATTTGGTTTCTATCGGCGGAATCAGGCTTGATTTTAAACTAAAGCCACGATGATTCACCTCCACCCCCATCAATCCGAGATGCGTAACTCTATAATCTCTGAGATACGTAAAAAAGGGCGTCGCATCTTGCTGCAATCGGCGACGGGGAGCGGCAAAACGGTGATAGCTTCTAGTTTAGCACTGGGAGCGCAAGCTAAGAAAACATCACTGTATTTTATCGTCCACCGCAAAGAGCTTATCACTCAATCGATGACGGCATTTAGCAGTATGTGCGTAGATTACGGGGTAATAGCTCCAGGATTTTCTCCGCGAAAAAGCCTAATCCAAATCGCGATGGTTGGAACGCTGGTGCGGCGAACGCATTTGTATCCTGCTCCTGACACTATTGTGATTGATGAGGCTCATCATGCCGTAGCAGGCACATGGCATAAACTGCTGTCAGCGTACCCAACTGCTATCGTGATCGGATTGACAGCAACACCGCAACGTTTAGACGGTAAAGGATTGGCTTCCCAGTTTGACAGCCTAATCTGTGGGCCATCGGTAGAATGGCTTATTAAAAATAAATTTCTGGCTAAATTCCGTGCATTTTCTCCGCCTACCGCAGCTGATTTATCGGATTTAAATGTCCGCGCTGGAGACTATAAAAAAGAGGAGATCCAGTCGGCTATGGATAGACCGACAATAACCGGCGATGCTATCGGACACTATAGGCGTTTGGCGAGTGGAAAACGTATGATTGTGTTTTGCGCTGGAATCACGCACTCCGAAAATGTAGCGGCGGCGTATCGTGATGCAGGAATAACAGCGGAACACTGCGATGGAAAAACTCCTTCGGCGGAGCGCAATGAAATTATGGGCCGGTTTAGGAGTGGGGAAACTACTGTCATCTGCAATGTTGGGTTGATTTCTGAGGGTTTTGATGTGCCTGCGGCTGGGGCTGTACAGATTCTGCGGCCTACTGCATCGCTTGGGCTGCATCTACAGATGTTGGGGCGCGTACTGCGGTATGAGTCAGGCAAAATAGCCATTATTTTGGATCACGTCGGTAATGTATTTCGTCACGGGTTGCCTGACGAGGAGCATAAATGGAGTTTGGAGGGGCGGGTTAAAAAGAAGCGTGGGGCAGTTGACTCGGATATTGATGCTAGGCAGTGCCCGGGGTGTGATGGATGGTGCAAATCAACAGAAAAAATTTGTCCTGGATGTGGTTTTGAGTTTCCCGTCAAGCCACGCGAAGAGATTAAGCATATAGCCGGGGAGTTGGTGGAACATGTCAAAAGGCCAAAAATTGATTTTGAATCTATGCCAAAATGGCAGAGGGCGCGTGCCGCGGAAACACTAGCCGACCTTCGTATTGTCGCTAATCTTAACGGCTATAGGCGCGGGTGGGCGGCGCATAAATTCAGAGAAATGCAAGCGGCAAAAACAGGGGGATATAGTGGCGCACAACACTGAAACAAACTTACAAAACGCCATGCTTTTGCATGTGGGAAAAATCCCTGGATTAACATTGTTTCATAATGTTATCGGAACATTTAAAACCCAGTGGGGCGGCTTTGTCAAAACAGGGCTATCCCCTGGCTCTAGCGATCTAATAGGCTATAAAATTATTGAGATCACACCAGAAATGGTGGGAACACATGTAGCCCAGTTCGTGGCCATTGAAGTAAAAACTCATAGGAAAGGGTCAAAAGAATCGGAAAAACAAATTGCTTTCAGAACTAGGGTTATGTCTCGTGGTGGGTTTGCTGCGGTTGCCAGGTCTGTCGAGGAATTTTTGAATTTATTCAATAAAAAAACTACTTATAATCATGTATTTGAAAAGCTTGCAGAAAAACAAGAACCGCTCGAACATGAATTTGAGCAGGTTTTGGACGCTAACGCATGGGATTTAATGAAAATTAACTTAGATAAAAATGAAGTAAAGAAATGAGCTATATAATCACTAGAGTAAAACAGCACGCAGCTTTAAATTTACCTGGGGTTTTGTATCACCTGTTCCCAAAAGGGAAACTAAATGGGCGTGAGTTTGAGATAGGGAATATTCATGGCTATCCTGGTGATAGCCTAAAGTTTAATATTCAAAGTGGAATCGGGGCAGATTTTGCCAGTGACTGGAAAGGCGATATTGTCTCTCTATGGGCCGCGAACCGAGGTCTAAAAGACGTGGAAGCAGCACTTGAGATGGCGGCCTGGCTTGGAATTCCAGATGATGCTCCGAAACCTAAAATAAAACCAAAGACACAACGACTTCAGGCATTAGTTGTGCCTGAATCCGCGCCACCACCACCGAATAAAAACATGTCTGGCGGAGTTCAATTGGAATTTGTAAGTAGATGGGACTATCGAAATATTGATGGTACATTAGTGGGGCACATAGTTCGATTTCATTATCCTGAAGGTCATCCAAAGAGGGTTCAAGAAAATGGCAAATTACGGAAAGAAATTAAACCACAAATTTGGACTTCAAAAGGATGGATGTGGGCTGGGTTGGCTACACCTTCTCCGCTCTACGGGGTTGGACTTATGTGCGATAATACACTTCCTGTTCTGGTTGTGGAGGGAGAAAAAACTGCCGACGCAGCACGGCAATTAATAAAATCTCATGTTGTCGTTGCCTGGCCTGGGGCGGCTGGGGGGATTAAAAAAACTGATTGGACTCCGTGCCATGGGCGTGATGTTTTGCTGTTTCCTGATGCAGATGCGGCTGGCATGGAAACCATGTCAAAAGTTATGGATATGCTCGGAAATCGTACTAAATCCATCCGGTCTGTGTTGCTGCCGGCAGGGCTCTCAAGCGGGTGGGATCTGGCAGACGCTTTAGCAGATGCCATAACAAGCGAAGAAGCGGAAAAACTACTAATAAATTTAAAATATGATGATTTTTCTGGCGTAGACAACCTAGGAAGCGAGGTCGGAATTCCGACATCGGAACAATATCAACGACTTAGATCAATATCAACTTATGCCGCGTTGGGGTATGATCGTGGGAGATTCTTTTTCATGGATAGCGGTGGGCAGGTAATTTCATTTACAGGTCCAGGTTTGGAGCAAACCGGAAATATCTCGCAGTTGGGGACGATAAATTATTGGGAAAGCAGAACCACCCCCGGCAGGGATGGATTTGGGAAAAGACAGTCTTTAGAAGTTGCCGGCATTTTGATGGCTGAATGCCGTATCCGGGGTGTTTTTGATCCTACTCGCACTCGCGGACTAGGGGCATGGCTGGACGATGGGCAGTCTGTTTTTCATGCCGGAGATAAACTATTAGTTGATGGCGAAGAGACAGAAATAGACAAATTTAAAACACATTACTTTTACGAGAAATCAAGAGCTATTCGGTATTCACTCGACCCAGCGATTGCAAAAGACTCGCATTTGTTTTTGCAGATCTGTCAGTCAATGACGTGGGAGTTGGATGTTAGTGCAACACTTTTGGCGGGGTGGTGTGTGATTGCCCCAATTTGCGGGGCGATGGATTGGAGGCCGCATTTGTGGTTAACTTCTGGCCCAGGAGCTGGAAAATCATGGATTATGAAAAATATTGTACGTCGTATTTTAGGAGACATGGAGCTGGCTGTGATTGGCTCTACAACTGAAGCTGGTATAAGGCAAACCCTAGGTGCCGACGCTATACCAGTGGTTTACGACGAGGCTGAAAGTGAGAATAAGCACAGCACAGAGACTATGCAGGCTGTTTTGCAGCTCTCCAGGCAGGCAAGTAGCGATGGGAACGGTGTGATTTACAAAGGCAGTTCGGCTGGCCAAAGCACAGCGTTCAATATCAGATCGTCTTTTGTTTTCAGTTCAATCAATACCGGAATCAGGCAAAGAGCCGATGAAACACGCATAACGGTTCTGGCTCTACGGGAAAATACAGAATCAGAACGTGAGAAATTCAAAACAACTGTATCACCATGGGTCAAAGGGATTATGACTAATGAGTTTTGTTTGCGGTTGCGTTGTCGCGCTATTAACAACATAAGTACAATTCGCGCTAATGCGGTGATTTTTGCCGATGCCGTTGCTAAAAAATTTGGCACGCAACGCCAGGGCGATCAGTTGGGGGTATTGCTAGCAGGAGCTTATTTGCTACATTCAAAAGGAATCATCTCACAGGAAGCTGCGGAAACATGGATTGACAAACAAACATGGGAGGATCCTGCATCGGTAGGGCATGGCATTACTGATGAAGCAAAACTACTGGATTATTTATTAGAACGAACGGACCGTATACGTAACGATGATGGTCATGATTCTACATATTCTTTTTCGCAACTGCTCCTCTTTGCAAGTGGTTACGCCGATAATGGCGATGAAATCACTCGCAGGATGCAGAAAAACGCTGTTGACAGGCTCGGGCAGTATGGCATAAAATATCACGTCGATAAAAAACAGCAACAATATATAGCCGTGTCGTCTAGCAACAGCCAACTAGCGTCTTTGCTAGCAGGTACCCCATGGAGTGCCTCATGGAGTCGAACACTTGCCAGGCTCCCAGGTGCAGTATCCAACAAGCAAATTCGTGTAGGTGGTAAAAGTGGGAAGTGTACTCTTGTTTCTTTTGAATAGTGGAAAACCCCAAAACTAGCAAAAACACATAGTTACGCCATTTTCTGTTTCCTCTGTTTCCTCAGTGTTTCTTTTTTTGTTTCCTCAAAAAAGCAGCAATAACAAGGTTGTTTCCTCTGTTTCCTTTTTTTCCCCCCCTATATATATATATTTTTTTTTATTATATAGGGATCTACAATAAAAACACTTCTTCGCGCATATATGGGGATACAAGAGAAAAAAGGAAACAGAGGAAACAACGTTGTTATTGCAAGAGAAAAAAGGAAACACAAGAGGAAACACGAAAAGAAACAAGTAACACAAATTGCTGCAAGTGCTTGATATTTAACGTTATGGGTTTTTGGAGAGATGATAAAGTCTATGAAAAACAGGTGCGGCACATGCCAATTTTGGCTGAAAATCGTAAATTTGGCGTATGGTGCGTGTAGTTTATCGAAGAGAAGTGATGTCAGAGTCAGGTCATCTACTTTTACGTGCTATGCCTACGCATGTGAATCGCAACAGCCTAAACCGCCGTTTAAAGGCCACGAAGTCCGCAGACATGGAAACATACCATGTAACCGGCAAAGCCCCCGTAGAACGCCATACAGACGGCAAGAAATCGATTTATGAATGATACCAACCGCGAGTTTTGGGAGGAAAGGGCTGCTATTCGGGAATTTGACGGCGGACAGTTGAAACTGGAAGCTGAAAAAGCGGCTACCAGGGATTTGATGGCGTGGCGGCTACCCCCCCCCGAGATACCCACGCACGCTAGTAGCCTGTATAACGCGATTTACAGCCGTGCTGAGCGGGTCAGGTAGGTAGATACCATTTTATGCGCTACTCGGCGTTTACCGGGCATTTGGTGCAGCAAGGGAAAGGATTTGATACTCGATGTTCAAGTTTTCAGTCCATTGCCAATCATCGAAATTCGTGAATCATCAAAATCCAATGTACCTTGCGTTCCAATATGCCCAGCTTTGTGAGAAGCTGAGGATATACCGTGCCATGAAGTGATTAATTCATTGTAGGCTCTTGCATCGTCGGCCCACTTATTCCTCTCGCAGAGTGTGTAGAGGTGATATGCAAGTTGACGGATTGGTTCTGCACGTTCTGGCATTCGAGATAAAAGACGGCCTGACTCTGATTCACCCTCTTGGTTCAGAGCACGGATGAGGTAGTGAAGAGCTTCCCATACAGGTGTTCGATTGTCTTTCTTTGGTTCCCATCCTTCTTCATACTCTTTCCATTGAAGGAGACGAACCTTTCCTCCACCTGACTCAATGACACCAGCATCCTTCACTCCATCTACACTGGTACCTTTAGCTCTTGATAATGTGTCTGCTTCCCCAAAAGGTCCAGATTTCCAGCCATATTGATCAAACCAAGTGGAGCAGAATAAAGTGTCGTTATCAAAACTACCTGAGTCTGGTGTGAGATAGTCAGTTATCTCTCTGTTTATAAGAATAAGTGCATCATGGACGGACATAGGCGTACCATCCTGATTCAGGACTGCTGAATACTTAGAATAAATTGCAATTCCAGGGCCGATTGTTGCTTGGGATAAGTCTACTGGTGCAATAGGTGAAGTTCCATCCTTGCCACCAATCATGGTTCCCAATGATTCAGGTA
>JACNKA010000056.1 GCA_014382285.1 Nitrospinota bacterium | reverse complement strand
ACTCAATTTTTTAGAGCAAACACGCGACATCTTTATTCCCTCCTCAAAAATTTCAAGGGACTTATCAATGTCCAACTCACCTGTTTCCAGGTCATCGACTATTTTTTCAAGCCGTTGTATGGCTTTTTCAAATTTTACTTCACTCATAATCGGCCTCTTTGAAAATAAGTTTATATTAACAATAAACCGTTAGTAAGATTATCTTAACTATTGTTTCTTTTTAAAAATGTTTTTGGGTATCGCAGCTATTGGAACCCTATCCACAAAAAATCTGCGATAAAACTCGTCTTAGCTTTCCGCTATAATTTTTTTTACAGTGCAATCCAGACCTCCGCTAGAAAGCCTTATTTTAATATTATCTCCCGGATTGATCCCTTCCGTGTTTTTTAAAGACTTTTCATCTTTCGAACAAATGCTATACCCTCTTTCTAAAATAGCCAGTGGGTTGATGGCATTCAGGTTTTTTAATATTCCTTCAAAACGCTCCCTATTGAAACGCACCTGGGAATGGATGATATGCAGCATTCTTTTTTCCAACATCATGCGGTTCTCTTCCATGTGTTGAATATACTTTCCGGGTGAGGCTTGAAACAGTCGGTGTATTTTGTCCTGCAATCTTTGTTGATGGGATACCAAGCTTTGCTCCAGCCCACGAATCAGGCGAGCATGAAAATCATCCAGACGTTGAATTTGCGGATTAAATATTTCTTTGGGTTGGTGGAAGAACCTCCTATCCATCAACCTTTTCAACAAGTCGCTGTAATATTCCAACTTCTTTTTCAGGGTTGTTACCAGTGCTTCATTCAGAGAGCTAATTTCCCTAACCGTATCTTGCAGAAGCGGTACGGTTAATTCTGCCGCCGCAGACGGGGTTGGCGCCCGCAGGTCGGCTACAAAATCTGCAATGGTGAAATCTATTTCGTGCCCCACCGCAGAAACAACAGGGATATGGGATGCAAATATAGCCCGGGCCACCACTTCTTCATTAAATGCCCACAGGTCTTCCAGCGAACCTCCTCCCCGACCGACAATGATTACCTCAATGTCCTTTATTTGGTTCAGTTCTTCGATACTGCGGGCAATTTCTTCAGCCGCTCCATCGCCTTGAACTTTCGCAGGGCATAGCAGTACAGAAACCTTCGGATTTCTTCTTCTTATTATATTGAGAATGTCTCTTACGGCGGCACCCGTAGAGGAGGTAACGACTCCTACTCTCCAGGGAAATTCAGGCAGGGGTTTCTTTTTTTCCTCACTAAACAGACCTTCCTTGTCTAGCTTTTCCTTTAACTGCTCAAAGGCTTTTTGCAGAGCGCCCAGCCCCCTTGGCTCCAGAGACTCTGCGATGACCTGGTATTCGCCCCGAGCCTCGTAAACACTGATCCGACCAAACATTAGAACTTGATCACCATCTGCCGGCTGAAATTTTATTCCTGCCCGGTGGCCCTTAAACAAGACGCAGCGAACCTGCGCTTTGTCATCTTTCAAAACAAAGTAACTGTGGCCGGAAGCCACGGTTCTAAAGTTGGAAATTTCTCCCTCCACCCACACCGAGTCGAACGCCGCCTCCATAATGGCGCGAATGTCCCGGGTTAACCCGCTGACACTGTACACCTGCGGTTGCCGGTTTTCCGTCCCAAGATGGCTCGAAGTCTCAACGGACTCTTCAGGTGTGAGAGGTTTTTTAGGTTTGCCAAGGAGGCTTTGCCTTTTGCGGATCATAAAAATATTCAGGCCAGGACTGTTTTTATTTGCCTTCTTGTTCTATAGGCTGGCTTTAAAGGCTCTTAACGTATTTTCCATGAGCAGAGCAATGGTCATGGGCCCCACCCCGCCTGGAACGGGAGTGATGAACCCGGCTTTTTCAGCGACCGGATTAAACTCAACATCGCCTATCAGTTTCCCATCCACGCGGTTGATCCCCACATCTATCACCACCGCACCTTCTTTTACCATATCAGCATTGACAAAATTGGGTCGGCCTACCGCAGCGATCAATATATCTGCCTGGCAAGTAACTTGTTTCAGGTTCGTGGTTTTTGAATGACAAATGGTCACTGTCGCGTGACGTTGCAATAACAAATTCGCCACAGGCTTTCCGACAATATTGCTTCGGCCCAGAACAACCGCATGCCTGCCGGCAATTTCAATACCATAATAATCCAGCAAGGCAATGATCCCTGTTGGCGTGCACGGGGTGAGCAGAGCATTGCCAATGGCCAACTTGCCAACATTGATGGGGTGAAAACCATCGACATCTTTTTCCGGAGCAATAGCTAGAAGAACCCTTTCTGAATCGATGTGATCCGGTAGCGGCAATTGCACAAGAATACCGTTCACCTCATCATTTGCGTTCAGTTTTTTGATGATATCCAACAATTCTGCCTCGGTAGTTTCAGCAGGCAGATTTTGCCCGAAGGATTGAAACCCGACCTCCTGGCACACTTTATTTTTATTACGCACATAAACAGCCGAGGCCGCGTCTTCGCCGACCAGAACTGTAGCCAGACCCGGTATACGACCTGTTTGATTTTTCAATTCCGCAGTCTCCTGCTTGAGGCGGCTGCGGATTTCCGCCGATACTTTTTTCCCGTCAATCAGAACCATGATTTTCCTTATGTAGTTTGAAATGATCTTCTGCAGTTTAGCAGAAATTCCGATTTATCGAAGAGGATTAGAAGCCCTTTTGCTTATTTAATTTCCAGTTCCTTGAGCAGTCGGGAAAGGTAGGAGCGCTGCACATCCAGAACCTGCGCGGCTTTAGTCCGGTTACCACCTGTGGATTTGAGGGTGTTGGAAATAAAAGTTTTTCGGAACGAATCGCTGGCTTCCTTGAGAGTGGACCCCACATTAAGTTCAATGGGAGCCTGAGAAATTTCGAAGGGAAACGCTTCCGGGAGCAGTTCTTCCTCGTCTGTCAATACAATGGCTCGCTCCACCGAGTTCTCCAGTTCGCGGATGTTCCCCGGCCACGAATAACTCATAAGGTGAGAGATCAAACCCTTGCCCGGCTTTTTAACAGGCTGGCCTTCTGGACTGTGCTTCTTGAGAAAGTAGGTTAATAAATCAGAGATGTCTCCCAGTTTTTCACGAAGCGGGGGCAGGGTTATTTTTATAACGTTGATTCTATAAAACAAGTCTTGGCGGAAATTTCTATCGCGCACTTCTTTTTCTAAATCGCGGTTGGTCGCTGTTATCAACCTGACGTCAACATTAATGGTTTCAGTGCCCCCCAAACGCACGAACGCTTCTTCCTGAATGACCCGTAACAACTTTACCTGCATGTCCAAAGGCAATTCCCCAATCTCATCCAGGAAAAGCGTGCCCGTATGAGCAGCTTCAAACAGACCTATTTTCTGCGTGTCCGCACCGGTGAAAGCGCCTTTCTCGTTCCCGAAGAGTTCGCGCTCTAAAATGGATGCCGGCAGGGCTCCACAACTGACCGATATAAAGGGCCTGTTTTGCCTCTGGCTCCGATCATGGATCAGATGCGCAAACAACTCTTTTCCTGTGCCACTTTCGCCATTCAACAGGACGGTAGCTTTAGAGTTGGCCACCTTTTCGGCCACCATAATGCATTTTCTAATGGGTTCGCTTTCGCCCACAATCGTGTAACGATGCTGGTAATGCTCTTTAAGCCTGCCAAACTCCTCACCCAACAAGTTTCTAGTTTGCGAAACTTGAAAAAACTTTGCCATCAAACTGGCAAAGCGTTCCAAAACTTCAGTATTTGTTTTATCAAAGGTGGACCCATCTACCTTATCCAGAAACTGCACAACGCCGATCACTTTTTTATTAATGATTAATGGAAAACTGGCCATGGACTGGATGGGAAACTGCATTTTTTCACTGACCCCCTGATACCAGCGAGGGTCTTTTGTCACATCATTGGAAATAATCGCTTCCCCGGTTTTCGCTACAAACCCAGAAATTCCCACACCTGGGGGCAAATCAATGTCTTTCAATTGCCCCATATTTTTTCCAGAGGCCTGATAAAATTGCAGCTTAAAAGTCTTTTCGTCCTGAACTAGTAATAAGGAACCATTTTTAACACCCACAATATCCTTAGCCGCATCCATAACCATGGCTAATAATTCATCCACCTCTACCGAAGTCGTCGTGAAAAGGTTGGATATTTTACGCAATGCCTGAATATTAGTCTCTTTACCAATTCGTTTCATGGGAAATTCCGTCATTAAATCAACAATACAGTGCCAAGATTGCACTTTATTGTTCAAAACTAATAATAATGTATGATTTTATTTTACACCTTTAGGGGGGGGTTGAAAAGTGCTAATATTCGAATAGTTAGTCAATGTTCCTCTCAATATTAAGCTAGGTTTAAACGATAATTATATTAGGGAATTAAACTTTTAACCTGCGGAGCGTAGGAAAGGGTTTTCCCGGTTCGTCAACGACCTATTAAACTGGGCATTCCACCCAGCGGCTACTTCAAGCCACTGTTATCATTCATTTGAGTCCAGCAACTCATAAACATTTCAAACCCTGATGCTTGTACTCCCTTCAAAAACTAAAAACTTATTGGGCTGTGTGACACTGCTGATCCTGATCAGCATGCTCACCTATTTCAATTCGCTGAAAGGTTCTTTCCAGTTTGATGATGCCCACCTGATCAACAGTCAATGGCTGCTTAATACGGATGCATTCTTCGATCACCCCCTATCCGCCGAAATTGGCAGGCGTCCTGTATTAAATTGGACATTTGCCTTAAATAACCAACTGGCTCGCCATAAGGTTTTCGGATTCCACCTGTTCAACCTGGCTCTTCATATTGGGGTAACTCTTTTAATATTTTTTATTATCGGGCGCGCCAAGTATTTACTAAATAAATGTGGTTGGGTTTTCCCCTTAACAACGGCCTTGTTATTTTCACTGCATCCATTAAATACAGATTCGGTTTCTTATATTTCTTCACGGTCTTCCCTGCTGGCAACATTTTTTTATCTTTTAACGCTGTATATTTTTCTCAATTTGTTCTGCCCGAAGAAAATAACTCCGTTTACAAAAAAACTGCCCCTCTCTCTTTTGATTTTGGCGGGAATATATTTGTCCGTCGCCTCAAAATTAATCGGGGCGACATTGCCATTTATGCTGGCTGTATGGTATTGGGGTTTTATAGGGCGCAAACAATATCCGAATTTTCATAAAGCAGCAATGAGCAACAGATCGGCCTTTATAGGCCTCACCTTAGTGACCATTATTTCAACCGGGGTTATAATTTTTGGAGATTCTTGGATTCATATACCTTTTGATCAAGGCTTCGAGTTGTTTGGGCGAGCCCCTTATTTTATTGTCCAACTAAAAGTCATCGTATTTTATTACCTGAAGCTGTTTTACTTTCCTTTTAATCTGAATGTGGACAGTGGCTTTCCTTTCAGCTCAGCGATGACGGACCCCGCTATAATTTTTTCAGGACTTATAATACTTGCAAGCATACTGGCTATTCTCAAGTGGAGAAATGTCTGGGTGGTTGTCGGAGCAATATGGTTTTTTATCACATTAGCCCCAACTTCCAGTTTCATCCCACTAAATGATCTGGCTGTTGAACACCGCATGTATCTGCCCATGTCGCTGGGCTTGAGTCTGGTTGCCGGGGTTGGCATAAAAACTTTACCGATGCTCTGGAGACTTCGGCTACTTGTAGTTCTGTTGATCGCGCTGGGAGCCACCACAGCAGCCAGAAATGCTGATTGGGTCAGCGAACTAAGTTTATGGAAAGATTCTGCAACGAAAAATCCTTTTTCACCACGGCCTCACAACAATGCTGGCAAGGCCTATTATGAAAAGGGAGACCTTGCTCAGGCCAGTTATCACTTTGAAAAAAGTGTGGCTAATATACCGAGGTTTGTGGCAAATCAATATAATATCCAGGATCCAAAGGGTTTTCTTGAAAGAAGAAACAAAGTCGCGGGAAAAAATGACGAGAACAAATTAAAATCACCAAGCTCTTTAAAAATCATGGCCGAACTGGTGGAACCTCACTATAACCTGGCCAGCGTTTATCTGGATCAAGGGCGGCTGGACGAAGCAGAAGAGGAATACCTGAAAACTCAGGCATTGAGACCGGGTCATTTTTCATCCAAAATAGGACTGAGCTCTGTTTATAACCAAAAAGGGTTGTACGATCAGGCTGTGTCTTTGCTGGAACAGGCTGTCCAGGAGAACATAACCAGTTCCGACCCCGGTTTTGCTTTGGCCAGATTAAATCTGGGAGAACTTTATGGAAAGACCGGAAAAATTGCAGATGCTATCACAGAATGGGAAGCAGCCCTTAAAATAGACCCGTCTTTATTGCCCGCTCACTTCAATCTGGGAACCGCCTATATGATGACGGGGAAACTGGAGTCGGCAGAAAATGCCTTCAAACATTGCCTGAAACTGAACAGCAGGTACGAACCAGCACTGTTCAACCTTGCCAAAGTTTATCAGATGCAGGAAAAATGGGATGAGTCCACTCAGCTATTCAAGGTCTTTCTGGAAGTTACCGGCCCCAGACCTTCTGCCTTTACTCAAATCGGTTTCAATTTTAACCGACAGTCGGACTGGAAAAATGCCCAGATATATTTTGAAAAATCTGTTTCGCTTCAACCTGATAATATAAATGTCAGGATCTATCTTGCAGAAGCTCTTGCCAGCCTTGGCCATAAAGAAAAAGCCAAGGAACATTTGCAGGCTGCATCGAACCCGAACCCGGCTCAAAGCGCAGCAATAAATAAAATGATGTTAAGTTTAACCGGCCCGCAAAACACGACTCCATGAACGTCAAATCTACAGATGTCATCGGGCATCAGATCAAGCCCCTTATAGTTCTTACCTGCATGGGCCTCCTTGCATTCTGGGCCACCTTGCAGTCGCCCTTTCTTTATGATGACGCCCACGCCATTATCGAGAATCCTTATATTCAACAGTTGGATGGTTTTCAAAAGAATGTTGGTATCGGGAATATTTTTAACCGATCCGTTCTTTTGCTGACATTCGCAGTGAACCGGGAAATAGGGGAGCTGGAGGTATTTGGGTATCACCTCGTCAATATCCTTGTCCATATACTGACCGGGCTGGTCTGGTATTTTCTGGTCAGCGAATTATTGCTTTTAGAGCCAAATCGACAATGGCTCAAGCGCTTACCCTTAATTTGCGCCGCCATTCATCTTCTCAACCCTCTCACGGTTGAAACGGTCACTTATATTTCTAGCCGGTCATCAGGATTGGCGACATTTTTTTATCTGCTCGCCTTTTATATTTTTTGCAGATTGGTTCGTCCGCGGAAAAAAGACTTGTCCTCTACCGGAAAATTGCTTTTCATTATAGGAATTTTGGGTGTTTTCTTTCTGGGGGTAGGAACCAAGGAAATTGTCGTCACCTTCCCTTTAATGGCAATCATCTATATCTGGCTCATCACCCCAAGAGAAAAAAGAAAGTTTTTTTCGGCAAAAATCGGCGTCCTTCTCCTTCCGCTTTTGCTTTATTTTTGTTATCGCTATATGGAGCAGGGCGATATTTTTTCTTTGAAAGCCGACCCGGTCTATGGAGAAACCAGTCGCTATTGGTATTTTCTCAGTCAAATCCAAGTAGCGGTCAACTATTACCTACTCAAACTGTTTCTACCTTTCAACCTCAACTTTGAACCAGATATTCGTTTATTGCCAGAGTTAATGGGCTGGCAATTCATTTTTGCTTTCGGGGTTTTGGGGTTGGGGACTACAATAGTTTATCGACATAAGTCTTCACTTTTTAAATTTGCTATTCTCTGGCTTGTGATCACATTGCTCCCCACATCCAGTATTATCCCCCTTAAACAAATCGTTACAGAACATCGTATCTACTTACCCGGACTAGGATTCAGCCTTGCCTTGGGCTGGCTGTTTCTGAATGTCCCCAGGGTTTTCGCGACCGGTCTTTTATTGATTTTTTTATCTTTGAACTTTTTGATCACGGTGAACCGCTCGCTCGATTATCGGTCCGAAGTTTCACTGTGGGAAGACACGGCAGAAAAATCGCCGAATAAAGCACTGGTTCATAACAATCTGGCAACCGCATACATGGAAGCTAAAATGCTCACAGAAGCGGAGCGGGAACTGGCCGTTACCCTTCAGTTAAATCCCGCCCAGTCTGACGCTTATGCAAATTTGGGACATATCCATTTCCAACGGGAAAACTGGAAACAGGCCATTGAAGAGTTTGATCTGGCCATTGCATTGGGTTCTGGTAAATCGGACACCTATTATTTTTCCGGTCTTGCCTGGAGTAAACAGTGGGCCTATGCAGAGGCCATTCCCTTTTTGCAACGAGCTGTCAGCATGCGTCCTCATAAAGCTCATTACCATTTTGATTTGGGGAACGCATATCAAAATTTAAGAATTTTTGATGAAGCATTGCGGGAATTTCGCCAGACACTGGAAATCCAGCCAAAACATCCACAAGCACAAAACAATATCGGTGTCATATTCTGGAATTTAGAAGCCTATGAAAAGGCCGAAGTTGAATTTAAAAAGGCATTGAACATTCAACATGATGTACCGGAGATTCACCACAACCTGGCCGCCCTGTATCTGAAAATTGACCAACACGCCGATGCAATTCCCCATTTAAAAGAGGTTCTCAAACTTCAACCTGAAAATGCGACCGCTAAGAAATTACTGGACTATGCCCTGAGTCGAGTGAAGGAAGGCCCGGCATGACATCCGGTAATTTAAAACTTTTCCAGACAGCTGTTGGCTACTGCCTGCTCATCTCTTTGCTTGGAGTTTTGATTTTTGCCAATCACCTCAATAATCCCTTTCAATTTGATAGCGTTCCCTACATCACCAATAACGCGAATTTAAAAAACCCCGAGACCCTGCTGACTGCAGAATTCTGGCAAAGCGACTTCATGTCACGTAGCCTGCTTAGAATGTCCATAGCCCTCAATGCTCATCTGAATGGCTTTCGACCCTTTGGGTATCATGTTCTCAGCCTGGCCTTTCATATTCTAAATGCCCTGCTTCTTTTTTTCGTTTTAGAAAAAACCTTTCGGCGTTTTGGTCTCAATGCAAGCGCCTGGAACAAAAAAAGAGTTTATAGCGTTTCATTTTTTGCGGCGGTTTTATTTCTTTGCCACCCGATCCAAACAGAATCTGTTATTTACATCATGAGTCGTTCCGAGGTCATGGCTTCCACCTTTTACCTCGCTGGGTTTCTGTTATTTCAGCAATTATTGGAACGACCTTCACCCTCGCGCCTGCAATATGGTTTTTATTTTCTGATTATTTTTTTAATTGCATTATTAGGGTTCAGCGTAAAACAGATTGTCGCAACCCTGCCTGCCACAATGATTTTTTATTATTTTTCCAGTTGCCCCTATCATTCCCCGGCCTGGCAGTTTTTAAAGAAATGGCAGTGGCCAATTTTAGTTATCCTTTCTGTTGCCGCCGGCCTCTTATTTTATAAGCTCTTTACGGATGAAACATTTCTAATTGGTCCTTCCCGGACTGAGGAGATGGTCGGCAGGGCCAAGTACATGCTCAGCCAGCCGGGTGTGATCATTTTTTATTATTTAAAAAAGCTGCTGTTTCCCATCAACCTCAATATTGACCCCGACATAGAGGTTGTTATAAGTTTTTTATCCTCCGGATTTTTAGTTCCAGCGCTTTGCATGGTTTTCTTGCTGGTTGGTTTTTTTCTAATATTTAGAAATCGATTTATTTTCTTTTTTCTGTGCTGGTTTTTCATCATTCTTTCGCCGTCCTCTTCCATCGTCACCCTGCACGATCTCGCAGCAGAACATCGGGTCTATCTCGCTTCAGCGGGAATTTTCACTCTATTAGCTTACGGATCCTCGGAAGTGACCCGTAAATGGGGAGAAACCCGGCCACTGCAAATCGTTCTTTTTGTGTGTGTGTTTGTAGGGTTTCTGGCGATGTTGACCATGAAGCGAAACACGGTCTGGCATTCGGAGCTATCGCTCTGGCAGGATACCTATCATAAATCACCACATAAACTGCGTCCGCTTATTAATCTGGCGCGAGCTCATAGCCTGCGAGGGGATGCAGAACAAGCCATTAAATATTATGAGGAAGCCTTGCTTAAAGGGCCATGGGTTTTTGCCGCTAATTATAATTTGGGAGATCTTTATCTGGAGAAAGGGTTGGTGGCAGATGCAGTCCGGCATTTTCTCCTGGCCAGCCGAGTCAACCCGGAAACCCCCGAAACCTTTGCCAAACTTGGTGAAATTTATCTATCGCAAAAAAAATATAAGCTTGCGGACTCCTATTTCAAACATGCTGTGGAGCTCAATCCTCGATATTCCATAGTGTTTAAAAACCTGGGCGTCTTGAATTATTATCACCTCAATAATCCCAAACAAGGCCTGACCTATTTCTCCCGTTCCCTGACTCTGGACCCGGGCCAGCCCGAGGCCGACAAAATCCGCCAACTTATAACCCAGTTCGCGGCTCAATAAATCTCAAGTCACCATTTCCAGGCCTTTTGTCATATTTTGAGGGTTAAAATTTTGCCAAGTTCGTTGAGGGTGTGTTATATTTCGTTTTCAATTTGATAGAAAATTAAAGTGCCGGAGTGGTGAAATTGGTAGACGCACAGGATTCAAAATCCTGCGAGGGCAACCTCGTGTCGGTTCGATTCCGACCTCCGGCACCACTCCTCCGCGGAGGGCGATCTTTTCCA
>JACNKA010000057.1 GCA_014382285.1 Nitrospinota bacterium | reverse complement strand
AGCTGCCACAGCATTAGCAGAGGGTAGAGCCTCATCAGCAGGGTTTTTCAGCGGGGAGATCAAAGGTTCTCCCGACCGACCAAACAGGAAGAACCCTCCGTCCCCTTCATCCCAAAATTCTGCAATCATGGCATCCGCCAGTTCCCGGGCACGCACGATCCACCGGCTATCGAGCCCGGCCTCGTAAATGGCTATAAGACCTTCGAGAAAATAGGCGTAGTCATCGAGACAACCGTCTATTTTACTATGACCGTCTTTATAGATGCGCAACAGTTTTTGTGTTCCGGACTGCCATTGTTTCGTCCAGATAAAATCGGCACAACGGGAAGCCGACTCGAGATAGTTCGAATCGTCCAGTACGGATGAACCGTGTGCCAGGGCGGTAATCATCAAGCCATTCCATGCGGTGATTATTTTTTCATCGCGGGCCGGTTTTTGTCTTTTCTCACGTGCCTCAAAAAGAGTTTCTTTCCCTTTTTTCAAAATATGATCTGCTTCAAAAATAGGAATGTTTTCGGATTCTACCAATTGTTCAATGCGCTCACTGATATGCAGAACATTGCGTCCATCAATGTGACCACGAGGAACCATCCCATAAGCCCGAGCAAAAACCTTGGCATGTTTGGGTCCGAGCAGATTCAGGATCTCTTTCAACTCCCAGGTGTACCAGGTTCCTTCTTTACCTTCCGAATCTGCATCCTGACTGGCATAAAACACACCCTCGGAAGAAGTCATTTCACGCAATAGCCATGCAAAAGTTTCTTTTGCAGTCTCTTTATATACATCCTGTTTGGTGGCCTGGAACATATCGAGAAAAAGTTTTGCCAACAAACCATTGTCGTAAAGCATTTTCTCGAAATGTGGAACCAGCCATTTGCGATCCGTCGAATAACGGTGAAAACCGCCGCCTAACTGGTCGAACAAACCCCCTTCCGCCATGGCGGTCAAACTCTTGTCGAGAATATTCAGAGCTTCACCCGTGTGCGCCCAATGCCGCAACAAAAGAGTGTAGTGCATCGGTTCGGGAAATTTCATGCCCGACCCGAACCCACCATAATCTTCATCAAACCTGTCAGACAAAATATCCACGGCTCCTCGAATCAACTGGTCATTGGGAACCCCGTTAGCCTTTCCCGCCCGGTTCTGCTGTGAAATTTTTTGCAGAATATTTTGTGTGCGGGCCTCCAGTTGATCTTTGTCGCCGGTAAACGAGTCGTGCGCCTGTTGCAGAACCTGAGCAAACCCAGGGCGTTTATATTTCGCAAAAGGCGGAAAATAGGTTCCACCTAAATAAGGTTTCTGATCAGGAGTTAGAAACATGCTGAGCGGCCACCCACCATGACCGGTCAATTCAACTAAAGCTTTCATGTATAAAGCATCCACGTCCGGTCTTTCTTCTCGATCCACCTTAATATTGACAAACTTCTCATTCATGATTTTCGCGATTTCTTCATTTTCAAAAGATTCATGCGCCATGACATGGCACCAGTGACAGGCGGAGTAGCCAATGCTTAGGAAGATGGGTTTATTTTCGGCCTTGGCCTTTTGCAGAGCTTCCGATCCCCATGGGTACCAATCGACCGGGTTACTGGCGTGCTGAAGTAAATAGGGACTGGTTTCGTTTTTCAAACGATTGGACACAATAAAACACCTTTTAGAGTTTAAAATTGGAACTGCAGGTAGAATACAAGAAAAACGCGGAGGAGGAAACGAGAAAACAGGGAAAGCGACAAGAGGGGAGAAACTCTGAAACAATTATTTCTTTACCAAACCATGTCGATACTGGTGATAGAAATCGCGAATACTTTCATATTCATCCAGAGCACTATCTTCCAGCTGTTTTTTGTCATCGACAATGAATGAAGCATCATTGATGTTTTCTTCAGTAGCAAGACCAACACTGACCCCAGTGCTAGGAGCAAAGAAGAAGGTGGGACTCAAGAAAGAGTCCGCCGCTCTGCCGATAATATTTCGGGCCGTAGAAGGTCCAAAAATTGGCAGCACCACATAGGGACCCGTTGGAATACCGTAGAACCCCATAGCCTGGTCAAAGTCTTCGCTGACATCCTCGATATGATATTCTTCACCGGCCACATCGGCAAGTCCACCAATGCCAAATGTTGTGTTGATCAAGGTTCGCGCAAGAACCCGGCCGGACTTCTCAAAATCCAACTGAATCAGACTGCTGAGAAATTTAACAGGAGCCATGGCATTGGAAAAGAGATTTTTTATACCAATACGTAGATCCTCATGCACCGTATCCCGATAACCCCTGGCCACTGGCTCCAGCACATTGTCATAGATCGTTTCATTAACACCAAACATCCAGCGGTTATATCCCTCGAAAGGGTCTGTTAAAATTGGAATATCCGAGTTAACTCCGGCAAAAGGGTCTTCCATCTCTTTGTAGACTGACGAATCCTGAGAGGACCTGACAGTTCCCTGAGCCGTTTCAATAGAGGAGCTTTCCGTGCTTCGAGGAACACTCTTTTCGAGTTTAATGGTTACTTCGGAGGTCTGCGCGAAAACATCGTCACCAATATCGTTAACAAAATTTGGTATTCGAGGGTCGGTCGCCCTAACCTCGGCCCACGAAAAAGAGGAAAACAAAAATAACAAGAAAAACCCGGCAAGAAAAAAACTCCGTCCTATTCTTATAAATTCCATGATCCGCATATCGTGTAAAACCTTAGATTGGGGAAATTTGTGTTTATAAAGGCGAGAAAGCAAGCACTCGCTAGAATAACAACCATAGATTAAACGCCAAGCTATCAAAATTCAACCCGTTTTTTCAATGTTTGCAGTTTTGACACAAACGTTCTTTATAAGGACTGAATGCATTTACTGTACCAACTTCTGCTTAGTCGTCTGAACACCTGAAATATTTCAAAGTTTCGGGGCCGGTTCAGGAAAAACCTTCGATAATCGGTCTACAGAACTCTGTTGCAGAGAAGCATTGTGGCTACGGGCTTTATGAACCATTTCCCATGCACGCTCATAGTTCTGCTGTTTATACAGAACATCTATCAGAATTCCATAAGCCTGACTGTTAAACTGGTTCAGCACCAAGCTCTCTTCCAACTTAGAAACAGCTTCCGGCAATCTTTCCAAGGCACTCAGGGAAGCTCCCCAGTAGGCATAAGCGTTGCTGTGTTCGGGATTGATCTCCAAAACTACCCTGTAATGGTCAATGGCATCCTCGAACTTTTTATCCATTGCCAGGGTCAGCCCCCAGTACAAATGAGCTTTTTCATCGGTGGGGTCCTTTTTTGCAGCAAGGATAAAATGGTCGATGGCTTCCGCCCTCTTATCCAGCTTAACCAGAGATATCCCCCACCAGGTTTGGATTTGAGCATGGTCTGGGTTTCTTTCGCCCGCTTTCCTGGCTATCTCAGCGGCTTCCTGGTATTTACCCAGTGCGTTCAGTTCACGAACTAATTTAACCGGATCTATTTGAACCGTTTTCTCGTCTATTATCTTTTGTTGTTCTGCCGCTACCTTGGATGTCGCATCTGAATGTTCACGAGCTTCTTCCACTTTGCCTTTAGCAGCAAGTGCTATAAAACCGACAACAATAATGACAATACAAAAGTACCACAGGGCTTTAATTTTTCCGGGCATTGGACTTTCAATTCAGGTTACTGGGAATTTTTTCCGGCAGGGTCATTGACCAAGAGGAGCATTAGTCCCAGATTATACCAGTTTTCTGTTTAAAGTTTATTTAATAATTTTTCAGCACCGGGCTGGAGATTCTCATAACCCGGTCGCAATGAAACCTGTTTTAAAAATATCTGTAAATGTTTTTTTGCTAACCTTGGATTCCAGGACTGATACTGAACCCCCAGATAATAATGAGCCGGTGGAAAGGTAGGGTCCCATTGCAAAGATTTTTTTAACTCCTCAATGGCCTTCTGGCTATCCTGTTTAAAAGCATACGCCAGCCCAAGATACAGACTCACTTCGTGATCCCCTCCATACCACTTTAGCGTATCATGCAAAACCTCAATAGCCTTATCGGGTTGTCCGGAAAACACGTGCAACCGAGCCAAACCAATCGAACCAAATACATAGAACGGGTTGATCTCAAGAGTTTTCCGGTAGGCAGACTCGGCCTTATCCATCAACTTGAGTTCAAGAAAAATATTCGCCATATTGTAATAGGTCATCACATGCTCTGAATCCAATGCCAATATCTTCTGGTAGCGTTGCAAAGCCCCACTGATATCGCCCACATTAAACGCCTCCAAGGCCTCATCCAAAAGCCTCTCCACCCCGGCCTTCTTTTTAATGTCTTCAATCTGACTTTCAGACCTTTGCAGTTTGACAAGCTTTTCCATCACCTTTTCGCGGACACTGGCATCGGCAAAGGTTACAAACTCGGGTACCAGCTTTATAAAGGGTGTCAACTGCCTGACCAAAACCGCCCTCTCATCTTTATAAACATATTCTGGCGCATTGAACTCAAGCAAGGAATTGTCATCGGTATGCAAGGGTGCCGAGGCACTGAATTCCAGCAATTTTTCCCGCGACATAATCATCAGGCTCAAAAGATCCGGAACATTATTGATCCCGATCCGGTGCAAATCGCGACCCACAACTTCGTCCGACAAATATTGACGGGCCTTTTCATAAGACAAACCATATTCCTTCTCAGACCCGATCAGCAGGTAATCGTCCCCCGCTATCGACTCCCACATACTCACAAAAGGGAACTCCTTGCTGAAAGACCGGATGATCGATTTAAAACTGTCTGGCGACATATTAGTATGAACCCAGATGCAAGCCACCCCGCCCGGATTCAGCCGCTTTTTCAGCAATTCAAAAAAGTTCACGGTGAATAAAGCCCCCACCCCTGAGATCCATGGATTTGAAGGTTCCGAGACAATGACATCATAGGTATCGTCAGACAGAGCAATATGGTTACGACCATCTTCAAGTTTCAAGGTCACTCTCTTGTCATCCAGAGCCTGGTGATTAAAGGGGTCAAAAAAACGGGAACCCTCTATGACCGATGGGGAAATCTCGACAAGCGTGATCTTTTTAACGGAAAACTGTTCCACCGCCCCCAAAGTAATACCGCTACCCTGCCCAATCACCAGAGCAGATTCAGGATCAGGATGAAACAGCATCGGTAGATACCCGGAAAGCAATTGCGTTCTCATATCGAGAGCCAAAGAAGCATCGGTCTTTCCATTCACACGCAGAAAAATATTCCCCGACACAGAAAGTTCAGTCGTCACCGTGGTGTGCATCCCTTCCTTAAAGAAAAGGATTTTATTCTTCTTCAACTCCGCTTCTTTGAGATCGGCAATTCGATAAGGCATGAAAGAGCCGCTGGAAATTACAGACTTGTCCCAGGGGCCAATTGATTTTGCCGCCAATATAGAAAACATCAAAACCGCAGGCAGAGCATAAACCTTCATACTAAAATTAAGTTTGGAACCTAAGGCAAGTATCGCTATTCCCAGTAGAATATTTAGAAACACTCCACTCATAAGTGTGGTCTGCAACCCCAACTCTGGTATCAAAATAAATCCTGCCACGAAGGACCCCACAATGGCACCAATGGTGTTACAGGCATAGGCTCGACCGACGTGGCGGCCCAGGGTTTCCAGCTTTCGCGCCGTCAGTTTAATGACCAGAGGAAACTGCGCTCCCATAAAAAAAGTTGGGATAACAATTAAGACAAAAATAATCAGGAAGTTCGCCAGTTGGACCGACTCAAACTGCAAGCCCCAGTTTTCATAAATCCAGCGATTGGCAAAAGGGATATAGCCAAATAACGGAATGATTGAAAGAGCAAATAATCCTATTACTATTTGAGTTATCCCATACACCTTCATAAAATCACTGAACCTGCAAAGAAGTCGGGAAAAACTGGCCGTTCCAAAAGCCAACCCCAATATAAAGACGGACAGAATCAGGCTGAAAGCATAAACAGAAGAACCGAGCAAGAGTGACAGAATACGGTTCCAGGCAACCTGATAAACCAGAGCCACCATGCCCGAAATCCCAAAACTCAGGAGAATAAATTTTTCCCTTTTATCCAGAGGCAAGAGCACACGCTCCGGCTCAGCAGGGTCTTTTTCTTTCAGAGGCGGTCGAAAAACTAGAAAAATAACAGCAGAAATCGCAAGGTTCAGCAGGGCCGCCATCCAGATAGTGGATTGGACTCCCCAAAGCCGCATGAAAATAAAGGCCGATGCCCATGCCCCAAAAACTGCACCAAAGGTATTTATGGAATACAAGGTCCCCACATCTTTTCCGATATGAGCCTCATCCTGCGAAATGTATTTACTGAGCACCGGCAGGGTCGCACCCATGAACGTGGCGGGCAGGATTAAAATGGCAACACAAACCAGAAAACGAGCCAGACTCGCTTGCGTATATGAATCCCCCAGGTTGAGGTAAATCCATTTGAATATCGGGAAAGCCAGATCAATCAGGCTGGGGATGAGCAGACAATACAAGCCGATTCCCGCTTCCAGAAAGGCATAGGCAGTTAGGGAGTTGAACTTTCTGTCAATCAGCTTGCCCCCGGCATAGCTCCCCAGAGCAAGCCCTCCCATGAATGCGGTCAGGACAGTGGAAATGGAATAGTGGGTGTTGCCCATCACCAGCGTGAGCAAACGGGTCCACACCACTTCATAGATCAGACCGGTTGCGCCGGAAATGAAAAAAAACAGGAAAACCCAGATTCGGGGCGGAGAACCTCCGCTAGCCAGCGTGACGCTGGACTCACTGGTAGTTTGCAATATCTTTATACTCCGGGGCTATTGCAGGCTATTTAGGATCTTTTGAACGACCACAACGAAAACCCAGAATGCCATCCTTTCTTCCAGGCGAAGCGGCAAAACGTTTGGCAGTACGTATATCCACGCTTCTCGCATCCCACGAGCCGCCGCGGAATACGCGATTTTTTTCGTTCTCAGGCCCAGTGGGATTCATAATTGGTGCGGATTTATAATAAAACTGGTCATAGAAGTCATCGACCCATTCCGAAACGTTGCCAGCCATATCATAGACGCCATAAACGCTTCGCCCCATAGGATATTTTCCCACCGGCCCCATATAGGGGTAGCCATCACCCGTTCCAGAAAAGTTAGCGCGATCGGGTAGAACCTTATTTCCCCAGGGAAATTTCAAGCCGTGAGTTCCTCTTGCCGCTTTCTCCCACTCCGCTTCCGTCAAAAGCCTCTTACCGGCCCAAGTGCAGTAGTTGACCGCATCGTGCCAGGAAACCCCGACAACAGCATGGCTGGGAACTTTCATGACCGCACTGTCCCCTTGAAAAAATGGAACCGAAGGTTCTACATACTTAGCGGCCTTGCGATACTTGTTATAGGCCTCCACACTCACCTCAAACTTATCCACATAAAAGGCATCGAGGTAAATTTCCTGCATGGGTTTTTCATCGAAGCCGCCGGAGTCGGACCCGCGCGAGAAAATACCTTCAGGAACCAGAATCATTTCCCGTCCATCATCCCCGACCAGAGTTTCATAAATACTGAAATCCCGGTTATCGGCCACCTCCACATCGTTGGCTTTTTTGGCTATTTGTTGTACTCTCTCATCGTGATCAATGGATTTTTTTATCTCCCAAATAATGACCAGCAAAAAGAGAACAGTGATCGCGAAACAACCTATAATCGCAATCATTAGATTCTTGTCACGCATATTTTTTGATCCCGTGAATATAAAGCATTAAGTTTTTCAAAGAGATGATTATAATTTAAACAGTGACTAAAGCAACGTTATTTTCCCTGCCCTCCAGCGAGGTAAGCAAATAGCAATAGCTCGTTAAGCCGAGACAACTCTTTGCTGACCAGAAAGAGCGATTGTAAGTTACCAGCGGAGGCACTCCGCCTCCTTACCGGAAATTTCCCTAACTATAAGGTTTTTACAGCCATGAATTTACTGGAAGTTAAAGACGCCGCATTATCCTTCATGAAACCCGCAAAAGCGGAAGTTTTGAAATGGTATCGTGGACAGTTTTCTATCGATCTGAAAGCGGATCAGAGCCCTGTTACCATCGCGGACCGCAAAGCCGAAGAAATTTTGCGTAAAAAAATCTCACAGAACTTTCCCGAACACGGAATCATTGGGGAAGAATTTGGCAGCCACAATCCAAATGCCGAATGGGTCTGGACCATAGACCCGGTAGATGGAACCCGGTCGTTCATAAGAGGACTGCCCCTTTTCGCCTCCATGATAGCCCTTCTCCACAAAGGGGAACCTGTATTGGGCATCATTGAACTGCCCGCTCTGGGTGAATCGGCCTGGGCCGTAAAAGGAAAAGGCGCCTTCGCAAATGGAAAACCTCTCAAAGTTTCTTCGCAACCCCGCCTGAAGGGGGCTTTTGTAGCGGTTGCGGACCATTATTGTTTTCGCAGTGAAAAATGCACCTTTCTCTACAACCACCTGAATAAAGAAGCCGGGATCGTGAGAACCTACCCGGATGCCTTTGGACACTTAATGGCAATACGCGGTGTCGTGGATGTGATGGTTGACCCTCTCGCCAAAATATGGGATTACGCCCCCTGCAAAATACTGGTTCAGGAAGCCGGTGGCCGATTCGCAAACTTCTCTGGAAACAAAGCCAGCATTGAAGAGGGAACCGCCATAGTGGGAAACTCAAAAATTGTACAGCAGGTCAGAAAAATTTTCGCAGAACACGGGAAATGAGCAAGTGCCCGCTCAAACCAAGAGCACTCTTTGCCAGCCAGAAAAAGTTATTGCCCATTACCGCCGGGCGGTGCACGGTGCCGAATGGATTTTTCTGACTCCATGCCTAATGGCTGTTTCTGGCTCCATGCCTAATGGCTGTTTCTGGCTCCATGCCTAATGGCTAAATAGGCTGACGCCCGGAAAAACCAGCATCCAAACCATGCCAGAAGCGGATCTCTTTTTCAGGCATTCTCCAGCAAAGATAAACTTCACGACCCTCCCGGATAGACGGGAAATCTACCAGGCCTTCGCGAATTCCTTTGATCTCACATCCAATCGATTCGATTTCCTCAATCAAATGGTTATATTTCAAAATCACATTCAGATAGCCGGTTCCTTGTGCACTTCCACCATTCCACTTGGCCTTTTCCCGTGCGTTGCGGATATCGGGGAAGTCACGATTCATTGAACCCGATAGCTTTTGAATTTGCGGAACCCAGCCCAACAATTGTGGAATAAGGGCATTGGCTTCTTCCAATGTAAAAAGTTTTTTTGAAGTCATGAAAAAAATCTTAATTTAATTTATTAGTCATTCGCTGCATCACTTTTTTCATTATACAAATTTAAAATCAGTAATCCAGCTTTGCATGAGATCAGAAAAACCTGCCCCAAACCTATATTCTCAAATAAAGCAAAACTAACCCCCTATTACTAAGGGGTCCTCAAGTCAAAAAGCCGACCCCATAAACCCTCTTTTTTTTCAATGGGTTATTACCATACTAACCGTCCTTCTCAAGTTTTCTCGCGCGACAATTTATCCCATTTTCATAAGGCGCGATTTTTTATTGACAAACGGGCCATAAGGTTATAGATTCTGAATTCTATTGGGCTTATTATCCTATCATGTTAGTAGGAATAACATCCGACAGTGGTAGGGCATACGGGAATATATTTATCAGTTGGCTCTACCTACAAGTGAGGGCCAATTCATTTTGTTGTTTGGCAGTGTAGTTTAAAGGTTTTATTTCCAATCATCAGTTGGGGAGGAAAGTAATGAAAAAGGCAATTTTTTTCGTAGCAGTAAGTGCATTTGTAGGTTTCATGGCAATGGGTTCCATTGTTGCCGCCGATGACGTAGTTCCCGGTCAATATGGCCAGAGCGATGCCAGTGTAATGGGTGTGGGTCAGACCATGATGCAAATGGGAGCCCACGCAAGAACTCTGACCAATGCCACAAACCTGGCATCAGGAGCAGGAAGTTCTCGTAGCGACACAGGGCCTATCAATGGCGACTACCAGTTCGGCTCTTCCCAGACCGAGCAGTCTTGGAAGCAGTGGAAGTCTGTAGAAGATGCAGGTGTTGTTGTTGGGCTGGTACCCGGTGACTGCCGTGGTGACAATTCCGATGACAGCTATCGCAAGCAGATGAACCAGAATCGCAATGGTTACATGGTTGAAAAACTGGTTTCTCAAACTGATTGTGAAGTAGACCACCCAACCATTAAGTAAATCTACTGCAAAAAAGTTTCAATCCTCTTTAAAGAGGATAAAGCCGGTGGGGCAAATCGCCCTACCGGCTTTTTTTTGCATTTCAATTCCTGATTCGATTAGAATCCGGGGTCACTACCATTCTGGTTTTACCCCTATGCACAACAAAGACATATTCCTTTCAATCAAACTAACCTTCTTCACAGCTTTTCTATTGCCCACCCTGCTCAACCTGTCCCCACCCTGCTTATGGGCCATGGAAAAGGTATCCCTTAAAAATCATCCCGAGACAGAGGTTATCGTTCCCAATCCGATGGAAATATCGAAACTACCACACAGAAAAACCTATCAGGTCAACCATGAGGCATTCACCTTGCAGTTTTTTTTCAACGAAAAGGACATATTCGGCATCATCCTTAAAAGAGACAAGAAGCGTCCTATCCATTTTCGCTGGTGCTTTTTCAGATCTTGCGAGGAAAGCTCACATGACTACAAAAAGGTAATCGCTGAGATCTCCTGCCCACCTTTCAATCAAGGCTTTTTCTCAATACCCTACCCCTTTTAGCTGCCTTACCG
>JACNKA010000110.1 GCA_014382285.1 Nitrospinota bacterium | reverse complement strand
CTGGAATGAAAATCTCATCTCCAATGCTTGACATTTAACACAGTTGCTTCGGGGTATGAAGCAAATGAAGGGTCATAACATGTTACCAATGAACAATAGTCTGGTTTGGCGAGCAAAAAGTATCTTCAGTGTCATGGCTAGAGGGTGAAAAAATAAGACATAATTGGGCAAATGATGAGGAAAATCGGATTTTAAGCTTTACAAGTTTGGATACTGCCTTAAAATGACGATTACTCTTATTCCAAAAATATCGTTTTATATGTGGAGCGTGTGCGGATGGCTGAAAAAGAAGTCAAAGATATTGACAGTCTCATTGACCAGGGACTTAATGATGAAAAAAGTGAACTGGATCTGAGGGAAAAGGAACTGGACGATGAGGATCTGATAAAAGTCCTGGAATCCGACAAGATTAAAGGGATTACCGCCTTGTTTCTGGAGTTTAACGAAATTGGGGATGAAGGCGTCAAGGCTCTGGCTGACTGCGAAAAAATGAAATTTTTGACCGCCTTGAATTTGTTTAAAAATAAAGCGACGGATGAAAGTGCCAAGGCTCTGGCCCAATCCAAAAACATGCTCAATCTTTCCGAACTGATATTGAGTGATAATGAAATTGGTGTTGAAGGCACCAAAGCGATAGCGACTTCTAATATTCTGGGAAACCTGGTCTCATTGTGGCTGGGAGATAAGCTTGGCGATGAGGGTGTGGAAGCTTTAGCCACATCTAAGACTTTAACCCGGCTTACCCAGCTTTCTCTATACCGCAATGATATCGGAAATGAAGGTGCGATTGCGATTGCTAATTCCAAAAACCTGAGCAATCTGACGGAATTGAATTTGAACTGGAATTTCATCGAGGGGGAAGGTGTGGAGGCACTTGCGGCTTCTGAGACCTTGAGCAACCTGACCCAATTGACCCTGACTTATAATCCGATTGGATGGCGAGGTGCTGAGGCGATTGCAGGTTCTGCCAACTTCAGAGAACTCACTTTGCTTGATTTGTATGAGACGGATCTGGGAGATATGGGGGCCAGGGCTCTGGCTCAATCTACCAACCTGCCAAATCTGGAAAAGATGGTCTTGATCCATAACGATGTGGGGGAAGGGGTACAGGCCATGTTCAAGGATAATAAAAATTTTCCTAAGTTGAAGGATGTGTATTTTTACGGGGCCAAAGCTGAAAATTAATTCTGTTAAAGTTTTATCAAACAGGGGTTCCCGGATTTTGAGCCGGGAGCCCTTTCTGTTTTTAGAGAGCTTTATTTCTTTTCGAAGCGCTTAATAATTGTAGAATGACAGCTCTCTTTTTAATGGTGGACTCATAATATGTTTACAGGCGAAAAACCGGATCTGCTCGATATCATGCCTTTCCGGGAAGATAGTATTTATGTGGTGGGAAAAGATGGCATTCCCCAGCACTGGGACGGGGAGGAGTGGTTGCCTGTCCGAACCGAGAATACCAATCCGCTGATGGGTATTTGGGGGCCGCATGAGCAATGCATATATGCTGTGGGTATTGGTGGGGTCGTCCTTTTGTATAATGGTAAGGACTGGAAACAGGTTGATACGGGTAGTTACGACTCGCTCAACTCCGCCTATGGCATTGATGAAAACAACGTCTTCCTTTATGGCGTTGGTGGACGCATGCTCTACTGGAATGGAGAGAAATGGGACTACCGGGAACCCAACACCATTCATGATTTGTTTGGCATGTGGGGTACGGATGCAGACCATATCCACACGGTGGGCGGTGAAGGGATTTATCGGTATTATGATGGCAAAGAATTCCATCGTCGTGAGGATTTGACTGATGAACAAATCTCTCTGTTCGGTGTCTGGGGCACCCACGGTGATAATATTTATATTTGCGGCTCTCACGGTACGATTTTGAATTACGATGGAACGGACTGGAAGCCGATGGAATCGGGGACCGAAGAATATCTGTTGAGTATCTGGGGAACCTCTGCGGAAGACATTTACGCAGTCGGAGATAACGCTGTCATGCTTCACTATGATGGTAAGAAATGGTCTCCCATACAGCCGTTGAAAGACGAGTATTTCACAAAAGTCAAAGGGCTTGGTTCTAATCAGGTATATGTAGCCGGTGAAAATGGGACAGTTATTAAATATGACGGCAAAGAATGGAGTGACATGTCACTATGATTTTCAAACGTCATTTAGAAATCAGCGATAATTTTGTGGAGCAATTATGTCTGCCTTGACCTCAAGCCACCTTTTATCCATTTTTGGATTCAACGAGAACGATATTTTTGTCGGAGGTGCCGAGGGCACCATGTTGCATTATGACGGCAGTCAATGGTCGCCGATGGAAACAGGGGGTCGCTGGACTTTTAAGGATATCTGGGGCAGTGCGCCGGATAATGTTTATGCGGTGGTGACCGATGGGCGAATTCTTCATTACGACGGCAAAACCTGGTCGCCTGATGAGGATATGGAAAAACTTCCTCCCATGAACGGCATTTTTGGTCTCGCCTCGGATGAAATCTACGCCTGCTCAAGACTGGGTAAAATTCTTCGCTATGATGGCAGTTCCTGGAAATATACTCAGACGGGAACTGATACCGATGTGACCCGGTTATGGGGCTGCAAAGAAAGCGGCATGCTGGCTGTGGGCTTCGATGGTCTGGTGCTCAAGCAGGAGGGTGAAGGTTGGAAGCGCATGACCTTCAACTCGAATGCCGAGTTTTATGGTGTTTGTGGGTTCGGGCCTGAAGAGGTTTATTTAGTTGGATCTGAAGGTGCCATTTTAAAGTTTAATGGAGTAGATTTCACAGAAATGCCTTCCCAGACCATGGAGTTTATTCTTGATGTCTGGGGTCCTTCCCGGGAAATGGTGTTTGCGGTTGGTGATGAAGGAATGATTCTCTATCTTGATGATAATGAATGGACCCGGATAGAATCCAATACCAAAGAATACCTCACCGGTATCTGGGGCAGTAGTGAAGACAATATCTATGCTGTTGGTGATAATGGACTGATTCTGCGTTGGAATGGTGAAGACTGGAAAGCTGTAGAAGGCTGATGATGCTTATTGGCCTCACCCCTGAAATCCCCCACCTAAACTGCTTGACACCGGCTTTGGCCTGATGTTAAGGTCTGGTTTCTAAATACTTGATATTAAAGGCGGCCTAATATATTTATCTGGCCTTATTTTTGGCAGGTTGCAAGAGCACAGGTCTCCTGTGCTTTTTTATTATTAGGACGTTATTTTAAAGCAAAAATACAAATTCTCCCAACCCCCTTCGTAGAAGGGGGGGATTTAAAGGCCCCTCATTGTTAAAGTACCCGTTCCGGGCATGAAAGCTTCGGAAGGGAATATCACAAGGGGCTGGGGTGATTTACAACTTAATGTGCTAGCTAATCATCGTTATGTTCAAGCCCTCATTAGAAGAGTTCAAACAGAAAGCCAAATCGGGAAACCTGATTCCTGTTTATAAGGAAATTCTGGCCGATCTCGATACGCCTGTATCCGCTTATATGAAAATCAGAGGCGGGGAATACTCCTTCCTGCTTGAAAGCATTGAAGGTGGCGAAAAATGGGCGCGCTATTGTTTTCTGGGTTGCGATCCATCGGTTGTGGTCAGCACCAAGGGACGAACTTTGACTTTGATCGAAAATGGAAAGACTGAACAACGGGAAATTAAATCAGGCAGTCCCCTTTCGGCGGTAAAAGAAATACTGGCCCGTTATCAGCCGGTGCCGTCAGTCGGACTGCCCAGGTTTTCAGGCGGGGCGGTGGGGTTCGTCAGCTATGACATGGTTCGTTTTTTTGAGGACCTCCCTGAAGAAACGGTGGATGATCTAGACGTGCCGGATTCGCAGTTTGTCATCACCGATACCATGCTGGTGTTCGATAATGTTTCGCAGACCATTAAAATTGTATCCAATGCTTTTGTAGAGGGCGATGACCTTGAGGCAGTGTATAAAAATACAATCCAGAAAATTTCTGCTTTGGAAGAAAAATTAAAAACACCTCTTGCCAGAGGCACTGCACCCGATGAGGGAAAACAAACCGCGTTGAGTTTTGAATCAAATATGAAGGAGGAAGACCACAAGCAGGCGGTGAACCGAATCAAGGAATATATTTTGGAAGGGGATGCCATTCAGGTTGTGTTTGCCCAACGGTTGAAGTTTGAAATCTGCCGAGATCCGTTCGATATTTACAGAGCCTTGCGAACCATCAACCCTTCTCCCTATATGTATTACCTGAAATTTGGTGAGCTTCAGGTTGTCGGTTCTTCCCCAGAAGTCCTGGTGCGATTAGAGGATGACAAGGTAGAGGTTCGCCCCATAGCCGGAACCCGTAAGCGCGGACAAAATGAGGAAGAAGACCGGGCACTGGAACAGGATTTGTTGAAGGATGAAAAGGAACTGGCTGAACACATTATGTTGGTGGACCTTGGAAGGAACGATCTCGGACGGGTTTCGGAAATCGGTACGGTGGAAGTGGATGAGCGTTTTACCATTGAGCGTTACTCTCATGTCATGCATATTGTTTCCAATGTTAAGGGAGTTTTGAAAAAAGGTCTGGACTGTTTTGATGTTCTGGAAGCGGCGTTCCCAGCCGGAACTCTTTCCGGAGCTCCAAAAATCAGGGCTATGGAAATTATTGATGAACTGGAACCGACCCGACGCGGACTTTATGGCGGTGCAGTGGGCTATATCAGTTTTAACGGCAATATGGACACCGCTATCGCTATAAGAACTTTGCTGATTAAAGGAAATACGGCTTATCTTGGCGTTGGGGGTGGGATTGTTGCTGACTCGGTTCCAAAAAGTGAATTTGAAGAAACCATGAATAAAGGGCGGGCTTTGTTGAAGGCCATAGAACTGGCTGAAAAGGGGTGGGTGGTATGATTCTGATGATCGACAATTACGATTCGTTCACCTATAACCTGGTGCAATACATGGGTGAATTAGGTGCCGATATACACGTGGAGCGCAATGATCAGATCAGCCTGAAAGAAATTGAGGCGTTGAAACCGGAGAAGATCGTTATTTCTCCCGGCCCTTGCACACCGGCTAAAGCCGGAGTCTCGGTGGAAGTGATCAAATATTTTGCCGGGAAAATTCCTATTCTTGGAGTTTGCCTCGGGCACCAGTCGGTAGGAGTAGCGTTTGGGGGTGAAGTCATTAAGGCCGGTCGCCTGATGCATGGCAAGACTTCGATGATTCGCCACGATGGAAAAACCCTGTTTAAAGATCTGCCAAATCCGTTTGAGGCAACCCGCTACCACTCTCTGGTTTTGAACCGAAAAAACCTGCCGAACTGCTTTGAAATTTCCGCAGAGAGCGATGACAACGAAATTATGGGAATCCGCCATAAGGAACTTGCTATAGAAGGCGTGCAGTTTCACCCGGAATCCATTTTGACAACATGTGGAAAGGAGTTGCTGGGGAATTTCATTAAAGGAAACCACGCATGACGTTCCTGCCGGCTCTCCACTCTGTTGTAGACGGAAATGATCTGACTGAGAATGAAATGGTTTCTGCCATGACTGAGATCATGGAAGGAAATGTGACCGACTGCCAACTGGCGGCATTTTTGACGGCGTTACATATTAAAGGTGAAAGCGTTGCCGAAATTGTGGGTGCGGCACGGGTGATGCGGGCAAAAGCTGAGAAGCTCAATATCAAGGCGACTCCTCTAGTAGACACTTGCGGCACGGGGGGTGATGGTGCTGATACGTTTAATATATCCACTGCCAGCGCTCTGGTTACGGCGGGCGCGGGGGTTAACGTCGCAAAACATGGCAATCGGGCCGTATCGAGCCGGTCTGGCAGTGCCGATGTTTTAAAATGCCTTGGGGTGAATCTCGATGCCAGCTTGCCAACGGTGAAACGTTGTGTTGAAGAGGCGGGTATCGGTTTTCTCTTTGCTCCTTTGATGCATAAGGCCATGAAACACGCCGCCGGAGTCCGAAAGGAGCTGGGCTTTCGCACCATTTTTAATTTGCTGGGGCCTTTGACCAATCCGGCTAATGCGCAGGCCCAGGTGCTGGGTGTTTTTGATGCTAAATGGGTTCAACCTCTGGCAGAGGTTCTTGGTGACTTGGGTTGTTCGCATGCGTTGGTGGTTCATGGCGCAGATGGTTTAGACGAAATTACTCTGACTGGAGAAAGTTACATAGCAGAAGTGAAAAAAGGGAAAGTAAAGAGTTATAAACTCGACCCTGATGAACTCGGTTTTGAAATTTGCTTCTCCGAAGACCTTAAGGGAGGAACCCCTGAGGAAAGTGCCGCGATGATTGAGGGTATTTTGAATGGCGAAAAAGGTCCCAGGCGGGATATCGTATTGTTAAATTCTGCTGCCGCTATTTATGTGGCCGGAAAAGCAAAGTCTATGGAGCTGGGAGTCCAATGCGCTATTGATTCTATCGAGTCGGGTAAAGCGCGCGATAAACTGGAAGATTTGTGTAGAATCACCAACGCTTAAAAAATTGAACGTAAAATCAAATCCGCCTAACTCCTTTCGTAGAAGGGGGAAATTTAATGGACACCTCTTCACCGAAGAGGGGCTGGGGTGATTTAGAGCCACTTTGAAAATGTCGAACATACTAGATAAAATTTTTGCAGACAAACAGAAAGAACTGGCAGGTACAAAAAGGAAACTGCCCTTGCCAGAGCTTAAAGTGCGCATGGGAGATCAGGCACCCGTCCGTGATGTTTTCAAGGCATTGAACGGGGGAAAAAGTTCCAAAATCATTGCAGAGATCAAGCGGCGCACACCTTTTAAGGGTGAGTTGCGGGAAAATTTTAATGCAGTTGAAATCGCCGGGGACTACGCCAGAAACGGCGCAGCCACACTTTCCATCCTGACCGAGACTAATTATTTTGGCAGTCATATTGGAATCTTGAAAGAAGTGCGGCCCATCGCCCCGATTCCATTGCTGCGTAAAGATTTTATTTTTGATGAGTATCAGGTTTACGAATCCAGAGCGCATGGAGCAGACCTGTTTTTGTTGATCGCCACCTGGCTTGAGCAAAGCCAATTGACCGATTTGCTCAGTCTGGGCAAGGAGTTGGGCCTTCCTGCATTGGTGGAAACTCATAACGAATACGATATGGAGAAGGCCTTCGAGTCCAAGGCGAGTTTGATCGGTATCAATAACCGCGATCTCACTAATGGCAAAACCGATTTGAATATTTCCCGACGTCTGATCCCTATGGCATTGCAGGAGCCGGGCAGCACTCTGGTCTGTGAAAGCGGAATTAGCGGCCGGGAAGAGATCGAAGAATTTGAGGGAATAGGGGTGCATGCATTCTTGATCGGCGAAAGCTTGATGACGGTTAAAAATATTCCTGAAAAGCTAAAGGAACTATTGGGCAATGGCAAAACTACAGGTAAAAGTTAAAATCTGCGGGATGACGCAATTGAAGGATGCGGTGTTTGCCGCCGAACAAGGTGCCGATGCGGTCGGTTTTATTTTTTATAAAAAGAGTCCACGGTCAGTTACGATGAAGACCGTTCGGGAAATTATTTTAAAATTGCCACCTTTTGTTGATACGGTGGGTATTTTTGTTGATGAATCTGTTGACCGTGTCAACAAGATCGCTGATTATTGCGGGCTGGATATGGTGCAACTGCATGGTGATGAGTCACCTGCATTTTGCCGAAAAATTCATAGGCGGGTGATCAAGGCGTTTCGGGTTAAAGACCTTCAGTCCATCAAACAGTTGGAGAAATATTCTGTCAGCGGTTTTCTTCTGGATACGTATTCCGACAATCTGCATGGGGGTACAGGAAAAACTTTTGACTGGAACCTGGCTCTTCCCGCTAAAAAAATAGGGCCGGTTATTCTGGCGGGCGGATTGACACCGCGTAATATACGTCAGGCGGTCAGTCAGGCTCGCCCTTATGGTGTGGATGTGTGTTCGGGTGTGGAAAAATTTCCGGGAGTCAAGGACCCTGAAAAGGTCCGCGCGTTTTTGACAAATATTAGATCAGGGAGTAAATCATGAAGCCGCATAAACTGCCCGACTCTAGCGGGCATTTTGGAAAATTTGGGGGTAAGTACGTCATAGAAACTCTGATGCCTGCTCTGAAAGAATTAGAACAGGTTTATGAGGAGGCCCGAAATGATCCGCAGTTTAAAAAGGATCTGGACTATTATCTGAAACATTATGTTGGCCGCCCCACCTCACTTTATTTTGCCGAGCGTCTTTCTGAGCATCTTGGCGGCGCGAAAATTTATTTGAAACGTGAAGACCTGACTCATACCGGGGCGCATAAAATCAATAACACCATCGGCAGTGCCTTGTTGGCTAAAAGAATGGGTAAAAAACGGGTGATTGCCGAAACCGGAGCCGGGCAGCATGGCGTGGCAACGGCTACCGCCGCTTCTTTGTTCGGACTTGAATGCGAAGTGTTCATGGGGGAAGAAGATATGCGAAGGCAGGCCCTCAACGTTTTTCGCATGCGACTTTTAGGTGCAACGGTCACTCCCGTGACAGGCGGAACGCGAACGCTCAAAGATGCCACCAGCGAAGCCATCCGAAACTGGATCACCACTGTTGAGAGCACTCATTATATTATTGGTTCAGTAGTGGGCCCGCACCCTTACCCGATGATTGTCAGGGATTTCCAAAAGGTGATCGGCGAAGAATCTACTGAACAGATTATGGAAGCAGAAGGCCGACTGCCCGATGTCTGTGTGGCTTGTGTGGGAGGGGGCAGTAACTCTATGGGACTGTTTTATCCGTTTCTGGAAAATGAGGAAGTCCGACTGGTCGGTGTTGAGGCCGCAGGTCTGGGTGTTGACACGAACAAACACGGTGCTTCTCTCACCAAGGGATCGCCAGGGGTTTTGCATGGAATGATGAGTTATCTCCTGCATGATGAGGATGGGCAGGTGACCGAGGCACATTCAATTTCCGCTGGACTGGATTATCCCGGCGTGGGTTGCGAACATAGCCATCTCAAGGAAACGGGCCGGGCGCAATATGTTCCGATCACTGATGCGCAAGCGATGGAGGGTTTCAAACTGCTGTCGCAACTGGAGGGTATTATTCCTGCCCTTGAGTCGGCGCACGCCATTGCCCATGTTATGGAAATGGCTCCGACTATGAAAAAAGATGAGGTCATTTTAGTTTGTCTTTCGGGTCGGGGCGATAAAGATGTGAATCAGGTTGCAGATATGATGGGAGTTTCGTTGTGAGCCGGATAGATGACCGATTCAAAAGCTTAAATGGCAATAAAGCACTGGTGGCCTTTTTTACTGCCGGAGATCCTGATCTATCTGCCTCAAAAGATATTTTTTTGGTGATTGAGAAAAGCGGTGCCGATATCATCGAGATAGGTGTCCCGTTTTCCGATCCACTTGCCGATGGCCCTGTCATTCAGGCTTCCGCGCACCGTTCCCTGCAAAACGGCACCACCCTGAAAAAAATCATTGAGTTGGTGAAAGATATCCGGAGCGAATCGCAATTGCCGATTGTTCTGATGAGCAGTTTTAATCCCATTTTTGTTTATGGTCAGCAAGCGTTTGTCGAGGATGCGGTCAACGCCGGGGTAGATGGAGTGATCATTCCCGATCTTCCACCTGAAGAGGCGGGGGAGTTTTTAGGGTTCGCGAATAAAAATAATCTGGATATGATTTTTCTTTTAGCACCCACCAGTACCCCAGACCGGATTCAGATGGTGGGGGAGGCGAGCAAAGGTTTCATCTATTATGTTTCTCTGACGGGAACAACAGGAACAAAAGAGGCACTGGCTAAAAATCTGGAAGAGAAAGTTTCCGCTATCAAAAGCAAAGTGAAATTGCCAGTGCTGGTTGGGTTTGGTATCTCCGGGCCGGAGCAGGCTAAAGAAGCCGGGCAATGCTCGGATGGAGTGATCATTGGCAGCGCCATCGTCAAGTTGATCGAGTCCCACTCCGATCCGGTCGAACGCAATCAAAAGATTGCGGAGTTCATATCTGGCATTAGAGCCGCTCTCAACTGACCCCAAATATTTAACCCCCTCAATCCCCCTTGTCAGGGGGACGATCATTTCCCCCCTGATAAGGGTGGCCAGGGGGTTACTTTTAGCATATCAGTTCCTGAATCGGAGCATAAACCTACATGCCTTCCCGTATTTCTGTCATCATCCCCGCATTCAATGAAGAGCTGTCTATAGGGCTGGTTCTCGATGCCCTGCCGCAAAACCATATCCATGAAATCATCGTTGTCGATAACAACTCGACCGATAACACCGCCCGGTGCGCCCGTGAAAAAGGTGCTCGTGTGGTTGCGGAAAATAGAAGAGGCTATGGGTCCGCCTGTCTGAAGGGGATTTCTGAACTGGACAATCCGGACATTGTAGTTTTCCTGGATGGAGATTTCAGCGACTACCCGGAAGAACTTGTGCAATTGGTTGCGCCGATAGAATCAGGTGAAATGGATTTTGTTCTGGGCAGTCGCATGATCCTTCCCGCAAGCCGTTTGGCACTGCTGCCACAATCGCGTTATGGCAACCAACTAGCGGTATTTTTAATACGCCTGTTTTTTCGCCAGCAATATACTGACCTCGGTCCATTCCGCGCCATTCGTTATGATTCGTTGAAATCCATCGCCATGCAGGACACCAATTTTGGCTGGACGGTTGAGATGCAGATCAAAGCCGTACAAAAAGGACTGCGTATTCTGGAAATTCCTGTGCAATACAGGGATAGAATAGGGGTCTCCAAGATCACCGGCACCTTTTCCGGCACCATCAAAGCTGGAACAAAAATCATTTACACTATCTTCAAGTATTTGTTAACCTGA
>JACNKA010000058.1 GCA_014382285.1 Nitrospinota bacterium | reverse complement strand
GATCGACCTGCGGCGGGTGGCGCAAGAAGTTGTAGAGGATCTTTCCGCAAGAATAGAAGAGTCTGGAGGCACGATAACTTTGAAGTATCTACCGACAATCGTTGTAAGCAACTTCATGATGCAGCAACTTTTCCAAAACCTGCTTGCCAATGCCCTCAAGTTTCACAGGCCCAATGTGGCCCCGAAAATTACTCTGGATGCTGAGAAGATAAACGGACATGGCTGGACAATCGTTGTGTCGGACAATGGTATCGGATTTGATGATGCGGACTTGGCAGGGATGCTAAATCCGTTCAAGCAATTGAATGCGAAAAGTCAGTTTGATGGAATGGGTATGGGGTTAGCGATATGCGATGAAATCGTCCGAGCCCACGGTGGGTCTCTCGCTGCGCAAAGTGTTCCTGGGGAAGGAACATCATTTTTAATCACTCTTCCAGATAGAAGTTTGGAGATGGCAGGAGGTGTGACAAATGAGTGATAAAAATAGACCTTTCATTCTCGTTGCCGAAGATGATGAAGATGATGTGTTTTTTTTGAACCAGGCCATTGCAGATATGAACTGGAGCGTGGACCTGAAATATGTAAAAGACGGGGCAGAATTGATCGACTACCTGCATCGGCGTGGTGCTTATCTCAGTGCCAAGGGATCTCCATTTCCAAACCTCATCCTGCTCGATTGGAACCTGCCTCGTAAAACGGGATGGGAGGTGCTGAAGGATGTCAAGTCAAATCAGGAACTACGCTCTATCCCGGTAGTTGTGCTGAGCACATCGCGGGCAACTCAGGATATCAACGATGTTTATACGCTTGGGGGTAATGCCTTTGCGACCAAGCCAAATGACTTCAGAATATTTGTAAAATCACTGCGGGATTTTTGGTTCAATGCGGCCTCCTTACCCTCAAGTGCCAGGGAGCCTTTATGTTCAAACAGTAGTTCTCAATGAGTGGATCTATTCAGTGCACACAGATGCAATTTAGGGATAGAGGAGAAGGCATGTCCGCCAAAAAACTTGTAGTAGAAGATGATACGAAGGATGGTAGCCCGACAACTTGGAATTATTGGCTACAGTGTTCAGACAGCGGTAAACAGGGAAACCCTGAACAGTCACATTAAGCCATTGTTGAGGAATAGAAATATGTCGCAATCGAAACAAAAAAACATTCTGGTAGTGGATGACAATAAAACACTACGCAACTTATTCACCAATCAATTCAAGTTGCTGGGTTATAAGGTTTGCGCGGTCTCCAGTGGTTTGATGGCACTTGAATATCTGGAAGACAATAGTGTCGATGTGATTACGCTGGATTATGAAATGCCGGAAATGGACGGGCTAGAGGTTTTTCAGGAGCTTCAGAAAGTCAGGCCTGATATTCCCGTTATCATGTTGACTGCCTACGGAAATATTTCCCTTGTAGAGCGTTTTATGGATCTTGGTGGTGCCGGTTTTTTGGAAAAACCCTGCGAGCTATCTATTCTGGATGCCAAGATTCAGCAGATTTTATCCAACTGGAAATTGAAACAGAGCGAGGCATCCAGGCTAGATCTTGAAAGAGTGCTCAAAACGCTGACGCATCTTTTGGGTTCGGGTGCTCATGAAATCAGGACAGCCCTGACTGTAATCGAACAGAGGAACCGGTTTCTCTTGAATGGCGTACAAGGTAAAAAAAAGGAGGACAGTACAAGTTGTACTGAAGAATGCCCCAAACCCTTACCCGGACAAATTCCGCATTTGGAAATCAGCGAACGGAGTGTCAAGCGTCTTTTGGCATTGGTGAATGAGTTGATAGACTTTTCGCGTATCGAATCTGGAGAAATTGGTGAGCAGACTTCGGTGAACCTCAACGCAATTGCAGAAGAAACAGTGGACGACGTCGCGGGTCTGTTGGACGAAAAACCGGGTGTGTGCATTGAAATGAAACTAATACCAGAGCTGCCAACAATACACGGTAATCCCAGGCGAGTATGCCAGATAATCACTAATCTCCTCACCAATGCCATGAAGTTCACCGATGAGGGGCGGATTTTGATTTCGACGGACGTCCACCCAGCCAATGGCTGGGTGGAGCTTGCGATCAGGGATACCGGAGTTGGAATTAATCGGGATCGACAAGCAAAAATTTTTGGAGAATTCACCGAGTCCACTCAGTCACATTTGATGACTGGGAGCGGCCTGGGGTTGTCCATTGCGCAATTATTGACCCATAAGATGCAAGGAGAAATCGACTTCACTTCGGAAGAAGGTAAGGGCAGTAATTTCTTCCTGCGGTTTCCACCCGAGCCCAAGAGAGAGAGAGTATCTTGATGAATGACTTGGAAGAGCATTCCCAAAAATATATTCTAGTGGTGGACGACAATGAAATTCTCCGCGATGGTCTTCGCATTGATCTTCAGGCCAACGGGTATGAAGTGTTGACTGTTTCTGACGGATTAGTGGCTCTGGAAGTTCTGCATGATAAAGGCCGTGACATTCAACTGATCATCTCCGATGAAAAAATGGAAACCATGTCCGGGTTCGAATTGTGCCAACGGGTAAAGGCCAATCCTGAATGGTGGTCGATTCCTCTCGTATTTCTCACTGCGCGTACCGATGAACGGGATTTTTTGGAAGGATTTCGGTTGGGAGCGAGTGATTATCTGAGCAAACCTTATTGCTACGAGAAGCTTCTGGCAATTGTGAGTAAACGCATTAACGATTACAAGGTCATTCAGGAGTACTTTTCCAGCGAACTGGAGAGGAGCCGCTTGGAAAGCATTGAGCAGATGGCGCGGGGTGTTATCCATGACATGACAGGTGTTCTTACGGACCTGGGATTTGGCGAGGTTGTGCAGGAACATCTGAGTCATATCCGCCAGACTCTTTCAGAAAGCAAAAATATTGATAAAGATGCTAGCTCCGTTCTGGATGAGATCGAAAGTCATTGCGATGAACTGAAACAGGCTATTAATTTTGGAGTGAACCTGCTTGATGGCCTGCAGACGCTTTGCCAGGGTCATGGCGAAGAAAAGACCCTGCAGATGCTGGGGGATATCGTGGAGATTCCATTGAAATTATTGCAAAAAAGCTTTGCGACTCAAGGGATCAAAGTCGAATGTGACATCGCCGAGGCACTGATTGATTGCCGCAAGCAGGATATTGTTCAATTGGTGTTGAATCTCATCAGAAATGCCGCTCAAGCTATGCAGACAAGCCCGATAAAACACCTTAAAATTTCTTCATGGGAAGAGGATGACCAGTTATTTTTCAGTGTATCAGACACGGGTTGTGGAATTCCCCCAGAACAACGGGGGAAAATCTTTGACTGGGGTTTTACAAGCAAGCGGAATGGAAAAGGTATAGGAATGCCCACGGTAAAACGAATTGTCGAGGCGCATCATGGCAGTATCATTTTTGAATCCAGGGTGAAAAAAGGGACAACATTTACGGTCGCATTTCCTGCGTATCAGGACGCTCTGAACCCAACTTTTTAGCAGGAGGACGAAGTGGTTATAAAAGTGGATCAAATATTACCCGATAGTATTCTCATTGTGGACGACAGCCAAAAAATCGTAACTCTTCATTCCAAATACGCTAAGACGGCTTGTTCCCACATCAAGATAAAAACCGCCTACGATGGGGCTGCCGCATGGGAGATTTTTCAGGCGCAACCTGTCGCCGTAGCGTTGTTGGATGTGGAAATGCCCGGAATGGGCGGGGTGGAGCTTGCGGAAAAAATTTTCCGCATCAGCCCGTCTACCAGCATCATAGTGTTCTCTGGCAACCTGACGCAAAATACCATGCTGAAGTTCGCTTCCCTTGATGTGGATTTTGCCAGTAAACCTGCCAGCGAATTTGATGTGGCGGTCAAAGTGCGATCTGCTTTGCGAAACTTTGAAAGGGATGTGGAATTGGAGAGGATGAAGGTTTGCTCTCGGCTGACATCCGACCTCAACAGCAAGCAGTTCTCTCTTCCTGTAATAAAATTTCTAGGAAATCTTGCCAGTGACCCAAAGTCCTCCAGCAAGATAGATGCTCTGCGTCAAATGGCAGAGCTCGATCCACATATGACAACATTCCTTAAAGAGATGGACAAAGATTCAGGGGGAAAGCAGAAAATGGAATTATTACGCAAAATTGATCAGCTTGGACCTCATGAATTGAACTTTATTCAAAATTTGCTCGCAAGCTCCAACTGCAGGGAACAGATAGACCTTTGCTATCGTGTGCTGAATCCACCCAGCCCGCAAATTCAACGCGCGATTAACGACTGCTTATATCCAACACATTATTAGTTTGTAAATAAACAGGGCTCTTACGAAGGGGGAAAATATTATGTTGTATACAGGTCACGTCCAAAGCGCAACAGGTAACGGACGACATGCTTCCGAACCACAAGTGATCAGGCCGTTCAAGCTATTGAATCCAGGAACCTGGATGGGAAACGGAAAACATCCAAACGGTCTGAGTGGAAAACAAATGCTTGAGCTGGAAGCCGAGGCTTGCAAGGCCATGCATGCCAACGTGCTCATTGCAGATGCCACGTTCACTATCGTTCATATTAATGACAACGCTCTCAAAACATTGCAAAGTATAGAAAATGAAATCAAAGACAACTTTGGCGTGGATGTTACACAGATTGTCGGAGGATCCATACACAGGTTTCACAAAACCCCTGAAAAAGTAGAGCAAATTCTGCGCGACCCTGAAAAACTTCCTCACGATGCATCTTTTACATTTGCTGGCATAACGCTCAAAGCCTGTATCAATGGGATTTATGACTACAAAGGTTTTGTGCTTGGATATGTTGTGGTGTTAGAAGATATTACGGAGCAGATGAAACGTGAAAAGGAAGTTGCCCGGGTCACTTCCATGATGGAGAACTCTCCCACCAACATGATTTACGCCAATAAGGATTTTCAGGTTCAGTACATGAACCCTGCGTCATTGACAACACTTCAGGGGCTTGAGCAATATCTGCCGGTGAAAGCCGAAACGATTGTGGGCCAGAGCATCGATATTTTTCACAAAAATCCTGCACACCAGAGGAAGATCCTGTCCGACCCCAACAACCTTCCGCACCAGGCTAACATCCAGCTCGGACCGGAAACCCTGGATCTTCTGGTCAGCCCTATCTTCGACGCAGATAAAAACTACCTGGGACCCATGGTCACATGGGAAGTCGTGACAGAAAAACTCAAGCTGGAAGGCGAGATGGACAGGGTCACCTCCATGATGGAGAACTCTCCCACCAACATGATTTACGCCAATAAGGATTTTCAGGTTCAGTACATGAACCCTGCGTCATTGACAACACTTCAGGGGCTTGAGCAATATCTGCCGGTGAAAGCCGAAACGATTGTGGGCCAGAGCATCGATATTTTTCACAAAAATCCTGCACACCAGAGGAAGATCCTGTCCGACCCCAACAACCTTCCGCACCAGGCTAACATCCAGCTCGGACCGGAAACCCTGGATCTTCTGGTCAGCCCTATCTTCGACTCAGATAAAAACTACCTGGGACCCATGGTCACATGGGAAGTTGTGACAGCAAAACTAGAAGCGGAGAAAAAAATTCAAGATGCCGCAGAACGCGAGCGGGTTCAAGCACAGGAGTTGGCAGAAAAAGTAGAAAATCTTCTCGCGGTGGTTGATGCTGCGGCTGGTGGAGACTTGACAAAGAAGATCGATTTTAGCGGAGAAGATGCTATAGGTCAGATGGCGGAAGGACTGGGGCAATTCTTATCCAGCCTTGCGGAAAGCATTTCTTCCATTGGCGAGAATGCCAAGACGCTCGCATCTTCATCGGATGAGTTGATCTCGGTCAGCCACGAGATGAGCGGTAATGCCGAGGAAACTTCTGCGCAGGCAGGTGTGGTTATGAACGCTGTTAGCGAAGTTGATAAAAATGTTCAGATGGTGGCCACAGCCACGGAAGAGATGAGCGCAAGTGTTAAGGAGATCGCTAAAAATGCCCATAAGGCGGCTGAAGTGGCAGGCGAAGCGGTTAATATAGGAGAGGCCACCAATACCACGATTGTTAAGCTCGGCGAAAGCAGTGACGAAATTGGCAATGTTATCAAAGTCATTACTTCCATTGCCGAACAAACTAATCTTTTAGCCTTGAACGCAACGATTGAGGCGGCTCGCGCCGGTGAGGCGGGCAAAGGTTTTGCCGTCGTTGCCAACGAAGTAAAAGAGCTTGCCAACCAGACTGGAAAAGCAACCGAGGACATTAGTTTGAAAATTGAAACCATTCAAACCGATACGAGAGGTGCAGTGGAGGCAATAGGGAAGATGACTAATATTGTCGCCGAGATAAACGATATTTCGGCGACAATTGCAGGTGCAGTGGAAGAGCAGACCGCTACAACAGCCGAGATCAGCCGCAATGTAAGTGAAGCGGCAAAAGGCACCGGCCAAATTGTGGAAAATATGTCTGGGGTTTCAACTGCGGCTCAGAGCACAAGCAACGGGGCCAGCGAAACTCAAAAATCGGCGGGTGAGTTGGCTAAAATGGCGACAGAACTACAATCCCATGTGTCCAAGTTTAAATGTTAATCGAGTGGATTGCTTTCGTCAGAACTTTTTTCAGTATGAAGGGCTCTGTAGCGTATAGCCCCCCGGCTGAAGTTTTAGCGGGGGGGCTACTGACTATAGAAGAAAAAACACTGTGCAAGAAATAGGCGCTCTGTTTATTGTGCATTTTAGTGCTTCAATAAATAGAGATGCATCTTGAAAAAGTAAAAATGAAAGATTAAGAGAGGTCGCGAGTTCGAGTCTCGTCGACCCCGCCATTTTTTCAGGACCAGATCTCGTTGAGCTGGTCCTGATGTCGTTTTTGATCAGGAAATGATGTTCAGGAGATTGCCAGTGGTGATGCTGGAGGGATTAAACCGGTTTTCCACCCGTCTGGGAAAAGGGTTGTCCTGACTGGAGTCGTTGCTGCTTTCCGATTTGGTTGTGGACTCCTTATTTTCTTCCGGTGATGATGAGGTGCTTTCGGTGGTTTGCTCTTTTTCTTCGACTTTTTCTGCCTTCACTTCTTGTCTTGCCTGAGCCTCCAACTGCGCCGCCTGGGCGGCCACCTGCCGGTCTTGGGCGGAAGGGTCGCGAGGTGCAAGGGCAGCTCGTTTAATAGTCTGGGCTTTACGGACGGTTGCCTCGGGGTCTCCGGAGACGGGTGATGAGTCGATCGAAACTTCTCCGCCAACTGCATATTGCCGACCATCAGGTCCGGTTTGAAACTCAAACGTTGGAGCACCGTTGGCATAGGGTCCGGCTGCGGAAAGATGGGCCCGCTCATGAGCCCGTACCTCAGCATCCCGTGATCTGAGCTCGGTCAACAATCGGCGTTCTTCTTCAGATAACTCTAAATCGGATTTAGGGCCGGTTTGTTGGGTTGCACTTTCTTCTTCATCGGCCAATTCTTTGGCTTCAAACACGGTGCTGGCGTGAGACAGGGATGCGCCGGAGAGGCTGACCCGATCTTCTTCTAAAACTTTTTTTAGAGTGTCCTCGAGCCGTTGTTCTTCTTCGCAATCTTCACAGCGGCCGGTATTTCCCACAAATCGAAGTTGTGGGCTTGCTTGAATTATTTGGACTTCCATGTATTTACCAATTTTTTAAACAGTTATCCGTAATGGTGCTATCGGCAAAAAATCTTAATACTTTAGCCTGAGTGTAAAAAACACGGAGTCACTCCTCCTATCAGGTTGAGGGTTGACACCCGTTATGCTTAATGGTATATAACGGTATGTGCATTGTATATTTGGGGGTATGGCGCGGATGACGAAAAAAAGAGGCATGGGCATGTGGGTGGTGGTGTGGATTCTTACCGCGCCTCAAGTGAGTTGGTCGGGAGAGGTTCATGTCGCGGTCGCGTCTAATTTTTTGAATCCGCTCAAAGAAATTGCTGAGAGTTACAAGCGGGATACGGGCAACACGTTGATCTTGATTTCCGGCTCGACCGGAAAGTTGTATGCTCAGGCTCGGCATGGTGCTCCCTTTGATGTTCTATTGGCGGCGGATGCTAAAAGACCGACTCTGTTGGAACAGGAGGGAGTGGGTGTTACCGGCACCCGGTTTACCTATGCAGTTGGAGCTTTGGTTGTGTGGAGTCTGGAGTCGGACAGAATGCTAGGAGAAGAGTCCTTAGCCCAAATGACCAAAGGGAAGCTGGCGATTGCCAATCCGAACACCGCTCCTTATGGCAGGGCGGCACAACAGGTGCTGGAGCGGTTGGGCCTCTGGCAAAACCTGCAACCGTTTCTGGTTCGGGGAGAAAACATTGCCCAGACTCTGCAGTTTGTCGCAACCGGAAATGCCACACTTGGGTTTGTGGCCAAGTCACAGGTGGATGATCCGCGTTTCAAATTTAAAGGAAGTCGGTGGGAGGTGCCGGTCGATCAGCATGCGCCGATTTTACAGCAGGCCATTTTGTTAAAACCAGGACTTTCAAATTCTTCCGCAAAACTGTTTTTAAAATATTTGAACGGCACTGAGGCAAAAAAAATAATGCACTCCTATGGTTACCGTTCTTTAGATGAATGAGAAAATGGATTTTTCCCTGATTGACGCAGAACCCATTTGGCTCTCCCTGCAATTGGCGGGAGCGACGGTGGTGATTCTTTTAGCTTTGGGCACTCCGATAGCGTGGTGGCTGGCGCAAACCCGATCCCGTTCCCGTGTAGTGGTGGAAGCGGTGGTGGCGTTGCCTCTGGTGCTGCCTCCGACTGTATTGGGTTTTTATATGTTAATCCTGCTAGGGCCACATGGTTGGGTGGGGGGGCCGGTTCAGGCTTTAACCGGTTCCGCTCTTTCCTTTTCATTTGCAGGGTTGGTTTTTGCTTCCACCCTTTATTCTTTACCATTTGTGGTGCAACCGCTTCACAGTGCTTTCGAATCTATTGGGAAAGTTCCTATGGAAACGGCTCAGTCTTTGGGGGCTTCTCGATTGGACGCTTTTTTTTCGGTCATCTGTCCTCTGGCTCGACGGGGTTACTTGACGGCAGTGGTATTAGGGTTCGCTCACACACTTGGGGAGTTTGGTGTGGTATTGATGGTGGGCGGCAATATTCCCGGCAAGACCAAAGTGATTTCCATAGAAATTTATGATCGGGTTGAAGTTCTTGAATACACACAGGCGCATATTCTTTCTGTGGGTCTTTTAATATTTTCTTTTCTGGTTCTGGTGATGGTGTATTCCATTAACCGGAGATTGCCGGTGCAGGTGACATGATGGATTTATTAGAAGCAAAATTTAAAATGAATTATCCAGGATTCAATCTGGATGTGGAACTGAACCTTCCGGCCAGAGGCGTGACTGTGGTGTTTGGTCCTTCCGGCTCAGGTAAGACCACTTTGTTGCGATGTCTATCGGGGTTGGAAAAAGCCCCTTCAGGATATATGAAAATAGCTGGTCAAGTCTGGCAGGATAAAGAAAGATTTATACCCATTCAAGAGAGAAAGATTGGTCTGGTGTTTCAGGAGTCGAGGTTATTCCCGCATTTGAGTATTCAGGATAACCTGCTATACGGTTTTCAACGCACTCTGCCTGCGGAGCGAAATCTCCAGTTGAATGAAGTGGTGCAGGTGCTGGATATCAAAGCTTTATTGCAACGTCGACCGGAAAAATTATCGGGAGGGGAACGGCAAAGGGTGGCGATTGGCCGCGCTCTGCTGACCAGCCCAAAATTATTGCTCATGGATGAACCCTTGGCCTCACTGGACACACAACTCAAGGCCGAGATAATCCCCTTTATTAAAAGAATAGAAGATGAGTTTAAGACGCCTATTGTCTATGTCACGCATTCGATGAATGAGGTGCTCCAGCTTGTAGACACCATGGTGATATTGAAATCTGGTAAAGTGGCGAACTGTGGGCCGGTGGAAACGGTCTTCTCGGATGTCCGGTTGAGGGAAGCGATGGGAGATGAGCAGTTGGGGGCAGTGCTCGAAACATCTGTCTCGGAACACGATGAGGAATTCGGGCTCACGCGATTGGACTTTATGGGACAGGCTCTGCATGTTCCCAAACAAAATATTCCTGTGGGTCAAAATCTCAGAGTGCACATCCATTCCAAAGACGTGAGTCTTTCGATGGCCTCTCCTCAGGGAGCCACCAGTGTACTGAATATTTTGCAGGCGAAGGTTAAAAAGATAGGTGTTCTTGACCCCAAAGGCTATTCCGTCGACATTGAGTTGGATGCGGGCCGCCCGATTCTGGCAACGATCACGAGAAAATCCTTGGCCAATTTAAACCTTAAACCGGGCCAACCGGTTTTTGCCAACATCAAGGCCATCAAAATGATCCATGATCAGAGTGACGCTGGATTCAACTAGCAGTAGTTTTTAGTTGCCTCAAAGTGTGTTGGCGGCTTATTGCGATAGTAGTGATGCTCCTACTTCAAATCCCTAACGGCGCGGACGCCGCCATTTGTGCAGTTGCTGAGGTTGCGCCAGAAAGCGCGGCCGGTTACAAAATAAGCCGTGTGGGCGCAACAATCCGCCAGATCATTTTCACTGTATTCCTCTGACTAGTACCAATGGGCTGCGCCATCGGCGAATTGTTCCGACAGAGCCAGAGGCTCTTCCGCGTTGTGGTCCCAGGTAATATTGTTTTCCATGGTGTCTAGAAAATCAGGGATATATCAATAGTCAAAGGGCTTTGGTCCTGTCGGATGGTTGATCAAAGCTATAGGAATAAGGTGAGATAGCAAAGCCACGGGCCTCAATATCTTTTAATAGTTCCAGAGGGGGTATGGATGAATAGAAAGGTATTTTCAATAGGGCTCATTTTTTCATTGATGCTGTTTGCCACAAGTTTAGAGGCGGCATCGGAAGATTTAAGCAAAATTGAAAAATTGGAAAAAAGGTTGGAAACGTTGGAAAAGAGGGAGAGGGAATGGTTCAAAAAGGGGGAAAGTGAGATCCGTGTTTATTTTAAAAACGGATTCAAAATGCGGTCTCTGGATAATAATTTTAAGTTCCAGGCGGGCG
>JACNKA010000197.1 GCA_014382285.1 Nitrospinota bacterium | reverse complement strand
AGAAAGAAAAAAGGAAAAAGAGTGATAGTGGTTTCCCCTGGAATAGATCCTAGCTGGTTCGAAGTGAAAAGGCAGGCCGTGGGTTCCAGGGACTTGGTGTTGTGGGGGCGGATGGCAGACCAGAAGGGCATTCCTGAACTTCTCCGTGCGTTAAGGGAAGTTGCGGGGCGAATCCCGGAGGTTCGGCTTCACCTGATTGGAGAAGGCAACATGACGGTGTCCTATCGGAAACAGGCGGAGGATCTGGGAGTGCTGGATCGGGTAAATTTTCATGGCTGGATGGATGTCGATGCCATTCAGGAATTCATCGCCAAATGTGCGGTTGGGGTTTTCCCCTCGCGCGTTGAGAGCTTTGGTTTGTCCATGGCGGAGGCGATGGGGGCGGGGTTGCCCATCATCGCGACCCGGGTGGGAGCATTGCCGGAGTTTATTGAAGATGGCGTGACAGGGACTCTGGTGCCACCGGGTAATGTCCCTGCGCTTTACCGGGCCATCCTCGAAAAACTGGAAAATCCGGATCGGACCCAGGCCCTGGCAGTCGCCGGGCGAGAAGCGGTGCGCCAGCGTTTTTCCTGGGATCAGTCGGCTCAGAAAATGACAGAAATATACCAGGCTGTTCTGGATGAATTATAAATGACGGCATTCCAATTCAAAGAACGGCTTGATCTTTCCATTATCATTGTCAGCTTCAATACGCGCGATGTTCTTTTGGATTGCCTGACATCTGTTTATGCGCAAACAGAAGGCATCTCTTATGAGGTCATCGTGGTGGACAATGCTTCCAGCGATGACACCCCCGCCGCTGTTTCAGAAAACTTTCCCGATGTCCGTCTGATAAGCAATGATGTGAATGGAGGTTTCTCTTCCGCCAACAATCAAGGCATTCGCGAGTCAACAGGGAAATGCGTTGCTCTGCTGAATCCGGATACACGTTTGATCGAAAACAGTTTTCAAAAAATATGCGGATATTTGCAGGAGCATAAAGAGTTTTCCATTCTTGGGCCTGGCATCATTGACGAGTCCAGTCAGCAAAGCTCAACTCGACTTTGGGAAGACACTCCGCTTGACGCGGCACGGAAAATTCTTGGTTTCTATAATCCAGGCGATGAGTTGCAAAGAATGGGCGATGAGGAGGAAGCTCTGGTGATTTCGGGTTGTTGTTTTGTGGTCCATCGCGAATTATTTGAAGAGATTGGCTTGCTCGATGAAAATTATTTTTTATACAACGAAGAAGATGATTTTTGTCGTCGAGCCAGAAAACATGGGAAGCGAATCTGCTTTTTCCCGGAAACATCGATTCAGCACCTACAGGGTAAAAGCACGCATCAACCGGAGCATCGGGAAAAGGTCATTGTAGAAGCCTATAAAAGTAACCTTTATTTCTATTCCAAATATTATTCCTGCGGTTGGAATTTCACTTTACGTTCCTTATACAAGTTGACATTTTTAGCGGGGTTGATCCGATCCGCGTTCAGGCACTTGACAGGCTCCGCCACCTCGGGAGCAGAAGATTCCCTCAGGCTCAAACTCAAACTTCTGTTTTTGCTCTGAATTGTTGTAATATAGAAAGTTCATTCACCAGTCCGGTTTAAACTTGATGAAAATGGTTGACGTAATTGTTATTGGCGGTGGGCATGCGGGTTGCGAGGCGGCCCTGGCTTCAGCGCGTATGGGGTGTTCTACTGTGATGATCACCCTGGAAGCGGACAAAATCGCCTTGATGCCGTGTAATCCGGCTATTGGCGGAGTGGGCAAAGGCCATATTGTGCGTGAAATAGACGCGCTCGGCGGTGAGATGGCCAAAATCATTGATGAGACGGGGATCCAGTTCAGAGTTTTGAACTCATCTAAAGGTCCGGCTGTGCACGGGTTCCGGGCTCAGGCCGACAAGGACCGCTACAAAAATGCCATGCGCCGGGTTCTGGAGAATACCGACAACCTCGACCTGATCTTTGACGAGGTCGATGAACTGATTATTGAAAATGCAACGGTTAAAGGGGTACGAACTGCGACGGGGACTGAAATTAAGGCCGCCTCCGTGGTCATCACAACAGGAACCTTTTTAAACGGACTCATCCACCTCGGACTGACAAGCAGACCGGCTGGACGGGTAGGAGAAAAACCTTCCACTAAATTATCGCAATCGTTTCTGGCTGCCGGATTTGAACTGGGTCGTCTAAAAACGGGAACTCCGCCGCGTTTAAAACGGGATAGTATCGACTTCAGCCAATGTATCCCACAGCCTGGGGATGAGGTGCCACGGCCTTTTTCGTTTTCTACCCCCGGCATTGACCGGGAGCAGGTGCCTTGTTATCTCACCGCGACCAATGAACGAACGGCACAGGTCATTCGTGACAATTTGCATTTATCTCCATTATACAGCGGCGTGATAGATGGGGTGGGTCCGCGCTATTGTCCTTCCATAGAAGATAAGGTTATTAAGTTTCCCGATAAGAATTCGCATAATATTTTTCTGGAGCCGGAAGGTTTGGAGTCGGATTGGATTTATCCGAACGGCATTTCCACCAGCCTTGCTGAAGAAGTGCAGTTACAGTTAGTGCGAACGATTCCGGGTCTGGAACAGGCCGAGATTGTTTTGCCGGGTTACGCCGTGGAATACGATTATGTTCCACCCACGCAACTCACCCCGGCTTTGGAAACCAAACGGGTCAGTGGCTTGTTCCACGCCGGTCAAATTAATGGTACCTCCGGTTATGAAGAAGCGGCGGGCCAGGGCATCATGGCAGGGATCAATGCTGCTCTCAAGGCACAAAAACGCAGGCCGTTTCTGCTCACTCGTATGGATAGTTATATCGGTGTGCTCATTGACGACCTGGTGACCAAGGGCACGTTGGAGCCCTACCGTATGTTCACCTCACGCGCCGAATATCGACTGATTCTAAGGCAGGATAACGCCGATGAACGACTGATGCAAAAGGGCCATGAGCTGGGTCTGGTGAATAAAGTCTTGCTTGAAAAGTGTATGGAAAAATACCGGGCTGTAGACAGAGAGATCAAAAGACTGGAAGAGACACCGGTCGCACCCAATCCAGAAACACTTGTCCGGTTATCCAAACTGGGTATTCAGGAATTGAGAAACCCCACCACCTTGGGGGGGTTGCTCCGTCGCCCCGAAGTGTCGCATGATAGTTTGCTGAGAGCTTTTGATGGCGGTGAGGTTCCGCAGTTGGTCGGTGAGCAGGTAGAGATCCGAGTGAAATATGAAGGATTCATCAATAGGCAGAACCAGATGGTGGCCCGACAAAAGAAACTGGAACACTACCGCATACCCGCTGAGTTTGAGTATCAAGGAATATCCGGGCTGTCCTGCGAAGTGGTGCAGAAACTGGAAGAAATTCGACCGGTCACGTTGGGTCAGGCAGGGCGCATCTCTGGAGTCACTCCTTCAGCCATCAGCCTGATCATGATCTTATTAGAGAAACTCCACTCCCCGCCAGTTGCCGAGGGTAAGGGGCGATAAATTTATCTGACGAGAAAAAGTTATCTCGGCTTGAAGGAAAGCATGCATACTGATTCTATTCAATGGCAGATCGAAGTCGATAAAAAAGACATCGCATACATAGTCAGCATTTTTGACGGATATGAAAGCCTGGCGGTGGTGCGAACGCTGGACGCTTCCCGTGGGCTCATTGAACTGCTGGTTTCTCCCGACTACCTGGAAGATACTCAGAAACTCATCGAAGTTCTCGCAAAAGAAATCCCCTTCCGCCGGCTTGCCGCCGGAGGCAATGAGCAATAGCTTTGATTGGCTGGCAGAGAGCTGTCTCGGCTGGAACCGGCTGGCCGCTGGCCGCTGGGAGCAAAGAGCAATAGCTTTCATTGACTGGCAAAGAGTCGTCCCGGCTTAAAACTATTTCCTGTTACCCCCACAGCGAGCAACCACTCGGTGTCAGTTTGAGTTGAACTCAGCTTAAAACAGTTGGGTTATCTCGGTACAATTGGCCGAGATAAATTCTAGACACGCCAAACGGTCTATAGCTAGTTGCCCCCACGGCGAGTGGCGCTGGTCAATAATGAATCATTGAGTGTACTGGGGTGTCTTTGAGTTTTTCCCGGCCTTTCAGGAAGTCGAGTTCGATCAGGAAAGCGGCTTCAATAACTTTTACATCTTTAAAATTTTTCTGTATCAAATCAAGGGTGGCGGACAGAGTTCCTCCTGTAGCCAGCACATCATCTATGACGAGGATGTTTTGTCCCGACCGAAATGCATCCTGATGAACTTCGACGGTATCGGTTCCGTATTCCAGAGAGTAGGTTTCCTGGAATGTTTTGTAAGGCAGTTTACCCGGTTTACGAATCATGACCACTCCCGTCCCCAACGCATAGGCCAGGGCTGAGGCAAAGATAAATCCGCGTGCTTCCACACCAACCACTGCATCCACTCGTTTATCTGCGTAACGATCTTTCAGGGTATTAATCGTTTTCTGAAATGCAACAGGGTCGCCGAGAAGCGGTGTTATATCTTTAAAGATGATTCCTTCTTTAGGAAAATCTGGAACATCGCGGATGATTTGTTTTACGGTTTCCATGGTTCCGCCTTTCTGAAATTTCACATTAGGCCTGAATGGCAATATTGGCTTTTTAGCAAAGATCAGGAAAAAAGAAAACTTTATCTTTTAATGGGCAGATATTTTATTGGGTCTTTGGGATGTGTGTTGTTCCGCACTTCAAAATGAAGATGAGGTCCGGTGGATCGACCGGTGCTTCCCATAAGAGAAATTTTTTGTCCCTGCTTTACCCGGCTTCCTTTTTTGACAATAAGTTTTGAGTTGTGCGCGTAAAGGGTGGTCAGATGATGCGGGTGTTTGATGATGACCATTTTCCCATAGCCGGTGGGCCCCCATCCACTAAACACCACTTCACCCCCTGCGGCAGCATGAACGGGGGTTCCTTTTGGGCCGGCAATATCTATTCCTTCATGCTTGCTCCCGTTTCGAATTCCGAATCGTGAAGTCAAAGATCCCTTCGTTGGCCAGATGAGAAATCCCTTGCGAGGCTTGACCGTGGGCGATGATTGTTTTTTTGTGGTACGGGGGGTAGACTCATCGGTTGCCGGTACCGACAAAACTCTTCGGGCCCCCGGTATCCATAACCGAATTCCCTTCGGAAGTTTTTTTGGGTCTCTAATGTGGTTGGCGCGGCGCAGAACTTCCACATCCAGATCATAGGTCAAGGCAATGCGGTACAGGGTCTGACCTTTTTGCACCGTGTGGTACACCCCTTCCCCATTATCGGGCCAGGGGTCAAACTGAAAACCCTGGCATCCTGTGAGGAATAAAATGGTAATAAAAAAAACTGATTTGCAATAATATTGGAAGGACATTTTATAGGGGTTTGAATATGCTATAACTTATTGAAAATTGTAGCATTTTTTCAAATTCGTTTACAAGTTTCGAGGCATCCTGTATAAACGAAAAATCGTTTTAATTCTGAATTGGGAAAAACCGCAATGAAAAAGTTGGTACGGTTGAAAATAAAATTTCTGGTTTCCATATTAGGCGCACTTCTACTATTTGGTTGCGGACAAAGCCAGCCTTCGCCAGATTTGTTCGCCTTGCCGGTTTCCTATATGGTCGGGAAAAAACCCGAAGTGGTGTTGGCCCACGACATGAATAACGATGAGTTCCCCGATCTGTTGGTGGTCAACTCAGGGGGCAATTCCCTGAATTTTCTGGAAGGCATCGGGGATGGCACCTTCAAAGACCCGCAAACTATTGAGACCGGGCGCGAACCTTTTGCTCTGGATGTGGCGGACTTTAATGGCGACCGCATTCCCGATATCGCTTTGTGCAATTATGGCGATGGAAATGTTTCCATCATTCTCGGGCAGAAAGACGGATTATTTAAACTGAAGACCGATGTGAAGGTGGGGCGGCTTCCCATTGCAATTGCGGCGGGTGATTTCAATAACGATGAAAAAACCGATCTCGCTGTGACTCTGCGCTTCAATAAACTGATAATTCTTCTTGGAGTGGGAGACGGCACTTTTAAAGTTGCCGAGGCTTATCAGGCAGGTCCCACTCCCGCATACATCACCATTGACGATTACAACAAAGATGGCAATCAGGATATTGCCATGGCACTCAACGCTGTCAAGGTGAAACATATCAAAATGTTTTTAGGTAATGGGGACGGCACTTTCCTGCCGCCCAAAAAAATTACCGGCGGCAACCAGTCCTCGTTCATTGTTCATCACGATATGAACCTGGATGGAAAGACAGACCTGATTGCGTCCAGTCCGATGAGAGACAGCCTCAGTATTTATGTGGGAGACGGAAAAGGCACGTTCTTTAAGCTGGAAGACTTTGCCGGAGAAAAAGGGCCGCATAATATTGTGGTGGGGGACTTCACTGGCGACAAGGTTCCCGATATTGTCGTGTGCAACCGCAGAGGGGGGAGTATATCCGTGATTCCCGGAAGAGGCGATGGAACATTTATTTATCCACATTATAACTATGTTGTGGGCTCCCAGCCCCGTTCCATCACTGGAGCGGACTTCAACCGCGATGGCATGATGGATATCGCCGTCGTGCTTTACCAGAAACAAATCCTCGAAGTATTTTTAAGGAAGGCCAATGCCCCACTGAACGATGTCTAGCCATTGATCGTGAGGGGCAACTGGCAAGAGTTCGTTAAGCCGAGAAGAACAGTTGAACGATGTGCGGCAAAAACCACTTTCTACCCTTAAGTAGATTCCCTTTATTTGCCTGACCTTTGATTGCCCGGCTCAAAGCTCCGGGTCCTGAATGGACTCGTCTCCCTCGATGACATATTTTCCATCCAGCCATTTTCCCAGATCGATGGTTCGGCATCGGTCGGAACAAAAGGGTAAAAACGGATTCTTGGTTTTATCCCGTTCAGAAGGTTTTTTGCAGATCGGACATTTGAGTTGTTTTTGTAAGGGTTCGTTCACGGTTTTCAGCCTCAAAATTTGCCTTTTTCAATCCTAGCATAATCGGGATTCCCCCCCTCCTCCACTCCGATGTGGAATTTTTGTTTACATTCTCAACAACTATTTGTATATTAAGGCGTTATGGCACTATATTTGGGCCGTGCAGGATCTTATGTTTTTAGGGTAAAATTTCAACCCGTTGTTTTTATTGAGGTTGGTTGTTTTTTTAAATTTTTTTAAAACTTTAGCAATAAAAAAATTAAGCGCAAAAAATCAATAGGTTATTGAGACTTGGTTGAAAGGTCTTGTTGAAGACAAATAGAGAAGATAGGTAGAAATTGGTTATCAACCCGATGGGATGAAACGCTTATGATTACAGAAGTTCAATTACCGGATTATTACCAGTTGCTCGGTGTTCAACCTGAGGCGACCCAGAAGGAAATTGATCTGGCTTATCAAAAATTGATCAGCAAGTTTGATTCCTCAGGAGAAAAAACTCCTTCTCCGGATGAGCCCACGCTCAAGGATCGGATAGAGACGGCACAAGAAGCTTATGACACGCTTTCTCATAAACAGAAGCGCGAAGCTTATGATGCGGTTGTTGAGGTCAAAAAAGGCCATGTGGTTTCTGACGAAGCAAAGAATACCAGAACGGGACCGCTCAGGTTTCTCGGAGTAAAAGAGAATGCCAGAAAACCCAGACACCAGAATGTGTATCAGGATTTTTTCGGGTTTTCCGAGAAACCCTTTGACTTGACCCCGGATCCTAAATACCTGTACCTGAGCCCCAAGCATAAGGAAGTGCTCGCGCATCTGGTTTATGGTTTGCAGGAAAACAACGGATTTTTGAAAATCATCGGAGAAGTGGGAACGGGAAAAACAATGATCTGTCGAAGTTTTCTTCGGGAGCTTCGCGCCGATTTTAATATCGCTTACATATTCAACCCTTGCATCAACGAATTGGAATTACTGCAAACGATCAATACGGAATTGGGAATTCCGGGAAAAAGTAAGAGCAAAAAGAAACTGGTCGATGTTCTGAATGGCTTCCTGTTGGAAGAAAGGTCAAAGGGGCATCGGGTGGTGGTCATCATTGACGAAGCTCAAGACCTTCAGCCTAATGTGCTGGAGCAACTTCGCCTGCTCTCCAATCTCGAAACCGATACCGAAAAACTGATTCAGATTGTTCTGATCGGCCAGCCAGAACTGGATAAGGTTCTGGCTAAAGACGGGCTCCGCCAATTGCGTCAGCGTATCACCATCAAATGGGAACTGTTACCCTTAAATCTTGAAGAGACCCGTGGTTACATCCAGCATCGTCTCAACGTGGCACTGGGTAAGGGGAAGGTGCGTTTCTCCCGGCAGGCGGTGGAAACGGTTTTTCGTTATTCCCGGGGCATTCCTCGAATGATTAATGTGGTGGCCGACCGTACTCTGCTGATTGCCTTTACCCAAAGTACCAAGAAAATCACGCCTAAGATTGTCAAGTTGGCGGTGAGTGATATTGGTGATCTGGTTCCTCTAGAATCCTGGGCGGACAAGTTCTGGAAGCTGGTGCTCCCCTCTGCGCTGGTTGCGGGCCTGGTATTTTTCGCTCTTAATTTTTTTGCTTTGCCCGATCATAAAAAAAACACTCAGGGCGGAAAAGATATTTCTGCAATGATTAAGGAAGATCCTATGGATTTATCCGCTCCAGGGCAATTGGTGCCTCGTGCTCCTGTAGCGGAGGTTGTTCCTCCTGTGGTGTTACCCGTTGTGCCAAAAACGGAAATAGTTGAACCGCCTTCCCCACAAAGAAGGATTCCCAGCAACGGGCCCCTGACTATTTTTGACTCAGAGAAACTAGTCACCTACCTTTCCAGCCTGACGTTGGCGGAAAGCAAGCTGGAGGCGGTGAAATGGATTTTGGAAGAATGGAACGTGGAACCTGAAGAGATGCAGGGTTTGAGCGAGGCAGACCTGGAAATGATTGAAGAAGACCATAAACTGTCTTCGTTAGAAGTGAACGGCACCCTGGAGCGGTTGAAAAACCTGAACTATCCGGCTTTCCTTGAAATTGCTTTGCCCAACGCACAGGGAACCAAGTATCTGGCGCTAGTTTCTATTCGAGGTGATACCGGGGTGTTTGGCTCGGTGGACAAAATTGAAATGCCGCTTGCTATCATTGATTCCCTCTGGACTCGCAAAGCCATTATCCTTTGGAAAGATTTTGAAAATTTACCGGAATCTCTAAGGGCGGGTTTCCAGGGTAAAGAAGCAATATGGCTGCAAAAAAACCTCAGGCTCCTGGGGTATTTCCAGGGAAGAGAGGCTCTGCTATATGGCCCGAAAACCATTCGAGCGGTGAAGGAGCTTCAGCGTAACTACAGCATCAAAGATGATGGAGTCTTTAATACTGATAGCAAATTGCTCTTGTATAATTTGTTGCAGATCTATCCCACTCCGAAGCTGGTTTCCCAATAAATCTTCTTCCTTTTTATTGAAGGCGCAATGCAATGAGCACGATATTAGAGACGCTCAAAAAACTGGAAGAAGATAAAAGGTTGCTGGAAAAAGACCTGGACCTCAAGGAACTTGTCCTTCGGGAGGATCAAAAACCACTGGCGACGGTAGAAATTCCTCGCAAAAGTTTTATAGTAACGGGTCTGATCTTGGCGGGAGTCATTGTCGTTGCAGTGACTTTTTTTAGACGACCTTCTACTGAAAAAGAAATGATCCCTGTGTCTCAGGTACCACCGATCCAAAAACGGGTGCCTGTTGACAGAAAAGGGCTCGAGCCGACGGTGGGCATCCCCTTGTCCAATATTCCGGTGCACCGGCAGCGTTATGAAGAGAAGGTCAGTGAAAACCCGCTACCAGCTATAAAGGCACCTGTTCGGGTCATTCCTCAACCCATCGCAGAATTTGAACCGCCGGAAATCAATGAGATTCGTGATTTGATTCAAACCGCGACGTCAGCGGCGCAACAACCACAGCCCAACCCTTACCCTGAGGAGTTGGTTTCGCGGGGGATTTCTATCCCCAGCCTGAAAGTAAAAGGCATTATCTTTTTTTCTTCGGGCAGCCCTTCCAACCACATTTTTGTTTCCACATCAGAAAGTAAAAACCGCAAGGTCCGTGTCGGCGATACCGTTCAACAGGCCACCCTCATGAATATTGAATCTAATGGCGTAGTATTTTCTTACCAAGGCGAAACCGTCCACCTCCGCATCGGCGAATAGCTCCCTGGCGGGAGAGGCAGATAGCAAGAGCTTAAATGGGTGGCCAAAAGGCATAGGTGGCTTGAGGAGCTTTTGTTGTTTTCTTGATACTCATGGATGGTCTGGTTCAATCAGAATATCGATGGTTTGCTTGATGGCCTTGAGATGGTTCTGAGCAGATGGCATGCCATCGTGGTCAGGGTCTTCCTCTTCCAGTGAGATGATTCCTGGGCCGAGGTAATTGCAGTAAAATGCTCCCAGAGGAAGGAAATTTTCCAGCGGTTCATCTTCGGAGTTAACGACCACCATTGTTACTTTGCCATCGGGATAAACCTCGAACACCCCACCCTTCTGGATCGTGTGGTTCTGACAGTATGCGATAATGCGTTCGACATCTTCGGGGGCAAGTGCTTTATAAACGGTATGCAACAATCATCTCCTGTTCAAAGTTGGTGCAGGGATTTTAACAGACTTTCAGCATAGTCGCTGGTTGTAACAGGTTGGTGTTTGTCATTTCCACAGCCCACCACCATTTACTCCAATGCTGAGGGTCACTCATTCAGGTAAAATTATGAACGACAAGTTGACAGAAATTCTGGAGAGCATGCGCAAGCTGGAGCATCAGCTGATTCAGGAGTTACAAAAAGGCGAAGAAGAATTTTTATACACGGTCAAAAACAAGCGGGTCAAGTTTGAGCGGGAAGTGAAAATGGAACACCGCCAGATGGCTCAACGGATTCGCCAGTATATGAAGGATGCGGAGATTTTAAATATTCTGACGGCACCGGTGATCTGGTCCTGTTTATTCCCGGCTGTTTTTATGGATTTGGTGATGTCCTTTTATCAGGCGGTCTGTTTCCCCATTTATGGAATCCCTAAAGTGAACCGCAAAGATTATATTGTTATCGACAGACACTATCTCAGTTATCTGAATGGGTTGGAAAAAATGAACTGTACCTATTGTGGATATTTTAATGGCTTGATCGGGTATGTTCAGGAAATAGCCGCCAGAACCGAGCAATATTGGTGCCCGATCAAGCATGCTCGCAAAACTCGGTTTGTGCATGGCAGGTACTCCAGGTTTTTCAGTTATGGTGATGGCGTGAGTTACCGAAAAAATATTGAATCGGTTCGGCGAGCGTTTGACGATTTAAAGTAAATCGCTAACACCCGTGGGAAGGAAATAGCAAAGGCTTGTCAAGCCGATACGAATTCTTGCTTGCCAGAAAAGGCCATGCCCAGCGTGGCCCCACGCTTGGCGGGCGTTGCCTATATCCTCCCAACTGTGGCA
>JACNKA010000196.1 GCA_014382285.1 Nitrospinota bacterium | reverse complement strand
TAATTCATGATCGCCAGATTTTTCAATATGAACCGCAAACTGCCTTTCCAGCAAGTCATTCAACCCCTCAATGTCCGATTCTTCCGGATATATCTTTTCATGGGCGATGTCAGCCAGAGCGCCATCCACTACCTCATCTGCCATGTCCAACAGAATTTCTTTCGCGTTTTCCGTATTGATAATTTCCCGGCGCAATGCATAAAGAACTTCTCTCTGGCGATTCATAACATCGTCATATTCCAGAAGATGTTTGCGTATATCAAAGTTATGAGCTTCTACTTTTCTCTGGGCATTAGCAACTGCCTTCGAAACCATGGCATGTTCAATGGGTTGCCCATCTTCCATTCCCAGCCGGGCCATTAAAGGAGAAATTTTATCGGACCCAAAAATACGCAGTAAATCATCCTCAAGACTGAGATAAAAACGGGAAGATCCCATATCTCCCTGCCGTCCAGAACGCCCCCGCAACTGGTTATCAATACGTCGGCTTTCATGCCGTTCAGTCCCGAGAATATGAAGGCCACCCAGTTCAGGTATGCCCTCACCCAAAACAATATCCGTACCCCTTCCGGCCATATTCGTTGCAATGGTCACCGCTCCGGGTTGCCCTGCCTGTGAAATGATTTCCGCTTCTTGCTCATGATGCTTGGCATTCAAAACACAATGCTTGATCCCGGCTTTCTTCAGCTTCTTGCTCAAAAGCTCTGACCTTTCGATGGATATTGTACCCACCAGAACAGGTCTCTTCATCGTATTTAGCTCCTGAATCTCTTCGATGGCGGCATCAAATTTCTCCATTTCTGTTCTAAAAATCACGTCAGGATAGTCTTCCCGAATCATGGGCTGATTAGTGGGTACAACAACGACTTCGAGTTTATAAATCGAGCTAAACTCCTCCGCCTCGGTATCCGCAGTTCCGGTCATGCCTCCCAATTTTTCATACATACGAAAATAGTTCTGGAATGTGATGCTTGCGAGGGTCTGGTTTTCATTTTCAATCTTTACGCCCTCTTTCGCTTCCAAAGCCTGATGCAGTCCATCACTGTAGCGTCTTCCCGACATCATACGGCCAGTGAACTCGTCGATAATGACGACTTCTCCATCCTTCACAACATAGTCCACTTCATTTCTGAACAGCCCATGCGCCTTAACCGCCTGATTAAGACAATGAAGTGTTTCAATATTTGTCGGGTCGTACAGATTCTCCATATCCAACAATTTTTCCATGAGGACAATGCCCTCATCCGTCAGGGCAGCACTCTTAGCCTTTTCATCAACCAGATAATGCACGTCCTTTTTCAACTTGGGGACAAGCTGGTTCACCTTATAGTATTTGTCTGTGGATTCCTCCGCCGGACCGGAAATGATCAAAGGAGTACGAGCTTCATCAATTAAAATGCTGTCCACCTCATCCACAATGGCAAAGTTTAGTTCCCGCTGAACCATTTGCTCTTTCGAGAACTTCATATTGTCCCGAAGAAAATCGAAGCCAAATTCATTATTAGTGCCATAAAGCACATCTGCGGAATAGGCCGCCTTTCTCTCATCCTCAGGAATATCGTGATAGATCATGCCCACAGACAAGCCTAGAAACGTGTAAATCTTTCCCATCCACTCGCTGTCCCGGGTAGCCAAGTAGTCGTTAACCGTTACAACATGCACGCCCTTCCCAGACAAAGCGTTCAAATAAACCGGCAGGGTCGCCATAAGGGTTTTTCCTTCGCCGGTTTTCATTTCCGCTATTTTGCCTTCATGCAGAACCACTCCCCCTATAATCTGCACATCAAAATGACGCATTCCAAGTGTCCGCTGACTGGCCTCGCGAACCACCGCAAATGCCTCAGGTAGAATTTCATCCAAGGTAGCACCATTGGTCAGCCTGTCTTTCAGCTCAGGTGTTTTGGCTACAAGCTGATCGTCAGACAATGCCCTGATTTCGTCTTCCAGTGCGTTCACAGCATCCACATAACTCTGAATCCGCTTAATCTCGCGGTCGTTACGGGTACCTACAAGTTTTTTAATTAAACCAAATACCATCTCAAATCCCGGGTTAATGCTTGGAGTTTAAATAATAATACAGGGAGATCCCAGACCCTGGACATCAAGGCCAGACCCTTGCTCATCAAGGACACATACAGAAAAGTTCGGGATATCGGTGGGGAAAAGGTGACTACGATTCAATAATCGCCAAAGGACAACCTACTCTTCTAAAATATAGTTCTTGGGGCTTACCGGCACACCGTTCAGCAATACTTCATAGTGGAGGTGAGGCCCGGTGCTCCGCCCGGTATTTCCAACCAGCGAAACAACTTGCCCACGTTTGACACGGTCTCCCACCTTAACCAGATGTTTGGAGTTGTGACCATAACGAGTGACAATACCATAACCATGGTCGACCTCAACAAGATTTCCATAACCATATTCTCTGCCTTCGACCGCAACCACACCATCTGCCGTAGCACGCACCGTCGCTCCGCTTCGTGCTGCAATATCCCAGCCCTCATGTTTTTCTCTTAAACCAGTAAAAGGAGATTTTCTAAAACCAAAGTCGGAAGTTACCCAACCGCGAGTCGGCCAGATTGAAGGTGTTGAGGAAAGGAAGGATTTTTGATTCTTAAAGAAATCATCCAACTCCTGAAAGCTGATACTCTGAATTTTAGCCTGCCGGCCTAAGTGACCCAGTCCATTAGACAAACGATCAACCATGCCAGCCGCTCCTCGGCCCATAGCTGTCGTAAAGCTGTTAGAGCTCAAACCATAAGGTCCGCCAACGCCCCAATTTTTTTCAACAGATTTTGGGGAATTTTCCAGAGCGGTAATGACTCGGAGCTTTTTCTCAAAGCGTTCAAGCCGAGCCATTTCTGTCTCAAAGTTTTTTACTTGCTGTGCAAATTTTTCTACCTGAATTTTGCGGATTTTCGAGTCTCGGCGAAGTTTAGCCAACTCAGTTTCACTACCTTGCAAGCGCAGATATTGCTGACTAAAATAAAATGTAGAGCCTAAAAACCCTATCAAAACAACAAAAGACACCAAAACACCAAATTTCACAACACGTTTTGGCAGGCGCAGTTTTTTAGGAGCGCCCGATGTTCCAGGAAAAACCACTATGGTTACTTCATCCTTACCCACGTTGTCTCCTTGACAGCAGTTAAAAATACACGCAATCCTTCAAACTATATCGCTTAAACCCCTTATTTGTCAACAGTTAAATCCATTAAAGCCCGGAGTAAAAACTGCGCCCAAACATAAAGAGTTTCAACGTCTGTAAAGGTTCTTCTTAGAAGCCCCTCCCAAAAACTCTAATTTTGGGGACTTACCTTCTCTCTCGCCTGAATATGACCTGGGTTGATCGACAACACTTGCTCGAAATATTCCTGGCTCCTTGGGATGTTTCCGCTTTCTTCATGGAGTAGACCAAGACTGAATAAGGCTGGAACCTGTCCATTGACATCACTGATCTGCCGGTAAATATTCAGAATTTTTTCAAAACCGGCAATCGCGCCCACCAAATCGCCTTTGTCATAATCACTGAATGCGCTCTGTCGCAGAGATCGAGCAAGAGCTTTGCCATAGCCCCAAGACCCTGTCCCCGCTTTTATTGACTCTTTATATTCTTCTTCAAACTTTTGTCCTTCACCCATCTCTTCAAAAATTTTTTTCAAGTTGAAAAAAAACATCAACTCTTTTGGGTTAGCTAGAATCGCAGTTCGCACTTTTTCCAATGCTTCCTGAAAGCGTTTGCCGTTAACAAGAACCGCCGCCCAGTTATTCCAGGCTAAACCATTCTCAGGGTCTAATTCTGTTGCCCGCTTAAACAACTCTTCGGCTTTTTGATCTTCATTCTTTATATAATGGAGATAGCCCAACGCATACCAAACTGCGGAAGATTTTTCGTGAGACCGACGGTATTCATTCAAAAATTTTCCCGCTTCGTCAAGTGCCCCCATTGCTTTCCAGGCTTTCACCATGTTGCGGAAAATATAACCGGGCTTGGTTTCATCTGCCAGAACCGATTTATAAATTTCCATCGCCTCTTTAAACTTACCTTGAGAAAAGTAAAAATCGGCCATGGCTTTTGCCGGTAAATGAAAATCACCCTTTTCAGGATGCGGTTGAGCCTCCGCATTTGCTGAAACAAGAATGAGCAATAAAAATACCGCCAAAAAATAAATCACAGGAAGAGACTTTATTAAAGTCCCCTCGAGTTGAGAGGAAAGCTTGCGATTAAAAGGCAGGTTCAAAGTCTGAAGAGTCCGCTTCGGGTGGAACATCTGCGCGGGAACTTCTATCATAGAAGCGCGTGTACTGGTTTTCAAAGTGCAGGAACGCCTCCCCAATGGGACCGTTTCTTTGTTTACGAATCAGGATTTCCGTTTTACCGGGGTCCTCTGTTTTTGGGTTATATACAACATCACGATAAATGAACATGACCACATCCGCATCCTGCTCAATAGAACCTGATTCTCGAAGATCCGATAAGAGAGGCCGCTTATCCGGCCGGCTCTCAACAGCACGACTCAACTGGGAAAGAGCTACTATCGGTGCATTTATCTCTTTGGCCAGGGCTTTGAGCCCTCGCGATATTTCCGAGACCTCCAATTGACGACTCTCGGTATTACTTCGCCCCTGCATCAATTGCATGTAGTCAATGACAATCAGACCGAGAGGCTGTTCCGCCGCAAGCCTGCGGGCACGTGCGCGCACATCCAGAACCGACAATGCCGGGCTGTCATCGATGAACAATTGCGCTTCAGCAAGCTCTCGACCCGCATCATGCACTTTAGGCCAATCACTCTTGGCCAGGTAACCAGTACGAACTTTCGAAGAGTCCACCTGCGCCTTGGAACACAAAAGCCGCATCCCCAATTGTTCCTTGGACATTTCGAGACTAAAAAAAGCTGTGGGAATTTTTTTATTTAAAGAAACATAGCGGGCAATATCCAGAGCAAAACTGGTCTTACCCATACTGGGCCGTGCAGCTAGAATGATCAGGTCTGACTTTTGAAAACCGGCTGTCATGTTATCCAAATCGGTGAACCCCGAAGGCACGCCGGTGACCATCCCCGGTTCCTGGGCAAGTTTTTCGAGATCCGACAAACCCCTCTTAATAATATCCGGCAATTTGTGAAAACTTGGTTTGGTTCTTTTTTCTGAGATTTCGAATATGGACTGCTCGGCTTTATCAAGCAGGGTGTCTACGTCATCGCTGTCACTGTAGCCACTGGAAACAATCTCTGTTGCGGTTTGAATCAGATCCCTGAGGATTTTTTTTTCGCGGAGAATTTTAGCGTGGTGGACCACCGCAGTGGAGGTGGGTACGAAATCTTCAAGAAGAGTCAGGTATTCTATGCCTCCGACTTCTTCCAGCTCATTTCTTCTTTTGAGCTTATCTCCCAATGCGAGAACGTCTATCGGCTCATTGCCTTCAAACTGTTCCCGCATTACCGAGAATATTTTTTTATGGGTAGACTTGTAGAAGTCCTCAGCACTCAGAATTTCAAGAGCTTTGGCAATAGCATCTTCTGAGTGCAGGCAGGCCCCCAGAACACTTTGCTCCGCCTCTTTATTATAAGGAGGTAACCTATTCAGAGAAATGTCGGTCAGGGCATCAGCCATAATTCTTTCGAGGCAAAGGGTTATTCTTTAGCTTCTGCGTCCCCTTCTGGTGCCACTTCTGGTGCAAGTTCTGGTGCAAGTTCTGGTGCAAGTTCAGCAGGTGTCGCAGATTCTTTAGCTTCCTGCTCGCCTTCGACAACAAGTTTGATTTCTGCTACCACTGCGGGATGGAGTTTGACGGGAATTTTATATTCTCCGACTTTTTTAATGGGCTCGGCAATCTGAATTTTACGCCGATCGACATCCACGCCCTGGCCATTGAGCAAATCAGCAACTTCTTGCGCCGTCACCGAACCAAACATCTTTCCGGTATCGCCGACCTTTTTCTTGACCAAACAGGTCACTTTTTCAATTTCATCAGCAACAGCCCGAGCCGCAGCGATCACCTTCGTCAATTTGCCCTGAACAACAAGTTTCTGGTGAGTAAAAGCCTTAAGGTTGTTAGGTGTCGCAAGCAAAGCCTTACCCTTAGGGATCAGGAAGTTTCTCCCGTATCCGTCTTTCACCTCTACCTCATCGCCACAATATCCCAGGCCATCCACATCTTCTTTCAACAACAGCTTCATAAGTTTTCCTTTCCTAAGGATCAGAGCATTTTCAACTCATATCTTCAGCGGTTCTCATCTTTCTAAAATCCACCCAGATATCAAAAACGCCCAACCCAGCCAGCAATCCAATTAAAAGAGGTTGCACAAAAATTAATATAAAAAGAACAAACCAAAAGAAAGTCGGAACCTTCCTGACTTTCAAAAAATGCACGACAATACTGAGTCCCTGAGCAAAATAAATGCACAGCATTACCAGAAACACATTTAGCCCGGCATCTGCCACCATGCCTTGTCCCAGAAACAAAGCTGCCCCTGACAATATAAAACCCCAAACCAGATTCTCGGGACAAATCCACTCAGAGAATGCTCTTCCCGAAAACAGACCCGGCCCATGAAGCCGCATCCAGGCAATTCGAACCAATGCATAATTAACTGCAGCACCAATCAAAGACCCGATAAGCAAAAAGGCCGGGTAAGCAGCAGCAAAACCCTCTGCCGCTCGTTCTGCGAATGCCTTCATCTTCGCGACTTCCGCTTCATCCTCGCCTATGGATTTGAAAGCTTCCATCGACTGGGAAAAGTGCGCACGAACTTGCTTCTCAAAAAACTCTTTAACCGATGTATCCTGATCACCTAACAAGGCCACCAGAAGAACCATCGACACAAAACCCGATGCCAACGCACTGCCAGCTATGCACCTGTCCCCCGGCAACTGCATTCGGATCAACTCTCCCAGCATCAGAGCCATCAGCGCATACTCAGCTAAAAACAACAATGCCTGATTAGTCCCAACCAGCACCAGGAGTACCGCAAAAACCAATGCCACAAGGGCAATACCAACTTGCCGGCCCCTCTGCAAATAAATAAAGATCAGGGGGAAAGGGGATAAAATACCAATCAATGCCCCCAATGGCGGGAACACCATCAAGCCGAAAAACAGAACAAAAACCAGAACTACAGGTACCAGCAGATTTTTAGAGGACAACGGCAACCCTAATGCTCAACAGCAAACGGCAATAAGGCAATGCTTCTGGCTTTTTTGATCGCCCGGGTCAAAATCCTCTGACACTTGGCACAATTCCCCGAAATCCGCGAAGGCACAATCTTGCCCCTTTCAGAAATCAACGGTTTCAATGCCTTCACATCATAAAAATCGATATAGACCTTGCTTTGGTCCTCGTTGCAAAATCTGCAAATTTTTTGAGAAAAAACTGAACTCTTTTTTGTTTCTGGCATAGCTACCTTCTTTTTAGTTGTTTTATTAAAATGGGATATCGTCTGCAGCCGGGGCAGAATTCGAGTTAGGGTCCATACTCACTTTATCTCCCTGACGAGTCAAAAACTGCACATTATTGGCGACCACTTCAAGTTTGCTTCGCTTTTGTCCACCATCCGCTTCCCAAGTCTGATAGTTCAGCCGACCTTCAAGAAAAACCAGGCTGCCTTTATTCAGGTATTGCGCACAATTTTCACCTTGCTTGGCCCAAACCGTAATATCGACAAAACAAACCTCGTCTTTCCACTCTTCTCCCTGCTTAAACTTTCGGTTGACCGCCAAGCCAAAGCTGGCAACTGCGGCACCACTTGCGGTGTAACGTAATTCAGGGTCCCGAGTCAGATTGCCCATCAGAAGTACTTTGTTAAACGAAGCCATATCTAATCCTTAATTGTTACTTCTTTGATTAAGAGTCTTCATTTTCACTCTTGACGGAAGCCTTATCTTCATTCTTGGCTCCTTCCTCTTCCTCAGCTTCCATTTCTTTGCCAAGGGCTCTTTCCAACTCAGCATCATCTAACCGGAGTACCATGAATTTGATGATCAAATCGTAAAGTTTGAATTTATTTTCCAGCTCGATGACGTTGGCAGATTCAAGGGTGTGATAAAGGTTCAGGTATATCCCGAATCGGTTTTTCTTGACCCGGTAGGCGAGGCGTTTTTTACCCCAGTTTTCGACTTTAAGAGTCGCACCTCCGTAGCTCTTGATGAGCTCGCCTATTTTTTCCAAGGCTTCCGCAACACGTGCTTCGTCAATATCGGGTTTAAGAATCAGGACACTCTGGTAAGATCGCAACAGATACCTCCTCATGGGTTAAGAGTAGCTCCAGCACAAATCTGGAGCGAGGGGTTAATTGATTGGATTCAACTAAATTTATTTATTCACTATATAATGAATTTATGTGAAACACGAATCTTTACACAGTCACCCATCAAAATCAAGGGTTTTCCAAATAAGAGGATATATATAATCAAAAAGCTGACCACAACAAAAATAAAGCCCAACTTTTCCCGGCAACTGTCCTGGGCTGGCTTGTTTTGCAGCATTTTTCTCCTGTCAGCCTGCGATCTGCCACAGCCACCCCCTGACTTGTTTTACAAATTCGATGTCATGCCGGTCGGCCAGGGTCCGGCCCATTTATTAACCGCCGACTTGAATATGGACGGAGAACCGGACCTGATTTCTGCAAACACCAAAGACAGCACTCTCACCCTGCTTTATGGCAAAGGCGATGGCAGTTTTCGTGCTGGTTTAAACATAAACGTCGCCGCCGAGCCGACTATGACGGCAGTGGGCGATTTTAATCGAGATGGAGTTCCCGACATTGCGGTCAACGCCAGGGGCCAGGAAATGTTCCTGGTTTTTCTGGGCAAGGGCAAAGGCAAGTTCAGAAAACCCCTGCGCACCCAAACAGGCAAGGTTCCTCTAAACATTGTTCTGGGGGATTACAATGAAGACGGCAATCTGGATGCCGCCGTCACCCTGACCTTCTCTAAAATGGAATTGTATCTGGGCACAGGAAACGGTCGTTTCAAAAAAGGTGAGACCTATCTCACCGGTTCCCGTTCCTTTTCCGGAGTGACAGAAGATTTCAATGAAGACGGGCATCTCGACCTTGCTCTGGCGGCAAGCAGTTCCAGTGCCAGTTCTGTTCGACTGTTTATCGGGAACGGCGATGGAACTTTTCAAAAACCGAAACGGCTGGCAGAACAGCTAGTGCCTCTCGCTATCGTATCCAGTGATATGAATGACGATGGCAAAACCGATCTGGTCTTTGCCGCAGGTCAGGGGGACAATATGTACCTGCTCACTTCAAACGGCGATGGCAGTTTTCAGGAACCCATTATTTTTTCCGGCGGTGGTGGCCCTTTTGCCCTGACAACCGGGCATTTTAATCCAGATAAATTAAAGGATGTCGCCGTTGCCAATTCCCGATCCAGCAGTTTTTCACTGATAATCCGCAACCCTAACGGAACCTTCAAATTCCCCACCCGCGATTATGTGGTCGAAGGCGGCACGCCACTCGCCATCACCAGTGGCGACTATAACCACAGCGGCATGAGCGATATCGCTGTGGCCAGCAACGCCAAGAACACGATTGAAATTTATCTACAGAGACGGGTGTTTAAATAGCTATGAGATAAACAAAGTGCCTTACAACCTTCAATCCAACCCTCCCCCAGCCCATCCCTATGAAGGGAGGGGAGTATAAAACATGGTAAAATTTTTCAATAAAAACACGGAAAAAGCTAAACGAAAATCCTTACGCAAAGACATGCCTCCGGCAGAAGTGACTTTGTGGCAGGTTTTGAGAAACAAACAGGCCAACGGACATAAGTTTCGGCGACAATATAGTGTCGATAAATATATTCTGGATTTTTATTGTCCATCAGCAAAACTCGCGATTGAAATCGACGGGGACTCCCATTTCAGTGACACAGCAATCCAATCAGATCAAATCCGGCAAAAGGCCATCGAAGAAATGGGAATACGGTTTCTGCGTTTTACCAATCAGGATATCTATGAAAACCTAGACGGAGTTTTTGAAAAAATTTCAACACATTTACCTCCCCTCCCTTCATAGGGAGGGGCTGGGGGAGGGTTTGCTGACATCAAACTTTACTAGCCATGCGCTCTCTATCGAGAAATTGCTCACGATATCAAAATCCTGATTACTACTTGCAACCAAAAATGGATTTAATTCTTAGCTCTAATGAGTGGTGGATGTGTTTTTAAGACTAGGCAAATTGAATCGAGGTGAAAAATGTTTGCAGTCGCTCTTACAGATCAATATTGGTTCGAATTTTTACGAGAGAATGAATTTTGTGAGGTAATTAATTTTTGGACACCTACACCTTGGAGAATAAAGGGATTGACTCAAGGTAATAATTTTTATTTCTTCAGAAAAAACCCGGTAAGAAAAATTGCAGGCGGAGGGAAATTCGCAGGATATTCGGAAATGACAATTCAACAGGCGTGGGAAAAATACAAGGTTGGGAACGGATGTAAAAACCTTAACGATTTGAAGGGGAAAATCAAAGAATACCTAGGCAACCCTTTAACAACCGATCTCATGAACCATAAAATCGGCTGCATAGAATTAGTTAACTGCAAGTTTTTGAATACTCCAAGATTTTTTGCCCCATCCAAGTTTGATGTAGAATTCCCTAGCAATCTACAAAAACTTAAATATTTCCACATTGAAGACAAGTTTGAAGAGTATTTGAATACCCATGGAAAACCACAATAGAAATACTCGGTAAGTAAAGAGAGTCGACCAAAACCCTGTCGTCTAAAGCCGCCGACACGATTTGAACACATCATAGAGCTACTGCTCGTCGCCCCCACGGCCAGTGGAGGGGGGTTTTTGGATACCGATTTGCTGGAAGATGTTGCCCATCACGCCCATGAAGTTGGCCTGTTCCTGTTCCATGATCTGGGCGTTCTTTTTATCTTCATCAAAAATATTCAGGCGAATCTCCTGCGGTCTTTCGAGAAGTTTATTGAGAGCTTTACCGGTTTGTACCGGAGCGTGACAAGTTGTGTACTGGCAAAGATAAACTGTTGGCTCACCTTTTTCCGCGACCTTGCCTTTAGCCAGTGGTAACAGATCACCTGTGCTTTCGTCTTCTTTCCACAGGACTACTTTATTAGGGCGGTAGTCAGAGTGCAGAACCTTTTGCATTTCACCAAAGGATGCATGGTCCCGAGGCCCGGCGAAGACAACCTCGACAGGTGGAAGATCCAAGGCGCTCGCCGCCGCTAATAGACCTGTGAACCCGGCGGGACTTCGTTCCATCATTGCTTGAAAGGCCGACAAAGTTTCTTCTGTTTTGCGGATATAAGATTCCTCACCTGTGAGCCGCCCCAATTTCAGCAAGGCTTGAGCCGCCACAGCATTGGCAGAGGGTAGAGCCTCATCGGCAGGGTTTTTCAGTGGGGATATCAAAGATTCTCCAGACCTTCCAGCCAAAAAGAACCCGCCCTCCCCTTCATCCCAGAATTCGGCACTCAGGGCAGCGGCCAGCGCCCTGGCCCGCACTCTCCACCGGCCCTCGGGCCCCGCCCCGGAAATGTCGAGAAGTCCTCCCAGATAATAGGCGCAGACCACGAGACCCGGGGCC
>JACNKA010000193.1 GCA_014382285.1 Nitrospinota bacterium | reverse complement strand
TGGATTCTCAAGAGAAATAACATTATCCTTACTCATGGTGGTGCCTCCTTTGTTTGAATTGCTTTTTTCACAGAAAACAATTTTACAACAAAGGGGACGCCGCCTCCTCATTCCTCATACACCAGAAATGAGCATAACTCTGAAAAAAATAGATAGGGTGCAGTTTAAACAGATTCTCAAAAAGCATGAAGCCAACTCCAGACCAACGGCTGATGAATACATCAATTATATTGAAGAGTTTAAGTTTTCGTTGCTGGGTGGCGAGGTTCCTATTCTCGGCAAAAGAAGTCATCGTAAACGCATTAACGAGCCCGCGTTTCTCCTGCTTTTTCTTGAATTTGTTAATGACTTGATAGAACGATTCCGCTATGTGATTCTCGATACGCCGGCGGGGGGTGTGAATCACCTTTCTTCGTTGATGAATTCGATTGATCAGGTTATTTTTATTTTTGACATGAGCAATAATATTGCTGTCAACGGAAGTATTGATGCCCTGCATTCGTTCATTGATTATTATGAAGATTTTTATCATGACTATCAGCATGGCAGGTTAACCGGACTGGACAAAGCTTATGTCAATCGCATGATTGCTTCAAAGGGCGAGGAGACGGTGGCAGAAATCCTGGCCAACAAAAAATTCGGAATCGTTTTCAACCGTTGTCAGCAGTCCAGGGAAATCGCCAACTGCCTCGACCAGTTGAGGGAGTATCTCGATACACTGGATCAGTTTGAAGCATACAAGGACAGAATCCATTTAGTCGGAATGGTTCCCCATCATAAGATCATCAATATAACTAATAACCGAGGCACTCTGTTTTACGATAAGGACAGCGCACTTTCCAATTGTATCAACCTGATTGCAGAAAATATCATCAGTGAAAATAAATTTAGTCCTACCCTTTCCAATAGCAACGAAGAAATTCTTCAGTTTTTAAAAAAAAATGGAAAAGGGGGTTGGATCAGTCGTTTCAACAAAATTGCCAGTAGTCTCGGATAAAATCACCCATGGACAAACATAACCTCAAAGTACTCAGCCCGGATGAGTTTGACTTTCTGGCAACACGAAAATGGAATGGTGTCTACAACCGGGAAACCCGGGAAAAGCTTCAGAGTATTATTGAAAAACTGAATCGCAAAAAGAGAAACTGTTCGAAGGCGGAGAAAATATTACACCGAGTTTTCCAGAAGGCCAATTTTGGAATCCTGTTGGAAAAAAATACGGAAACCCGGGGAAAAATCACTCACTCTGGTAAAGTACAGGTTGCGGGAAAGTTTGAGGGCCAAATTATCGCCCAGGCGGTTCTCATAGATAAAACAGCCTCCGTTACGGCCAATATTGCTGCAGAAGTGGTGATGTGTAGGGGACGGGTTGTTGGTGATATACGTGCCACGCATAAAATAAAAATTACCAGGAATGCCGAGGTCAAGGGCGACATTCACTCCCCCAGCTTTATTATAGAAAAAGGCGCAACTTTTGAAGGACGTTGTTCCATGCCGAACATCAAACAATTGGGATCTTTTCGCCTGTCTGGCGATGCCGTGAGAAAAACCGGGTGAATGAACCCCAACCATAATTTATCCTGTTGAAACTTAAAGAGTTCCCAGATAAACTACCTGGGTTGTCTCCTCCTTTTTTAAGAAATGCTTGGGTGTCTCTAAAAATAGCTGTTTATTAGAGCTTCTTTAAATTTCTGCGGTCTGGGTTTATGAATTCTGAAAGCAAGCTGACAGTTTTAACTATTACCGAATACAACTTGATCGGTAATAAAGACCCCAACGGAAGTTATGATCGTAAAACCCGCGAAAACCTGTATTGGATAATAGAAAAGCTTCGAGCTAATGCCCACACTCTTTCCCGGTTAGAGCGCCGCTTGCTGGAAAAGTTTGCCAACGCAACATTTGGTGCTCTGGAAAAAAAAGATAAAAAAGTAAAATTTGAAGTTGCCAGATATCGTTTATCCAACAATGTCAAACAGACCCTCAAACTGGTAGCCACTACCATCGGGGTTTTAATTGTCAGCGGTTTCCTGATCTATCAGTTTGTTCTGGGTGCACAAACAAGGCAAAAAGTAGATGTAGCCTGGTATCAGGGGTTGAATAAGGTCGGGCTGGTTTCCAAGGAGGAAGTGGAGCAGATACGGCAGGACCTTACCTTGACTTCTGTTGAGTTGGAAGAGACTCGCCAGTTCAATGCCGAGCTCAGTATGCAGATTGAGCAGATGATTTTAAATAATAAAGTCACGGAAAACCTGAAGTACATCCTCAAGCAGATTTATAACAGTCAAGGGGCAGCATATGTACGTTCCGGACAGATAATGACCTTGAGGTACAACAAAAAGGATGTGGCTTCCTTTAACAATAAAAATCCTCAACTCTGGTACCTTTTGGGAATTATTGAAAGCGGTGTCCTGAGAGTTTATTACAACGATCAGGAAATCATGGAAATAGAAAGTATTTTCGGCCGGGCAGGGGAAGAAACTCCAATAGGAGAATATGAAATAAAAAATAAGGCCTACAAACCAACCTGGTACAAAAAAGAAACCCTGGACGGGAAAACCAGGGTGCGGGCGATACCTTTTGGCCATGAAGACCATGAAATTGGGCACTGGTGGATGGGGATGAAGCGGTTGGGAGAGCCCGTTCCGGGAAGTTATGGAATCCACGGTGTCAATGCGGCCAAGGTCAACGAATTCTTCAAGAAAAACTTTGACTGGCGAAATGGCAGTGCTGGGTGCCCCAACATTCAGGAATGGTACCTGCACTTCCTGGCCAAAATGGTTCCTCTGGGAACTCGTGTTAATATTGTGCAAAAAGATAAGTGGGTTAAAAAGCGGGATTTCATTCCCCCATCCTCTGCTTGATCCGTAGGTGTGATATTCTTCCTTAGATTTCGTGTCCTGAAAGGGTGAAAATCAAATCCCCCCAACCCCCTTCGGAGAAGGGGGAGCTTGAATGAACCCCTCTTTATCAAAGAGGGGCTGGGGTGATTTACAACGTGTAGTAAGACAAGGCTATTTTATGAAAAAACTTTGGGGCGGTCGGTTCAAACAATCGACCGATGCTTTAATGGAAACCTTCTCGGCTTCCATTTCTTTTGATAAGCGACTTTACGCCTGCGACATCGAGGGAAGCATCGCACATTGTAAAATGCTGGCACGCTGTAAAATTATTTCGTCTTCAGAGTCGCAGAAAATCCAGAAAGGATTGAAGCGGATTTTAAAGGAATGCGAAGAAGGCCGGTTCGAGTTCAGCGACAAGCTGGAAGACATTCACATGAATATCGAAAGCCGCCTGCGTGAAATCATCGGCCCGACTGCGGGCAAACTCCACACCGCTCGCAGCCGCAACGATCAGGTTTGTCTCGATATCCGCCTGTATTTGCGTACCGAAGTGGACGAGACGATCAAAGAAATAGACCGGCTATGCAAAACCCTGGTGGCACTTGCTAAAAAGAATATCGATCGGGTGATTCCGGGATACACGCATTTACAAAGGGCGCAACCGGTTTTACTTTCGCATCACCTTCTGGCATATGTGGAAATGTTGCTTCGAGACAAAGACCGTTTTCTGGATGCGCGAAAAAGGATCAATATCATGCCTCTGGGATCAGCAGCATTGGCTGGAACCAATTTTCCCATTGATCGCCAGTACACCGCCAAACTTTTAAAGTTTCCGGAAATTTCGCATAACAGCATGGATGCGGTGGCGGATCGGGATTTCGCCGCAGAATTTTGCAGTGCTTCGGCCTTGTTGATGATGCATCTCAGCCGATTCTGCGAAGAACTTGTTATTTGGAATTCTAGCGAGTTCGGGTTTGTGGAGCTGTCCGATGCTTTCACCACGGGGAGCAGTATCATGCCGCAAAAAAAAAATCCCGATGCGGCAGAACTGATTCGCGGGAAATCTGGCCGCGTGTTCGGCAACCTGGTTTCGCTCCTTACATTGATGAAAGGATTGCCGCTGGCCTACAATAAAGATTTGCAGGAAGACAAGGAACCCCTGTTCGACTCGGCCGATACGATTCAAATTTGCCTGAAGATTTTCACCGATATGATGAAATCGACAAAATTCAAAGCGCTTTCAGACGAGGAACTGGAAGCTAACGGATTTTTAACTGCTACTGACCTGGCAGACTATCTGGTTCTGAAAGGAGTTCCCTTTCGTGAGGCGCACGAGATTACCGGGAAAACCGTCGCCTATTGTCTGGATGAGAAAAAAACCCTGGGCAATATTTCGCTGGGTGAACTGCGCAAAATTTCCAAGCGGTTTGAGGAGGATGTCTCGGAGCACATTGCCCTTAAAAACTCGGTAGATCGAAAAAATGTTTACGGGGGGACGGCCAAAAAACAGGTGAAGGCGCAGATTTCCCGATTGACGAAAATACTAAAATAGGGCGCGAGCTATGAAATTAAAAACCGTTTTACTCTTGTTAATGTTCATGCTTGTTTTTGGCAGTCAGGTCGGTTGTGGCAAAAAAGGCCCTCCGGTTCCTCCCCTGGAGACCGATAAACCGGAAAAATCCTCTTGAATCTGGCAACCGGTTTCGTTTAAGGTGTTAAGCATCCTTACCGATATATAAATAATAGCCAAAACTGCGTGGTGCTGATGACTTTTCAAATAAACAGAAAAAATTCAGGTTTGTGGAAGTTGGTTCTTTTGGGGATCATTATTCCGCTCTTTTTGCTCCCTTTCATACATTATCACCCGGAAACCGAGCATCGTCATGATGAACACGCAGAGGCTCACTCGCATCAGGGCCGTTATCATTCCGCGGCTCTGGAAGCGTATGCTCATCTTGTTAACGGGCATTTTCCCAGCCACGAATTGGATGGCCACTTTCACCACTCGCATTCCTCAGAGGAAGAGAGTGATAATGATTCCGATTATTTTGTCTTGGCTAAATCCTCAAAGTCCTTCAAGCAGGGACTTGTCTTTAAAGAGAATTCCTCACACTTTGAATATTCCGACCCTCTGGTTTATGTTCCGGTAAGTTCGGGATCCGTCTCATTCCAGTCACGACTTGGTAGAAGTCTTCCTCCTGCGCGTTCTCCGCCCGCCCTGTTTCTTTAATTCACCCATAATTTTTTAATATTTCCACACCCGAACTCCGGCTGTGCGCAATTTTGCGTCTGCCGTTGGGTTAGATGTGTGCCCATAGGTGAGAAAAATGAAACACGTACTAGTAGCCGGTTTTCTGGCACTGAACATTATTTTTCCGTGTGCTGTTTTAGCGGAAGAAAAAAAAGACATAACATTAACCGGTACCATCACTCTGGATCAGGCTTTAGAGGCGGCTCTGCTCAAAAACCCTGATCTTCAGGCCTTTTCGTATGAAGTGCGGGCTCGCGAAGCCGAGACCCTGCAGGCAGGGATGACCTTCAACCCTAAACTGAATGTGCAGGTGGAGAACGTAGCAGGCTCGGGAAACTTCAATGGTGTCACCCAATCTGAAACTACAGTGCAACTTAGCCAGAGGTTGGAGTTGGGAGACAAGCGAAACCTGCGCAAAAATTCTGCAAACTTATCAAAAGAAATTGCCGGATGGGATTATGAAGTGCAACGGCTGGAAGTGTTGACCCGTGTTTCTCAATCCTTCACTCATATTTTGAAGGCCCAACAAAAAATTACGCTTACAGTAGAAGGGGTGCAACTGGCGAAAAAGTTTTTAAATGCGGTCTCCGAGAGAGTTAAGGCGGGCAAGGTTGCGGCGATAGAGATCATCAAGGCGCAAGTGGCTCTCGCCAATATGCGCATAGAGGAAGGACAGGCCAGACAGGAACTTGAAAATGCGCGCAGGAAACTGTCTGTCTTATGGGGGGTTGCCGAACCAGTCTTTGACTCGGTACAGGGAGACTTATTCTCCGTTCCCGTTAGGGCCATGGCGGATCCAACGGTGTTGTCATCCAGCCCGCGTCTTTCCAAATGGTCAACGGCTCTGGCGCATCGGCAGGCAGAGTTGGATGTGGAGAGTTCCAAAGCAGTTCCGGATCTTACACTCAGTGGTTCCTACCGTAGGTTGGAACAAAGCGATGACAACACTCTGGTATTTGGTATGACGGTTCCTTTGAACTGGTTCAATCGCAATCAGGGTGGCATTGCCAAAGCCCGCCACCGCCTGTCCAAAGCCGAAGAAGAAAAAAGGGCAGAGGCATTGAGAATTCAGGAGGCTTTACTAAAAGCTCACAGCAACGTGTCTTTTTCGCACGCAAAAGTTATTTCAATCAAGGCAGAGGTTTTGCCCGGAGCCCGCAGGGCACTCGATGCCATCAGTGAAGGCTACCGTTTTGGGAAATTTGGTTTGCTGGATGTGCTGGATAGCCAGAAAACCTTCTATCAGGTTCAAAGCCAATACCTTGATGCGCTGGCCAACTATCACAACGCTGTTGCTGATGTGAAACGCCTGACCGGTATTGATCCATCGGTCCAAAACAAAGAAAACGGAGAAAGTCGGCCATGAACGGAAAGATTTCCACTATCGCGATTCTGGCACTAGGAGCGGTATTGGCCTGGGGCGTTATAAATATGGATACACCAAAGCATGATGAGTCGGAACTGAAGGTTGACTCATCGGCTCTACGGGGTAAACACGGTGGCTGGTTGTTCGCGGAACAGGATTTACAAGTAGAAGTAAAAATTTATGAAGATGGCATTCCCCCCCAATTCAGGGTCTATGTGACTTCTGCCGAGGGTGAACCGATAAGCTTTGATGAAGTCGGATTAAATATTGTCTTAAAGAGATTGGACCGGGTCGATACCATTGGCTTTAAACCTTCAGGAAATTATTTGCTGGGGGACAAGGTTGTTGCCGAACCGCATTCTTTTGAAATGATTGTCAATGCGGAATGGCAGGGGAAAAAATATCAGTGGCAACTTTCTCAAATTGAAGGCCGGGCAGAATTTTCTCCAGAGGCGATCAAAAACGCGGGACTTGTTTTTAAAAAAGTGGGGCCGGGGGACATGGTGACAACGATACGACTGCCGGGCGAGATTGGGCTAAATGAGGAAAAGTTGGTTCACATCGTTCCGAGGGTTGATGGTGTGGTGAAAAAAGTATTTAAAGATCTGGGCGATCAGGTTTCCGTTGGTGAGATCATCGCAATTCTGGAAAGCCGGGAACTGGCAGACGCAAAAATCAATTACCTGACCGGTACCAAACAGGCCGACATGGCCAGGGCCGACCTCGACCGGGAAACGCAGGTCTTCGAAAACACTCAACGGATGCTGGATCTTCTTGAACAGGATTTAGACCCGGAAGAAATATACAGTCAGCTTAAAGACCTGGTGATCGGAAAAAGCAGGGAACTGCTCATTCCCGCCTCTGCAAAATTGAGGCTGACAAAATCCATCCACCATCGTGAAAAAGGTTTACTGGAAAAGGGCATCTCATCTGAATCGGAATATTTAATCGCTCTGGAAGATTACAAAAGTGCCGAGGCTCGCTATACAGCGTTACGAGAAAAAATCTCCTACGATGGCTCGTGGTCTCTGCGAGAAAAGAAAAAAACTTTGGAAATCAATCAACTTAATCTGCAAACCGCCAACCAAAAACTGCTGGCACTGGGGCTGGCTCCCGAGGAGGTGGAACATTTGCGAGAACAGAATGAACAGCATTTTGCCCAATACGAACTACGCGCTACTTTAGACGGTACGGTTATCCAGAAACATCTGACGACCGGAGAGGCGGTCAATAAAGACGATGATATTTTCCTCCTTGCAGACCTTTCCGAGGTTTGGGTGAATTTTGCAATTCCTGAAAAGGAACTCAAGAAAGTTCGGCTGGGACAGAAAGTGTTCTTTAAAGAAGGGCCCAGGGGCTTGCAGGCGAAATTATCTTATCTCAGTTCGATCATTGATGAAAAAACACGAACGGTGACCGGTCGGGTGACGATTCCAAATAAGATGCGCGATTTACGTCCCGGGGGTTATGTCACGGTGGAACTGGTTCTCGATGAACGAAGGGTTCCTGTGGTGGTGGAACCGGATGCTATTCAAAATTTTCGCAATTGGTCGGTGGTCTATGTCAAATACGGATCGCAACTGGAAGCACGGCCTTTGGAGCTTGGAGAGAACGATGGCAACAGTGTGGAAGTTTTGCAGGGTTTGAAAGCCGGGGAGCAGTATGTGGCAGAGAACAGTTATGCGGTGAAGGCCGAGATTGAAAAGTCCGGCGCTACCCACAGTCACTAGGAAAACAACTATGTTAGAAAAAATTATTGCATTTTCAATACGGCAAAGGTTTTTTGTCATTGTCGCGGCTTTAGCACTTGTCGCGGTAGGTGGCTATAATTTAAATATTCTCCCCATCGATGCAGTGCCGGATGTCACCAATATCCAGGTACAAGTCAACACCGAGGCTCCAGGTTTCACGCCGCTTGAAGTTGAGCAGCGCATCACCTTCCCGATAGAAACAACTCTGGCGGGCATACCCCGTTTGAAGCATACCCGTTCCGTGTCCCGCTACGGCCTTTCCCAGGTCACGGTGATTTTTGAGGACGGGACAGATATTTATTTTGCCAGGCAATTGATCAATTCCAAACTTCAGGAAGTGAAAAGCCACCTGCCGGAAAACGTAGAACCGGTTATGGGGCCCATCGCGACAGGACTGGGGGAAATCTTCATGTGGTCGGTAGAAGCCAAAGACAAAAACGCATATTCTCCGGCTGAGTTGAGAACCATTCAAGATTGGATCATCAAACCGCAACTAATGAACATTCCCGGAGTGACAGAGGTCAACAGCATTGGGGGTCATGTCAAAAACTTTCAGGTGTCGCCCGATCTGCAAAAATTAATTGCCCATAATTTTTCATTCAGGGATGTCATCGAAGCGCTGAACCGGAACAACTCAAACACCGGCGCGGGCTATATCGAGCACAGTGGCCAGCAATACCTTGTGCGAACCCCCGGGCAGGTATCGGGCATGGAAGATATAAGAAATATAGTAATAGGTTCCCATCAGGGCGTACCCATTTATATTAAAGATGTGGCAGGGGTGAGCCTGGGTAAGGAACTGAGAACCGGAGCGGCGACCAAAGATGGCGAGGAAATCGTGCTGGGCACTGTCTTCATGCTCAAGGGAGAAAACAGCAGGACGGTTTCATTAAGGGTCGCCGAGAAGATGAAATCCATCAACCAGATTTTACCAGAAGGTGTGGTGGCAAAAACGGTTTATGACCGCACCCATTTAGTCAACGCCACTCTCAAAACCGTTCGTAACAATTTGCTGGAAGGTGCGCTTCTGGTTGTTGCTGTTTTATTTTTGTTGCTGGGCAATTTTCGCGCGGCAGTGATCACCGCTTTGGTGATTCCTCTTTCCATGTTATTCGCGGTAACGGGGATGGTGAGCAACCGGGTCAGCGGCAATCTGCTGAGTCTGGGTGCCATTGACTTTGGCATCATCGTCGATGGCGCAGTGATCATTGTGGAAAACTGCAGTCGCCGTCTTGCTGAAGAACAAAATCGGTTGGGGCGCATTTTGAGTAAGGAAGAACGCTTTGAGGTTGTTCAGTCCTCATCTTGCGAAGTTTCCCGTCCCAGCATCTTTGGCATGTTCATCATCATGATCGTTTACCTGCCCATACTGACTCTAACCGGAATTGAAGGAAAAATGTTTCAGCCTATGGCCTTCACCGTATTGATGGCTTTGGCCGGAGCGTTGATTCTTTCCATTACCTTTGTCCCGGCAATGATGGCTCAGTTTGTGTTCAACTCCGAAAAAGAGAGCATTTTTTTGAAAGGAAAGATCTATTCCTTCCTGTTAGATGTCACCTCAAAAAACCGTGCGGCAGTGATTGCCTTTGCCGGTGTTCTGGTTGTGCTCAGTATTTTATTGAGCCAGAAAATGGGCAGTGAATTTCTTCCCACTCTGGATGAAAGGGATTTCGCCGTTCATGCTCTCAGGGTGCCGGGAACGAGTCTTTCACAGGCCGTTTCCATGCAGGACACGTTGGAGAAAAAAATAAAGGAATTACCGGAAGTGGATTATGTTTTCTCCAAGATCGGCACCGCAGATATCGCTACCGACCCGATGCCACCCAGCGTGGCGGATGTGTTTGTGATGGTGAAACCCCGTGCGCAATGGAGTGACCCGAAACGGGAAAAATCTGCCCTGGTGCGGGATCTGGAAAAGAAGCTTGCCGAAGTGCCGGGTAATAAATATGAAATCACCCAGCCGATTGAGATGCGATTTAATGAGTTGATCTCCGGTGTGCGCAGTGATGTGGCTGTTAAAATTTTTGGCGATGATCTGGACAAGCTTATAAAGTTGGCCGGTGAAGTAGAACATGTTCTGGTTGGTATTCCCGGAGCGTCAGATGTGAAAGTCGAGCAGGTGACAGGGTTACCGGTTTTGACGGTGAAGCTGGATCGCCCTGCAATGGCGCGGTTGGGAATCAACGTTGCCGATGTTCAGGAAATCGTACAGGTAGCCATTGGAGGTAAAAAGACCGGGCAGGTTTTTGAAGGAGACCAAAGGTTTGACCTCATCGTGCGTTTGCCGGAAAACATCCGCTCAAAAATGGACCTGCTCAAAGAAATTCCCATTCCTCTGGTTCAGGATGGGAAAGCAGAACCGCATTCGGTGTTGAGTCGAGACAAACATTTTAGTAAATTCATTCCTCTCGGAACCATCGCAGAATTTAAGGTTGTTAAAGGACCGAACCAGATCAGCCGCGAAAATGCCAAGCGGCGCGTGGTGGTGACCGCCAACGTCAGAGGCCGCGATCTGGGTTCTTTTGTTGATGATGCGCAAAATGCACTCAACCTCAAAACAGAACCAGGTTACTGGATAGAGTGGGGCGGTCAGTTCGAGCACCTCATTTCTGCATCACAAAGATTGTGGGTGGTGATTCCCCTGACACTTGTTCTGATCTACTTACTGCTACTTGCGGCATTTGGTTCCAACGCCAATGCCTTGCTGGTTTTTACCGGAGTGCCTCTGGCACTCACTGGCGGATTCCTCGCTCTGTGGTTGCGAGGCATCCCCTTGTCGATTTCAGCGGCGGTCGGTTTTATCGCCCTGTCGGGAGTTGCCGTGCTAAACGGTATGGTGATGATTTCATTCATCGGCAACCTCCGCGAGCAAGGACTTTCTTTGGATGATGCCATTCGGCAGGGATCGCTCACGCGCTTGCGTCCGGTTCTGATGACGGCACTGGTCGCTTCGTTGGGGTTCATCCCCATGGCTCTGGCAACGGGAACCGGGGCCGAAGTGCAACGTCCGTTGGCAACGGTGGTTATCGGCGGCATCCTTTCCTCCACCGCGTTGACACTTGTCGTTCTTCCCGCCCTTTACCGCTACTTCCATGCCCCATCTGGGGCAAGGGGATAATGAGGCAAAAGCTTATTGCACTGAGAACACGGTCTCTGGCAGTAAAACGTTAAAATAATATCCCCCCTGATAAGGGGGGATTTAGGGGGGTTCTTAAGACCTATTTATTAAACCCCCTCAGTCCCCCTTGTCAGGGGGAAGTTTTAACATCGGCTCACCTTTGCAGCGGGTTCTGATAATCCTATAAAGCATTGATTTTATTCATTTTATTCGTATTGATTTGAGGGATTTGTGGTATAGTATCCCCT
>JACNKA010000190.1 GCA_014382285.1 Nitrospinota bacterium | reverse complement strand
ATAGTTTCCTTATCTAAGTGATTACATTATAAGGTGAATATTGTAACATCCAATCTGCCAGTAGGAAATTTGACAATTAAAGTTTATTTTTTTAGTCTGAGGACGCATGATTGCCCAACCTGAAAACATTTGTGTAGAAATACAGACCTCGCTGACCCGTTCCGGTCTGTTTGCGGATACAGAAGCTGATCTGGGAAACCGCTGGCGTATTTCACCGGAACCGTATTTTCTCTCATCAGAAGATGCGGAGTTTTTCCACCAGCTTGGCCCCAAACTCCTTAAATTCTATTCTGCCTGGAACAAGCTTTATCTGGAAAGTGTTAAGGGAACCAGCCCAAAATGGTTCGCCCAGTATCTGGATGCAGGCAAACCGCAAGAGTTGATCGAATTTGGCCGGATGAAGCGATTTCGCCAAACCTTACCGACTATCCTGCGACCCGATGTGATTGTAACGGAAGATGGGTTTGCTGTGACGGAACTGGACTCTGTTCCCGGAGGGTTCGGCCTGACCGCCGAACTCATGTCGCTTTACAAAGACCCGGCGTGGCAGATTATTGGCGACGCCGAGGGTGGAATCCCCTCTATGTTTTACAACATGGCCGAATCTCTATCTAAAGAGGAAAAACCCTGCATCGCTATTGTCGTTTCAGATGAAGCTCAGGACTATCGTAGTGAGATGCAGTGGCTGGCAGCTATTTTAAAGAAACAGGGGTTCCCGGTATACACGGTTCACCCTAGAGAGGTTCAGTTTCGTGAGGAAGGCTTGTTTATCCAGGATGAGGGAAAATGGCTCCGAGTCGATGTCCTGTATCGTTTTTTTGAGTTGTTTGATCTCAAAAACATCCCAAAATCCGAATTGATGATGTATGCGGCAAAAAAAGGCCAGGTCGTGACCACCCCTCCTTATAAAACCTGTCTGGAGGAAAAACTCTGTTTTGCATTATTCCATCATCCTGCTCTGAAAGCCAATTGGGAAAAAGCGTTAGGTTCCGAAACTTTTAACATCTTATCTCATCTAATTCCTGAAACCTGGGCTCTCGACTCTCGTCCTATGCCTCCTTATGGAGTAATTCCGGGATTAGAGATAAAAGGTACCCCTGTTCAAGATTGGCAGGAGTTGATGGGTTTGACCCAAAAGGAACGAGAAATGGTGATCAAGCCTTCGGGCTTTTCACCCGAGTCATGGGGAAGCCGAGGCGTTGTGGTGGGACACGATGTTTCCGGAGAAGTTTGGCAGGAAACCCTGACGAAAGGATTACAACAATTCCCCGACCAAACTTCGATATTACAGAAGTTTTACAAGGGAAAACGGGTACCGGTTTCGTATCTGGACCGAAAATCAGGCCAGATGGAAACCATGCAAAGCCGGGTGCGGCTGACACCTTATTATTTTGTGGTGGAAAACACCACTCATCTGGCGGGAATTCTGGCTACACTTTGCCCGCAGAATAAAAAGAAGATTCACGGTATGGCCGATGCGGTGATGATGCCATGCGCCATAAGGAATTCAAGGTAGTTTTTAATGATGAAACTTTATAATATAGACGGATGCGGCTACTGCGCTATGGTCAGAGAGGTGCTGGCGCAAATGAGTCTGGAATACGAAAAAGTGGATGTTCCGTGGCCCCATCATCAGCGTCAGGAAGTTCACGAAATATCGGGGCAAACCACCGTCCCGGTTTTGGTGGATGGCGAGACCGTTCTTGACGATGAATACGAAATCATCGATTATCTAAAAAAGACCTACCCGGTCAATTCTTAATCTTCCACGAAAGTAGGAAAAAAACATGGAGCCTTGGCAACAACAACTCAGCCAGAGCGCGGTGAAGATTGAAGACCTGCCGTTCATTCCCGAATCTCCAGAATATCGGGAACGACTTAAGAAGGTGGGAGAAATCTACCCCATACGAATCAATTCTTATTTCCTTAATCTCATAAAGGGACCCAATGACCCGTTATGGAAACAGGTGGTGCCCACCCTTGAAGAGTTGGACGATTATATAGAAGGAGAAACCCTGCTCGCAGACCCGCTTAATGAAGAAGGCGATATGCCCGTACCAGAATTGGTGCACCGCTATCCCGACCGGGTATTGCTGATGATCAACAACCAATGCCCCATTGTCTGCCGGTTTTGCACGAGAAAACGGAAAATTGGTTTTCCCGGAGTGGTCACACGCGATACCCTCAGGCAAGGCATTGAATACATCCGCAACAACCCTGAAATCCGTGATGTCATCATGTCCGGCGGAGACCCGCTTCTTGTCCCTGACAAAGAACTGGACCGCATCCTCAGTGAACTTCGGTCCATCCCGCATCTGGAAATCATTCGTATTGGCACACGTGTCCCCGGAACCTTGCCATCCAGAATAACGGAAAACCTTTGCTCGATACTGAAGAAATACCATCCGCTGTATTTCAACATGCATTTCAACCACCCTGCGGAGATCACTCCCGAAGTGGAAAAAGCCTGCGCCATGCTTGCAGACATTGGCATCCCCCTGGGAAGCCAGACGGTGCTGTTAAAAGGAGTCAATGACAACTCACAGACCATGAAAGAGTTGATGCTGAAATTGCTGAAGAACCGCGTTAAACCTTATTATATTTATCAGGCTGACATGACAGAAGGGACAGACCATTTTCGCACATCCGTAGAAAAAGGCCTCGACATACTGAGAGACCTTATGGGCCACACCTCAGGCATGGCAGTGCCCTATTTCGTGATCGATGCACCGGGCGGGGGCGGCAAAGTAAGACTGCTTCCCAACAGTGTTGTCGAACACAACAAAGATGAAGTGGTCATCACCAACTATGAAGGAAAAGTTTTTCGCTATAGCCAGTATAATGGGGGAAATGGCTCCTCCAGCAAAAACAGCAAATCAAAGCATCAGGATATGTGCCAACTTCCCGCCTGAATAAATCCCAACACTCCAGCTTTCTGATAGAATCGCCACAATGGTTTTGATCCGTTCCATGAAAGGGGTCTGACCTCAAATCCAACTGGGCCAAATTTGTGAACCGATACCACACTCTCAGAGAACCTGTGCTCCTGTTTCTGGTAGGAGCCTGCCTCAGCATCTCGCAATTCGTGATGATCCGCGATTTTGTCACCATTCTTTATGGAGAAGAAGTGGTGATCATTCTGGTGACCGCAGCGTTTTTTCTGGGGCTCTCCATCGGTTATTTTCTGTCACTAAAGTTTTCCGATAAATTTTTTGAGACCTCTTTTCTCATCATTGCTTTTTTGCACCTGACCTTTCCTTTCTCATACAGAATGCTCGCGGTAGGAATAGCAAGGCTTGATCTGAGCGGCTATTGGTACATGGCCTTGATGTTCGTCTACGCCTTGATATTCAGCTCCATCTTTGCGGTGTTTCTGCCGCGACGAATTCACGGAGAAACCGCCCTGCAAAAAATGAAAATTCTTTATTCCATGGAACTGCTCGGTTTCGCCGCAGGCTTCGCCATCGTTGGCTTGAGCTGGAACAAGGGCATCGACTTCATCATCCCCATTTACTGGGCTCTGCTGGCAATTGTCATTCAACTGGCATTGCAGAAAAAAATCTGGACAGTAACTTTTGCGCTGATCGCTCTAGTCGCGGGCAGTTCCCTCACGCAGATAGACCATCGCACCACCGCCCTGCTATATGAAAACAAACATTCTATGGATAATGCCACCACCCTGATGTCGATCAACTCGGCCTATCAGAAAGTCGAGGTGATGCAAGATGGGGAAGGCGAGCGCTATCTTTATTTAGACGGACTGCTGAACCTCAACGCTTCGGATCTGAAAGATTTGAATTACTACATCGCCGAAATTCCAGCCAGACTCATCAAACCGGAAAAAACTCTGATCATAGGAAATGGAACACTCTCTTCGGTGCCCAGGGTCTACCCCCACTCACGTTTCGTGCAATCGGTTGAACTCGATGTCGGAGTTCTTTCAGCCGGACAACAGTTTTTCACTCCAACTCAAGAACTGGTCGGACTCGACCGTTGGAACCTGATTATCGACGATGGCAAACATTTCCTGAAAACCACGCAGGATAAATTTGACCTGGTCATCATGGACATTCCCTCACCGCTGACTATTCAGGAAGCCATTCTTCATACTGTGGAGTTTTATCAATTGGCACGCTCCAAAATGACAGCGCAGGGGGTCATTGCCGTGCAATTGAGCGGCCCGTTGCAACTCAATAATCGCACACCCGCCCGGGTGGTCGCGGCGTTATCAAAAGCTTTCAAGCAGGTCATGGTGCTCAACAGCGAGCAGGCAGGTCGTAGTTTTGCCTACGCTTCCAACCATCTGCCATTTAATCTGTCGAAGGTCAGGGAAGCCACCCAAATGTATGAGGAGGACCTTATGATTCTCTCACCAGATGATGTTCCTGCGTATCTCACTGAAGCCGTCCCCCTCGCGGTGGACAATCTGGATCTGGTGCTTAGAAGAGGATGGGAACGTTTTTCCGGAAGGTACTTCGACGATGATTAAATTCCCCGCTTACGCCTTTCTGACCGGGCTGTATTTCTCTACCTTGCAGTTCAGCTATTTGATCCTCCTACAGATCAATATCTCCTCCGCTTACTTGACCTATATGGTGGTCACCGCTTCCTGGCTCATCGGCTCCATCATCGGGCTGTGGTTGGACAATCTGGACAGAAACGTCGGGGTGGGGCTCGGCCTGTTCTGTTACTACAGTATTTACGCACTGGTCTCGAATATTCCGTTTTCAGGCTTCACTCTCATACTCGCGGCAGTGGGTTCCTGCATAACAGGTCTGTGGGCCGGGCGTTTCTTCATCTTCATCCTGCATCAGTACAAGCAGGTGGACAAAACCTTCTTTCACGAGAACAACGGTTTCTGGGTGGGTATCGTAATGTTTTTTCTGGGATTCACCTTGCTGGGTCGGCAGTATGTTTTCTGGATGCCAATGGCATTGGCGGGGATGCTACTCTTGAAACATCTGTGGATTATAGGAGAGAAGAATTCAATATAAGTCTTGATCGTGCAAAGCGGGCGGTTCGATTTAAAAAGGTTTGTTGTCTGAGGAGGAAAGAATAGTTATTTAGTTAATAAAGGCAATTGTTCGCCGCGCTGTCGTCTGCCAAAAGAATATCGCTGATGAATATATTACCGGCGACTTCCCCCTTTAGCTTGAAACTGCAACTGTTGCAATCTCCCATCTTGTTTTTCACAATGCCGTGTGTGGTGATATTAAAATCAAACTGGGTTTCTTCAAAAAAACGGATATCCACATCACCTGTTGAGAGGCTGGTGACTTCAATTCCAAGACTCGTGTCCGCAGGTTTCCGGCAGTAATGAATCTTGATATGGCCTGTATCCGATTCAAACTTTCCCTTCTGGGTTAACCCTGTAGCAAAGGTATCGCCACTTCCCGTTTGGATCTTAACATCAGAGGAGGTCAGCACGGTCCAGATACTTCCCGTTGTGCTGTGCGCCCAGACCTTGCTGGTCATGCCCTTGATGGTGATAAAACCCTGATTGGCACAAAGACCGTACTCCCCCACACTTGGGTCGCACTCACCACCACCAGAACCACCAGAGCCGCCAGCACCGCCGCCAGAGCCGCCAGAGCCACCAGAGCCGCCAGAACCGCCACCGTCTTCATCCTTATCTTTATCTTTGTCTTTATCGCCGGCTTCCGCCTGGGAAATCGTTGAGATAAGGGAAACATTAAGGAAGTCAAAAATTCCGACTCCGTTGGATAGAAAGAAGGCTAAAGCAAGGACCCCAATCCAGATCGGGTGCTGGAACCCCCCCCACTTTGCGTGGCTTTCATTTTCAGTTTTGCGGTGGTATCGTTCAGTCATCTTAGCCATCCCCCTGGATCGGCAAATCTCTCGGTGCACGGAGCTCTATGATCATTTCACAGGTATTGGTATTGCCTTTTGCATCTGTCAGTATGCGGACCTTACCCCCGGTGGTGCCAATTTTATATCCACATTTGTTACCACCGCTGACTATAGAAAGATCAATCCGGCAGAAATTTGCATCACTCCATCCCTGGATTGTCACATTTGGAGCCCCCGCATCCGGGGTGGAAACAAATTGCGAGTCATATAGTATCTGTAGTTTATTTATGCCGAGACAATCTATGGTAGAGCTACATGCGGAAACACCGTAAGTAAAATCATCATCATTCAACACACAGGGAATCACGCCGGCGGTATCGCATTTCCCCACTGTGTCGGCGTGGTTTTTGATATGGGCGGCAACTGCATCCTCTCCAACACACAAGCTCTGCTGGTTGGCCGGGTTCCCTGGTGGATAATGACAGATCGCAACCTTATCATCCTCGCAATCATTGTCCTTATCTTTGTCCTTGTCTTTGTCCTTGTCTTTGTCCTTGTCTTTGTCTTTATCATCGGCTTCCGCCTGGGAAATCGTTGAGGTAAGGGAAATATTAAGGTAGTCAAAAATTCCGACTCCGTTGGACAGAAAGAAGACTAAAGCAAAAGCCATGATCCATATCTTATGCTTCAAAATTTGCCCCTTCTCGCAACTTCTATTCATCCTTAAGACTGTTGACTCGAAATGTCTGTCGATTCGCACCTTACGAACACCTGAAAAATAGGGTTAATGCTCTGTATTAATTATAAATCTTGTTAGAACAGAGGCAAGGATAAAAGACCCTCCACTGACTTATTCCTCATAAGGGGTGGGTTTACAGGCCTTTTGAAAACAGTGATTTCGTGCTTTGACATCCTGTGATTGCAGAACTATAATTCTAGAGGGACATCCATGCAACCAAACTTGAGCTATACAATAGTTGGCCCTCTTGATTAAAAACTTTTATCTCAGTGTATCGATAGTAAAATAATGCGCCGACATCTTGAAAATTCCAAGGGATTTACATTAATAGAAATCATCAGCGTCATTCTGATTCTGGGGATCATTGCGGCGGTTGCTGTTCCTAATTTCGACAGATCCGGCATTGCTGTTGCAAACTGGGCGGCAACCATAAAGTCGGATATACGTTATGCGCAGGAACTAGCCATGTCTCGAAACCCTGCCTCAGCAAGTCCGGTAACAATTAGTTTCAGCCCCGGTGGCTCATATTCAATCGTTGACCCGTCTGGGGTTTTTACAGATGTTCTACGACAACTGGATGGAACCGACACCAGCATTGTTAACAACATATCCATTTCATTCAACCGTTTTGGAGAAGCTACCCAATTCGGCACAGTTCAAATTAGCTCTGGTGGAATTACTCAAAACATTATCGTGGAGCAATATACCGGAAGGGTGACGATATCATAATCCCTAAAATAAAATCTTATTGGCAATGTTGTCTCTTGACGAAGGAGGGGGGGTTCACTCTGATTGAAATTATCCTCTCAATAGTGGTCATTGGGATTGCCATTCCGTCAATCATGATTCCCTTTTCTGGACTGCAAGATACCAAGCGGCCCGAATTAGCCGTTCAGGGTTCTTTCATTGCACTAAAACATATGGAGAGCATCGTCAGCAAGACGCGCGATGTTTCTCCCTGCGCTGGCATCATTGGATCCCCCGATGAAGGCTACAGCATAGCTTGTACCGAAATTAATGTCGCTTCTACAGATCTGGACACCGACACAGGGCCCACCGCCGATTTTGCTAAAAAGGTGACTCTCACAATCACTCACCCTGATATGTCGGGCAGCCTGGAGTTTTTCACTTTATTTGCTTTGGACGCATAAAGCTTATGCATAGACCCATGACAGCGGTTAACTCAAGAAATCATAAAGCAGAAGGTGGTTTTACGTTGATTGAGGTCATTATCGCCGTGGTTCTCATGGGTGTCATGGGAATGTTTACCGTACAGTTTATTTCAGGTGCCGCTCGCACCAATCAACTCTCTGCCGGACAGAAAAATCTTGTAGACGAAGCCAAGCTGGCCATGGAGTTCATGTTACGTGAGTTGCGCATGGCTGATAACAGGGTAGATGCCATTAACCTGACCGCCACCTCAATCCAGTTCACCAAGCTGAGCGCCTACGAACAAGACACAAACCTCACACAAATTTTATACAGTTACAACAGTGGGGCAGGAACAATAACGCGTACCAGTGGCGCCGTAACAACCACAGTGGCAACACAGGTCACCGCCTTTGTCATCACCAAAATCACAAACAACGATACCAAGGATTATTATACGATTAGAATGGAGTTGACAGGAGCCAACGGCGAGAACTTTACGCTGGCATCGGGAGTGGTTCCGCGAGTCGGGATATAATTATGAGTAAAATAAAATCATTCATTCATTGGCTGCGTTCCTTTTCAAAGAATGAAGACGGTGCAGCGGCATTGATGGGGGTCATCTTTGCGGTGATCATCATCGGTTCCATAGCGGTCAATTTCCTGGCCGACAGTCAGCAGAAGCAGGCTGGTGGCGCGCTCACCTACTCTTCGACCAACGCCTTCCTGGCGGCAGAGGCGGGGCTGCGTTTTGCAGAGAAATGTCTGCTGGAGGGAGGAACTACCGAAGCAGGATGCCCCTGCACCAGTTGGACTGGCGGATGTGACGACTGGGTCACGGCCCCCGTAAACTTCCCCTCTGACATTCCTTTTGGCGGCTCAAGAGGTGCGTTTGAAATTCAGGTGACACCGGTCAGTTCAACAGAAATCAAAGTGACTTCCATTGGAAAATTTGCAGGGGCTTTGCGCTCCTTTTCAAAAGTCGTTGCCATTAATTGCTCTTTGAGCACCAACGCCATCACCAGTTGTACCCCGATCACCAACACCAATAACTCCAGCGTTGATCCGCCAACCGCACCCACTCAAGAAGGCGTGTGCGATATTCCGGCTATTCCGGCCCTGCCAACCTTTCCAGACGACCCCGCAACTGATTGCCCTGGGGGTACGGGTGATTACTTCAACCTTACTGCCGGCGGTAACACATATACAGATGCCAGTGTGCAAATATGCAGCTGGACTCAATCTTCCGGAACCACAACCTTTGGCACCTCCGGAGGCACTACCACTGTGTGGGTATATGAAAACGTCAACTTGTCCAACAGCGCAGATATACAAATACTGGGGACTGTGAAGTTCAATATCAAAGGCAATGTGTCAATAAGCAACCAAGTCGAGTTTCTCGTTGGGGACACGACCCCAACCGAAGGAACAATGACCATGCAAACTGATGGCGACTTCAGCATGGAAAATAATTCAAAGATCAACCGGGTCATGGATAATGCATCGGATGTATTGGTGCTAATCGGAGGACAGGGTGTATTCAAAAATAATATCCTGTTCACCGGCGGTATTTATGGGGATCAGTTGGTTTTTGACCTGCAGAACAACGCCGAGTTCAAAGGTTCCGTTGTCGCCGCCTCGGTCAGCCTTTCCAACAACGCCACACTCACCTTCGATGATACTGCCGGACAGGACTCCGACAGTTACGAGATCTGCGGAGGCGGGGGAAGTTCTTCAATTCCACAGGAACCTTGAACTGGTCAGAGTGATTTAAGACGTATCTCAAAAAAACAGCTGCCTGCGCTCTGAATCCTCACCGGTGAAACACGGGTTTCTCCTGAAAATTCAATAGGTTCCAAAATAAAACCTCTTGGAAGATGACACCGGTTTATGAGATAATTTCCCGGTCATCTTGTATTTAAACAAAAAAGAGAATGAAGCTTAAAAGCCCGACATTGAGCCTAGCCAAATCAGAAAAAAGCATTGGTCTGGATATTGGTTTTCACGACATCAAAGTGGTGGAACTGATTCGCAATGACCAGGGTTTTCAGGTCACCAAATTCGCCATTCGAGAAATTCCCTCTGAGATCCTTCAGCAGAAAGACCGCACCGGTTTACTGGGGGATATGATTAAAGACATGCTCTCCGATGCCAAAATCAAAGGTTCATCGATTTACATTTCGGTCACCGGGCATAATGTCATCATCCGTAACGCCTCACTTCCTAAAATGCCACCGGAAGAACTGATCGAAGCCGCAAAATGGAACGCTAAGGAAGAAGTGTTGTTCGATCTGGATAAGGCCGTGGTCGACAACTATGTCATGGGCGAAACAAATAAGGATGGCGCAACGCTTCTCGACCTGTTGAGCGTCATAGTGCGGGGAGATGTTCTCGATTTCATAATCTCTATCGTCAAGTCAGCCGGACTACGACCCAAAGGAGTCACGGTCGTCCCTATTGCGCTGTGGGACTATGACAATGCCGTAAACCCTCAAAAACCTGAAGTCGTTACAAGTTATGTAGATATGGGGGCAGAGCGTACCCGCATTTATTTTGTCTGTGATGGGCGCATCCTGTTTTCCCGGGAAATTCCTAACGGCGGTAAAAACCTGACAGCATGCCTGGTTGGAGAATATGAGTTGGAAAATGGGAAAACCGCCATCATTGATGAAGTACGTGCCGAGCAAATCAAAAAAATATTTGGCTATCCCGCCGAAGACAGCGATGGAAAAACGGAAGAAGGGGTGCCTTTAAAACTGATTCGGGAACGGCTGGAGCCCATCTTAATCAAACAGGCCACCGAGATGGACCGATCCATCGAATATTTTAAAAACCAATACCGCAAAGACTCAGTGGACCGCCTGATCCTTTCAGGTGGAGGAGTGGGGCTACGTGGGCTGTATCAGTTTTTAAAAGAAACTCTGGATTTGGAAATCGACCGTTGTAACGTTTTCATGCAAGCCTCCGTTCAGGATGACTCGATCTCCAAGGAAGACATGAAATTGTATGGGCCCAGCCTGACAGTTGCGGCAGGGCTGGCATTGGGGCAATGCGACAAAATTAATGTCTTGCCGGAAAAATACCGTCCCTCCCTCAAGAAAACCCTGATCAAACTGGCTCCCTTGGCTGCTGTCCTCGTATTATTCGTTGCTTTATATGGCTACAGCTCGACCCTTCGATCTGAGGTTTCAAGTAAATATCAATTACTCAGCGACCAGAAAGTCGAGCTGACCAATTTGCAACTTCAAGTGCCCAAACTACAAGAACCCATTCAGGAGTTGAAGAGTCTCAACGAATCCAAGAAGGCATTGAACGAAGAAAAAAGTCAACTTCCTGGAAGTTCAACCTTTCCATTCAATTTCGAACTGGTTTTTTCAGAGCTCTCTCTTCTGGTTTCAAACGACACCTCTCTTTCACAAATCACTTATGCAGCAAAAGGCAGTGACGAAGCACAAGCTGAAAACGCAGACTTGACCCAGAACAGGGAACGGATAAAGATAAATGGAGAAATTTTCGGCGCAGGGCTGAAAGTACAAAGTTCCCTGCAAAAACTACTTCAGGACTTAAAAAATTCCCCCGTTTTCAGCGATATCAAACTTATCAAATCAAGTCCTTTGCCAAAAGGGCAATATAATAGCCCTGGAATCATGTTTCAACTTTACGTTTTTCCAGCACCCGACAATTCTGCATAAAAACCAAAGACTGAGTTTCAATTTATGGCGACAAAATCATCAATACCGGATCTTAAAAATCTTACCCTCCGGGAAATTGCAATTATAGTCGGGAGCTTGCTCTCTGCAATAGGCTATGGTTTTTTTCAGTTTGAGTACACCGTACAAACAAAAAAAATTAAACAACTCGAAAAACAGTCGACAGAAGTCCAAGCCTCCATTGGGGCCTTCCAGAAA
>JACNKA010000111.1 GCA_014382285.1 Nitrospinota bacterium | reverse complement strand
AACCAAAATGATCCGTATCGACCATATCTAGCTGTTCAGACCATTCCCGACACGAAGGGGGTTGCAATCATAAGCGATGCTCTCAATATTCTTTCAAACAGCTTCACAGGAAGAACGTCTTGCAGCAGTAAAACTAATGCAAGCGCGACCACCCTCAATGCCGCCTTCTTTGGTGGTAATGTCCCCACCCCAGCTGGAGGCGGGACCTATAGCGGAGGGCTTGAAAACTATCCGAGGTTTCAGGAAAACTGGAGTGGTATTGACTGCACTATCCGAGGAAGTTTCATCAACCTGTGGACCAGCTCTCAAGCGACAGAAAACTGGGGGAAATCAAATGTGTACAACCCCCCGGGCCGCGCCTGGGGCTGGGATGTGAGATTCCAGGACCCGGATTTCTGGCCGCCTTTTATCCCCTCCATATTTAGTGTGGAGCGGGTGGGCTTTCTCGAATAGTTATCAACCGAGGGAAATTTAATGGATCAGTTGCCAAAAAAATCAAAATGGGAAATGAATGAAAACGGGTTCACCATGGCTGAGTTGCTGATGGGGTCGGCCATCTCTCTAATCATGCTTGCTCTCGTGGCAGGGATAATCACCTCGCAGAAGAATACCTTCTCACGGCAAATCCAATTGGGCCAAATGCAAGCCAACGGCAGAGCATCGGTCGACTTTGTCACCCGCAGTGTTCAGAACGCAGGCTTCAACGTCACCCGCGGTAAAAGGTTCCTCGCGGCATCTGATCATTACATCACCATGGTCTTTGATGATGATAATGATGGCACCGTTCAAAATGATGAAGTCATGACCTATGCGGTCTCAAATCCGGATAGCTCGACCAATACCAGTTTCTCGATCTCCCCCTATTTTGATGACGATGGAGACGGTGTAGTGGATAGCTCTGAAACACGGACTTACCAAATTTCTCTGGGTCTGGGTAGTCCACCATTTCATTTTTATCGCATTACTCCTGACCAAGGGGCTGCTGATGTCACGAAAAGCAAAGTGGCACGCAATATCGACAACCTGATTATCCGCTATTGGGATAAAGATGGAGACCCCCTTCCGGCAGGAGTCACCACTGATGCTGACGGGAACCCGGTGCCACCTTATGTAGTTCCAGCCGATGAGTTAAACGATATCCGAAAGGTGGACTTGGAAATTATTTCAAGATCCAAAGATGAAGACCCAAATGAAAACTTCGTGAATAACGGCACTTATTCTACAGGAAGTGTCGCGACTGCAGGCGGCACAACTTCTTATAACGACCGATACCATCGCGAAACCTACACTGCGGTCATTTCCCCAAGAAATTTGGTTACCGCTCCTTGGGGGAAAGTCGATTTAGTGGCTAACCCCACTCCGATCAGTTGCCCAGATAGTTCGACCACCATTACCGCAACCGTTCTGGACTCAGAGGGAAGCGCAATCGATGCTGTGAGCGTCAACTTTAACACCAGTGATGGCACAGCAAACCCAACCTCAAGCACGACCAATAGCAATGGCAATACATCCACCACCTTAACTTACGACTGGTCTGCACCCAGCGTCACCGCAACTGTTTCTGCCAACGCCCTCATTGATGTCGATGGGACAGACTACCCTGTGTTCAGCGCGATTCCGGTTTCTTTTGAATCTGGTACCGGTATTTTTTCCGATGACTTTAATGATGGTGACAGTGCTGGATGGACCGAAGAAGGCACTGCCAACTGGAACGTTGCATCCGGACAATACAAAACGGCATCCAACGGATTTGCCCTGTCTCTCAATGGATGTGCGTCCTGGCAGGATTACGAAGCGCAGGTGGATATCAAACGCAATGGTTCATTAAGTTCGACTGAGTACGTGAGCCTCGTCCTGCGGTATCAAAATGCTAGCCAGTATTACATGGCGAAAGTATCCTGTTCAAGCAACTGCGGGGGCAGCCCAAACGATGACTTGTATATACTGGAACTGGTGAATTACGACAGCTTTGAAGCGACACTTGTCAGTTCGACCACCTTCAGCTTTGATAACAACGAGTACTATACCCTGAAGGCCAGTGCCAGCGGAGATGAGCTCAACGCAAAATTCTGGCAAACCAGCACAACGGAACCCTCCAGTTGGGACATCACCGCAACCGAGACGTCCTATTCCCAGGGAGAAATTGCATTGACCACAATAACCAGTACCACCACCTTTGATAATGTTGTTGTCGCACCTACCTCTTAACTGACGGATCACTGAAGCACATTTCCTGCTGCACGACAAACGCAAGGACGGGTATAAAACATCCTATAATTTTCAATGCGTTATGATAAAATCTTAACATGATTGATCGGCGCCTGGTTTCTAATTTCAACTGGCTATTTTTCCTGACATGCATGGGAATTGCTATTCTTGGCGTGGTGACCATATACAGTGCCAACCACGGTCGTCCGGAAGCTTTTTTCCGTGGCCTTTACATCAAACAAATTTACTGGATCGGTTATGGGCTGGTGGCCATGCTCATCGCCCTGGCACTGGATTATCGCCTGTTCAGCCGTTATGCCTACCTCATCTATGTTTTAACCCTGATAGCTCTGGCTTATGTGCTGGTCTACGGAGTGATCGCATCGGGTTCCCGGCGCTGGATTCATATAGGCTCTATCAGTATCCAGGTTTCCGAGTTCGCCAAGGTATCGTTGATCATTGCCCTGGCTAAATATTTCGAATCGGGAAAGATGTCGAACCAATATACATTGAAGGACCTTGTCATCCCGGCATTGATGACGGCAATTCTGGGAGGGTTGATCGTTGTCCAGCCCGACCTCGGCACCACCATGATGATTTTTTTTATTTTTCTGGTTTTTGTAGCCGCCATTGAAATGAACAGAATGACCTTGATAAAACTTTTCACAGGTGGGCTCATGCTGGCTCCAGCCCTCTGGTTCTTCCTGAAGGACTATCAGAAAACCCGGCTTTTGACCTTGTTCAATCCAGAGCTGGATCCACTCGGAGCAGGCTACCATTCTATCCAATCTAAAATCGCCATCGGGTCAGGCGGGTTCTGGGGGAAAGGTCTGCTCGCAGGAACCCAAAGCCGACTCAACTTCCTGCCGGAAAAACATACGGACTTTATTTTCTCAGTTTTTGCGGAGGAAACCGGTTTTTTTGGCGTGGTTATTCTTCTATCCTTATTTCTTTTTATCATTCTGAAAGGTTTAAACATCGCTTTTCGGGCCGCAGATCGGTTCGGTTTTTTTCTTTCCCTGGGGCTCGTCAGTTCCATCACGTTTTACGTCATTTTTAATGTTGGCATGACCATTGGTCTGTTCCCCATCACCGGTATTCCCCTACCTTTCCTGAGCTATGGCGGCTCTTCTCTCATAACGCATTTTTTTGCAATAGGCCTGCTCCTCAATGTTGAAATGCGCAGATCAATCCATTAGAGCAAAAGGCTTTTTTTCCCAAGGTTTGATCCAACCGGCATGTTATAATTTTTCAATCACCCAAATGACACAGGAAACCCATGTCTTCTGAAATACTGATAAATTCCAACCAGCGTGAAATTCGTGTTGCCCTGATGGAAAATAATCAGGTCTCGGAATTATTTATTGAGCACAAAACCAACAAGGGCATTGTTGGAAATATTTATCGAGGCAAGGTCACCAAAATTCTCCCTGGAATGCAGGTGGCCTTTGTCGATATCGGGATGGAAAAAGCCGGCTTTCTGTATGTCGGAGATATCGATGTTGTCGATATGCTGGGACTCGAAGATGAGATGGCCCCTCCTCCTCTAGCTGATGAAACAGAAGAACCCTTTGCAGGAAAACCCGGCCGTCCCAATCATGGAATCCGCATTCAGGATATTTTACAGGAAGGCCAGGAAATTCTGGTACAGGTTGCCAAGAATCCACTAGGAACCAAGGGAGCCCGCATCACCAACTACATCACCCTTCCGGGACGCTATCTGGTCTATATGCCAACGGTCAACCATATCAGCGTTTCCCGGCGCATCGAGGAAGAGGACGAAAAAGAACGGCTGAAAACACTGCTTGGCGAAATCGGCAACCCCGGCGAAGGTTATATTGTCCGAACCGCTGGGCAAGACGCCACGCGTGCGGACTTTGACTCAGACCTCAAATTTCTTCACCGCCTTTGGGAAAACCTGAAACAACAATCTGAAAATCTAAGTGCCCCGCATCTGGTTTACGAAGATCTGAACCTGATCTTCCGGTCCATTCGAGATCTTTTTACCAACGATACCGAGCGGTTGGTGATCGACTCGCAGTCAGATTTCACCAAGTGTCTGGAATTCTGTGCGACATATCTCCCGCATTTGTCAGATAAGATTGAGCAGTATAAAGACCCGATGCCGATTTTCGATCATTATGGCATCGAAATGGATATCAACCGGGCCTTGGGCCGGACCATCTGGCTCAAGTCCGGCGGTTATATCACTATTGACCAGACCGAAGCTCTGGTCGCTATTGATGTCAACACCGGCAAATATGTAGGCCACAGCGACCCTGAAGATACCATCCTGAAAACCAACCTGGAGGCGGTCAAAGAAACTGTATACCAGCTTCGCCTCAGAAACATCGGTGGTATCATCATCGTGGATTTCATCGACATGGCTAAAGAAGAAAGCAAGGAAATGGTTTCCAACGCATTAAAACAAGCACTGAAACCAGACCGATCACGAACCCGTATTCTTAAAATTTCCGAGTTGGGGCTGGTCGAGATGACCCGTAAACGCGTGCGCGAAAGCCTGGCACAAACTCTTTGCGACCCCTGTGATTACTGCGATGGAAAAGGGTATATCAAGGGCACTTCGACCGTCTGCTACGAAATCATCCGGGAAATCCAGCGGCGAGGAACCGACAACATCACCAAAAAGAAAATCGACATCGAAATGCACCCAACGGTTTATGACATGCTGTTCGAGGAAGAGAGCAGTTTTCTTGAAGAGATAGAAAAACAGAACAATATAGAAATCACTTTTCAAGTAAACCCGAAATTGCATCGGGAAAAATATAAGATTGTGGCATCCTAAGGAGGGCCAGGAAAATGAAAGCAAACTACGCTCAAGTATTAAATATTTTTCTTCTGACCAGTGTGCTTTTTGTTTGCGGGTGCGGTACTACCGGAAAAGACTTTAACGAGTCTCTTTATAAAAATATTGTTGTGGGAACAACGACCCATAAAGAAATTCAAGCCATGTTTGGGCCTCCCTTTAAAAAAGGCATTCAAAACGGCTATAAGATATGGACTTATGAATATAATTTCTACAACTCTCTGGGCAAAGATATCACCAAAGACATGATCATCGTTTTTACTCAGAGTGGTGTGGTGAAATCCCATCAGATGATGACCAACCAACCTTAAACCTGTGACAATAAACGGATGATGGAATCCGCTTTCCCTGCCGTTTCCTTCGTAACAAGTAATGACTAAGTCCAGGCCACGTACTGTGGTCTCTTTTTATTTTCTGCCCTATGGCTTTTTTTAACTCCACGTCCGTCCTCCAGCAAACACCAAAAATGGCAACACCATGTTAGGTTTCAGCAAAAGCCAATGGGGCACCCTGCACCTGACCTGGGTGGCATTTTTTCTGACTTTTGTGGCCTGGTTCAACATGGCCCCCTTCAATACCACCATCATGCATGCCTTGAACCTGTCTTCTGCCGAGATCAATGCGCTGATGATTTGCAATGTGGCTTTGACCATTCCCGCCAGAATCGTTATCGGTTTTTGGGTTGATAAGTACGGCCCGCAAAAAGTGTTCAGCGGACTGCTGGTTTTTTCCGCACTGGTATGTTTCGAGTTCGCCCTGGCGCAGAACTTCAAGGCATTGCTGATCGCTCGCTTGCTGATGGGGATCGTCGGTGGTGGCTTCGTGGTGGGTATAAAAATGATCGGCGAGTGGTTCCCGCCTGGAAAAATGGGAACAGCCCAGGGTATTTACGCAGGTTGGGGCAACTTTGGTTCAGCATTTGCGGCGTTTTCTCTTCCACTGGTTGCCCTTCTCTTCCCCGAAGAGTCCGGGTGGCGGGTGGCGACGGGTCTTTCGGGACTTTTTTGCCTGATCTGGGCGGGAGTTTATTACAGGTTCTGCCGTGATGATCCGGGGAAAGGCCGGGATTTTTTAGTCGATATGCATGGTGTGATTGAAGTCACTTCGCGGCGAGACCTGATCCTGCAAATCCTTTTCCTCGTACCCCTTTATGGAGCAATAGCTCTATTCATCGGGAAACTTTCTGGACAACCGCTATTTCTAATTCCTGAATTTATTTTCATGGCCCTGACCTTTGGCATTGCAGGGCTTTTTGTCTTGAGCGCATTGCGATGCTGGCAAGCCAACATGCCTCGACTACAACACCCCATCCCGGAAGACGAAAAATATTCGTTCAGCCAGATTGCTATATTGAGTCTGGTTTATTCTCTGACCTTTGGATCTGAATTGGCGGTTATTTCAATATTCCCGCAGTTTTTGCAAAACACGTTTTCCTTGACCGTGCAGGTTGCGGGAGCACTGGGTTCAAGTTTTGCCATCATGAACCTGATCACCCGGCCCGGAGGCGGATGGGTTTCAGACCGGTTCGGCAGAAGGCGCACACTTTTTATTTTAGTTCTGGGATCAAGCCTGTGTTACTGGGGTATGGGGGGAATGGACAGTAGCTGGTCTCTCACCTCCACCCTCCTGCTTTCAGTGACCTGCTCCATTTTTCTACAAGCCGGAAATGGCGCATGTTTTGCGGTGATTCCTCTGATCTCTCAACGCCTTACCGGGAAACTGGGCGGGCTGGCAGGAGCCTATGGCAGTGTCGGGGCGGTTATTTTTCTCACCCTGTTCAGCTTAGTCACCCCGCAGACGTTTTTTAAAATCATCGCTGGCTACGCTTTTCTGGTATTCTTAGGCCTGTTTTTTTTAAAGTCATTTACTTCATCGCAAAACAACAATTAAAGGAGTCACTTTTCATATGGGATTCACCTGTGGCCTTGTCGGCCTCCCCAATGCGGGGAAATCAACCTTGTTCGGTGCGTTGACACGCACCAAAGCCCTGGCGGGGAATTATGCGTTCACCACCATTGAACCCAATAGTGGCATTGTACCGGTTCCCGATGAACGTCTGGATACCATCACCCACTACGTCAAGACCAAAAAAATTGTTCCCACAACCATGGAGTTTGTTGACATCGCCGGGCTCATCAAAGGGGCATCCAAGGGGGAAGGTCTGGGCAATAAGTTTCTCGGTCACATCCGTGAAGTGGATGCCATCGCCCATGTCGTGCGCTGTTTCGAGGATGGAAATGTCCCTCATGTCAGCGATGTCATCGATCCTGTTTCCGACATAGACACCATCAACACCGAACTGATAATCTCCGACATAGAATCCCTCGATCGCCGAAAGACCAAGATTGAAAAGTTGGCGAAATCCGGAGACAAGGAAGCCCGCATGCAAGTAGAAGTGCTCGCCAGGTTGTCCGAAGCCCTTGATCAAAACCAGCCGGCACGAACTGTTACCGGTTTCAATGACGAACAGGAACAGTACGTAAAAAGCCTGACTCTTTTGAGCGCCAAACCGGTTCTTTATATCTGCAATGTCATGGACCCCGGTGATACGGAAAATGAACTGGTGCAGAAGGTTAAAATAATTGCCGAACAGGACGGCTCATCTGTGGTGGCTCTGGCAGGAAAAATTGAAGGCGAAATTATGGAGATCGAAGACCCCGAGGAACAAAAGATGTTTATGGAAGAAATGGGGCTGACCGAAACCGGACTCGACCGCATGATCTCCGCTGGGTATAGATTACTCGATCTCGCCACCTACTTCACGGCAGGAGAAAAAGAAACCCGGGCCTGGACGATCCCCAAAAATGCGAAAGCCCCGGTAGCCGCAGGAGTGATCCATAGCGATTTCGAAAAAGGGTTCATCCGTGCTGAAGTTTATAGCCTGGAAGACCTGATTAAATATGAATCAGAGGCGGCCATCAAAGATGCCGGAAAGCTCCGAGTTGAAGGAAAAGAATACGTCGTTCAAGACGGTGACATCATGCATTTCCGTTTTAATGTCTGACTAGCTTTCTACCATCTGCCAGGTGCATGAAGGTGAAAGTAGAATAGCGAACGGGGTGTCGTCATTAATTCCTCTCCCCTTGTGGGAGAGGTTAGGTGAGGGGTAATAAAAATCTCTTCCAAATCTTCCGCAAGAAAACTTCGAAATAACGCCACAGATGCAGAAATCAAGTTGTGGTCTGCGCTTAAAAATCGCCAACTTGGGAGCTTTAAGTTCCGCCGTCAATCTCCAGTAGGAAAATACATTGTCGACTTCATCTGCCATGAAAATTGTCTGGTCATCGAAGTAGATGGCGGTCAGCATATGGAATCATTAAGGAAAGATGATGAACGTACTGCGTGGTTACAGTCACAAGGTTATCGAGTTATTCGGTTTTGGAATGATCAAGTATTGAAAGAAACTGAAGTGGTTCTTGAGGAGATTCTACGAGTATTGAATCAGTTGAACCAAAGGTGAATTTTTATCCCCCTCATCCCAACCTTCTCCCACCAGGGGAGAAGGAGAAATACAGTTTATAGGGAAAAATGCTTGCCCTCTGCAATTTATAAAAAAATTGCACTAAAATAAGGCCTGTATAACATCAAAAGAGTTAACCTTTCACGCTAATAAAGTATACTTTTATGGAAATGGCTATATTCATTACCGCAGTTGCAGCTTTGTTTACTGGGTTAGCTAGTATTTTTATGATTTTTGAGATGAAGGAACAAAAAAGAGCTATTTCAAGTCCCGCTTTAAAACTGATATCAAAAAATTGTAGGGCCATTCACAAAGATAGCTTCTGGCAGTGGGATATAGAGGATATTCATGGTTTACCTCTGGAGTTTATTAACTTTGGTGCTGGTGTTGCTTACAATGTTTCGATTAATTGGCTTATTGAGGTTGAAGAACTTTTAAAAATAATTAACCAGTCCGATTCCGTTGATTTGGTTGGTTCAAATATTGGCGGGATGCTTGAAATAGGTCGCTCTTTTCACAATACAAAGTTGCAAAATATTAGAAAATTTGACGCTATCCCAGCCTATCAAAGGAATGATATGAACCGGGTTCCTATTCCGAAATATTATGTATGTGCCTTCGAGGAGTTCCTAGACTTGGAAGTATTTGACAACGAAAACATGAAAACATCCGATTGGTCCTCGTTTCCCTGCATTATGGCTGATGTTAGTTACGAAGATATTAATAAAAATATAGAAAAGAAAAGATTCAAGATTACTTTTGATATAATTTCTATACTGCATGGAGGGTCTAAAGAAATTGATGTCGATGTTATAGTCAAGGAGTTATAGTGTAAACAATCGGGTCATTAACTCCGGCATCTTCAAAACCCTTCAAGCACCGCTGGCAACTGTTGCACATGCCGTAAGCTTTCCCGGCGCCTCCTGGGTTATAACAACTATGGGTCATGCCTTCCAACCAGGCACCAGGCAACGTGGGGTTTTTGCTGCCAATGCGTCCAAAACGTTATCCGTCACAAGGTCGGCCATTTTATCTCTTGTCTCATGACTGGCACTGCCGATGTGCGGGAGCAACATCAGGTTCTCCAACTCGGTCATGCCTTCGGTGAGTGCGGGTTCGTGTTCATAAACATCCAGTGCCGCGCCTGCAATTCTGCCTTCTCTCAGCGCTTCGACCAGGGCTTTATCATCCACCACTTTACCTCGGGCGGTATGGATGAAATAAGCCGTGGGCTTCATCATTAAAAATTGTTCTTTCCCTATCATGTGTTGAGTCTGTTCAGTCAAAGGAGCGTGAACGGTGACAAAGTCGGATTGCCGGAGCAATTCTTCCAACGGCGTGTAGACCGCGTTCAAGGCTTGTTCTTTTTCTTTCGGCAACCGGTTTCGGTTGCAATAGAGAACCCGCATGCGAAAACCCGAAGCCCGGCGAGCGACCGCCGATCCGATTTCACCGCACCCAATTATGCCCAGGGTTTTTCCATAAACATCACCCCCCAGAAACATTTTTGCCTGCCAGCCCTTGAACCTGTTTTCGCGGGTGAAGCGGTCGGCAGGAACAAGGCGCCTGCTTGCCCCCAGTATCATCGCCCAGGTTAAATCGGCAGTGGTTTCATGCAGGACTCCCGGAGTATTACTCACCCAGATGCCCTTTTTAGCGGCATACGCCACATCAATATTGTTGAATCCGGCTCCATAATTGGCAATGAGCTGCAAATCCGTCGCACAATCAATAATGTCCCGGTCAATCTTGTCCGATAAGTAAGTGACGATCACCGCGCTTTCTGAAGCGTATTTCTTCAGGTCTTCAGCTGTGGGCGGATTTTCAGTCTGGTTGGTGCGTAAGTCGCAATGTGGCGCCAGTTTTTCCAACGCGGCTTCGGGAAACATATTGGTCACGGTAACGATGGGCATCACGCCGTCCTTTCAAATTTCTGTGGTAAAATTAAGAGCCTAATATTAAAGGAAAAAGTTGTTCAATCCCATGAAAATTTTATTCCTCGTCCCACCCGAAACCATTTCTCTCGAATCTTCCGTGCCCAAAGCACTGGAGGGTGGTAAAGGCTATTATCCGAAGCTCGGGCTTCTCTATGTCGCCGCTTACTACGAGCGCGAAACCGGGAACACCGCAACCTTCATCGATTGCCCGCCGGAAAATGTTTCGGAAGAAGCACTGCTTGCCCGTGTCCGGGAAGTTAAACCAGATATGGTCGCCATGAGCATCATGACTTTCAATTTGCTCGATGCATTGCGCACCGCAAAGGTACTGAGACAAGAGCACCCAAATTTAAAAATCTGCCTCGGCGGACCTCATGTTAACTTATACCCAAAAGAAACTCTCAACCTTCCGGAAATCGATTATGTGGTTTTCGGCGAAGGAGAAAAAATATTTTCCCGTCTGGCCCTGGCTCTGGAAAAGGATGTAGAACCTTTGTCGTCCATTAACGGCCTGGGCTGGAAACAAGGTGATGTCTCGCATATCAACCTGCCAGAAACCGAGCTTCTTGACCTTGATGAATTGCCTTTTCCCGCCCGCCACCTTGTCGATGTTTCAAGCTACCAGCATATTATTGGAGAGGGCCGACAGTTCTTCACCATTCAGGCGACAAGAGGGTGCCCGGCGGCTTGCACCTTCTGCGATATTCGCAAAACCAAGTTCCGCATCCGCAGCCCCGAAAGCGTCGTCGATGAAATTGAAGAACTGGTCAAAATGGGAGTGGACGATTTGTTTTTTGTCGATGACACCATTACCATAGACAAGAAAAATGTTTTGGCAATTTGTAAGCTGATTATCGAGCGGGGAGTCAAAATAAATTTCAAAATTTCTGCCCGGGTGGATACCATCAACCCTGAAGTTGTGGCCGCACTCAAACAAGCCGGATGTTACCGCATTCATTTTGGCATAGAGTCCGCAACCCCGAAACATTTGCAGTATCTGCAAAAGGGACAAACACTGGAGAAAGTCGAACGTGCAATCAAAATGACACGTAAAGCTGGCATCGGATTCTTCGCCTACATGATGATCGGCATACCTCACGAGACTAAAGAAGAAATGTTTGCCACCGTAGAGTTTGCAAAAAAACTTAAGCCCGATTATGCGCAGTTTTCCATCTGCACACCTTACCCAAAGGTTGAACTCTATTATCAAATGTTGAATGAAGGAATCGTTCCAGAAGATTATTGGCAGAAGTTTGCCGAAAACCCCAGCCCTGATTTTAAAATCAAATTCTGGAACAAAGATTTTACCGAAGAAGAATTACGTGAGATTCAGGACGAATGCCATGCCCGGTTCTACCGCAGCCCCACCTACATCATGAAGCAAATCACCCAGTTAAAATCATGGGCTGACTTCACTGCCAAAGCCCGTATGGGAAGCAAAATTCTCACCAGTCGGCTAGGCATTTAGGGGCATAAAGAATCCAACTGTGTTTTACTCAAAAATTTTAGTAGGTTTGCCGTCGATGCTGGTCTGGTTTTTTTCTTTCCAGTAGTTTTTCACTCCATCATCACCAATTTTTTTCGTCCAATAAACCAGATCGCCTCGATCTTCCTGATACTGAAAGTTTGGAACCGCGAACCCGCAGGAGGTCTGTGCAGAATCGACATCCAGCAGAAATATCTGTCGCGAACCGGGATACTCCGGAAACAACGCGATCCACTTCGCCCATTCCTCATCTCTGGGATGAATGGCGCGGGCTTTTCCGTAGACTCTTAATATCAGCGGTTTCCCCTCAAACGAGCAGAACATAAGGGTCATGCGAGATTGTTCCAGCAAATGCGCAGCAGTCTCATTGCCGCTACCCGTAAGGTTGAGCCAGATCAACTGATTTGCGTTGAGAATTTTAAGACTGTCCATACCCTTGGGAGACACATTGACACGACCATCAGATGCCGCTGTGCCGACAAAAAATATTTTCTGGGCCGCGATAAACTCCTGCAGTTTTCCATCCAGTTCCGTATAGAATTTACTCAAAGTTTAATGAACCTCCCTTCATAAATATTGTAAAATTAAAGTAATCTATTTAAAGGACAAAATCCAGACAGGAATTCAGAAACCGCATGCTTAAAATTAACGAAATTTATGCCAGCATCCAGGGGGAATCGTCTCACACGGGACTACCTTGCGTTTTTATCCGGTTAACAGGTTGCAACCTGCGGTGCACTTGGTGCGACACCGCCTATGCATTTCATGCAGGAAAGGACCTCACAATGGAAGAAACAATGCAAAAGGTAGAAACATTTGCTCTACCACTGGTCGAAATCACAGGAGGGGAACCCTTAATGCAGGAAGATGTTTATCCTCTTATGGACGCACTTCTGCAAAAAGACTATCAGGTCATGCTGGAAACAGGCGGGGCTCTGTCGATCGAAAAAGTCCCGGAAAAAGTCATAAAAATTCTCGACATCAAATGCCCCGGAAGCGGCGAGGACAAAAAAAACCATTTTGAAAACCTGGAATTGCTTGCTCCGCATGATGAAGTCAAATTCGTCCTTCTTGATCGTGCCGACTATGAATGGAGCCGTGACTTGTTACAAAAATACAATCTGCCCGCCTCCGTTCAGGTTTTATTCTCTCCTGTTTATGACAAGCTCGACTTGAAAGACCTCTCTAAATGGATTCTTGAAGACCGTTTGCCGGTGCGTCTGCAGACCCAGCTCCACAAAGTCATCTGGAGCAAAAAGGCTATCGGCGTGTGAGGTCTCCCCGTCCATGAATGTCATTGCTAACCCATCAAAAGTCCTTGCCTTTTTCCTATGAAGACCAGCAACTCCAGCAGGATTCTGCAAAAAAAATTACTGGAATGGTATGACGAAGAAAAAAGAGAGATGCCTTGGCGGAACGACCGGAATCCTTACCGTATTCTTGTTTCGGAGTTCATGTTGCAGCAAACTCAAGTGAAGACAGTCATCCCTTATTTTGAACGGTGGATGAAATCGTTTCCCACTCTGCAGAAACTGGCAAGGGCCAGGGAGTCTACTATTTTAAAACATTGGGAAGGCCTGGGTTATTATTCCCGCGCCCGCAATTTGAAAAAGACCGCACAAATAATCCTGCAAGATTATTCCGGAAAAGTCCCTGATTCTATGGAAGAAATCCTGAAACTTCCCGGAGTCGGTCGTTACACAGCCGGAGCTGTTCTCAGCATTGCCTTCGGCCACAAAGTTCCCGTGCTTGATGGCAATGTCAAAAGAGTTTTGTCGCGGCTCCTTCTTCTCAAGGAAAACGCAGGGACTAGGAAATCAGAAAACATATTATGGGAAGCTATGGAAAACATTCTTCCTGAAACTGGGGCCGGCAACTTCAATCAGGCTTTCATGGAACTGGGTGCCACAGTATGCCTTCCCAAAAATCCTCTTTGTCTACTCTGCCCACTGAAGCAAAACTGCAAAGCACAAAAAGCCGGAAAACAGAATCTTTACCCACCTCAAAAGCAAAAAACTCCTTCCATAAAAATTGAAGTCAGTGCCGCAGTCATTTTGCGACGAAACAATATCTACATCCAAAAAAGGAAAGTCGGTGGGCTGATGGGCGGATTATGGGAGTTCCCCGGAGGCAAATTTGAATCCGGCGAATCGCCTGAACAATGCCTGCACCGTGAAATCAATGAAGAGTTGGGGGTGTCTCTCCATATCGATGAAAAGCTCATGGTCATCAAGCACAGCTATACCCGCTTCAGGGTCACCCTGCATGTTTTCCTTTGCCGTATCCGCTCAGGCCGAGTTTCACCGACCCAGAGCGATGAATGGAGCTGGGTGAAGGCAAAAGAGCTAGACACGTATCCTTTTCCAGCCGCCAATGTTAAAATCATTAAGAGCCTGATGAATAATGAGTCTTAAACCTTTGCTAACGCCATGACCCCAGGAACCCAAGCCATAATTATTGGTGCAGTCGCCAACTTACTGCTTTCCGTTTTCAAATTTGCTGGAGGAATTTTGGGAAACAGCGTTGCCCTGGTGGCAGATGCCATCCATTCACTTTCCGATTTGGTGACAGACATCATTGTCCTGTTCACCCACCGAATAGGTCAAATGCCGCAGGACGAAGATCATCCTTATGGACATGGACGGGCAGAGACAATTGGGGCCGCCGTTATCGGCGTGGTCATCATCGTGACCGGTATAGGCGTCATTTATGAAACCTGGCAAGTGATCAACGAAGACTTTGGGCCCGCGCCGGGCTTGCTAGCAGCCATTGCGGCGATACTTTCCATTATCATTAATGAAGGACTTTTTCATTATACCCTCAGAATTGGGGAGGCAATGCAGAGCCCCTCTTTAATCGCCAACGCCTGGCATCATAGATCTGATGCCATTTCATCTATCGCGGCTTTAATCGGTATCATCGGAGCAGGGCAGGGGTTTCCTTTCATGGACCCTCTGGCAGGAGCCATAGTTGGCGGCATGATTGTGAAAGTCGGCATCGACATAACCCGGCAAGGGGTGCGGGACTTGATGGATACGGCCTTGAGTGATGAACACACTATAAAAATCCATACTATTCTAAAGGCTATCCCTGAGGTTCTTCACTTTCATGATTTACGTAGCCGTGTCATTGGCGGAGAGTTCCTCATCGACGTACATATTCTCGTTGACCCCGAAATGACAGTCACAGAAGGGCACCGAGTTGCAGAAATCGCACGGCGCAACCTCATCAAGGCTTTCGACAATATTCAGGACGTGCTCGTTCATGTTGATGGCGAACCCGATGCAGAAGTCGAGGCCATCTATCCCATCACGAGAAAAGAGCTGATCGAAATTGCCCGGCCTTTGATTTCAGAACTTGAGGGAAGTATTTCGCAGCCCGAAATTCGGGTGCATCATATCAAGGGAAAAAATATTGTGGATGTCTTTATAAAGATCAACGCGAAGCAAAGTATGGAAGGCTCCCACGCTCTGGTGGCAAACATCAAATCCAAGCTTGAGACCGCTCCACAAATCGATCAGGCCCGGATCTATCTCGATCTCAACTCCTAGCCGGAGGGGCAAATAGCCAAGGCTTATTCTGCCGAGATGACTCTTTGCTCCCCAGAGGAGTTAATGCTATTTACTATCTGACGTTGTCCGGCGAGCAATTTTTTTCAAGGTATCACCCTCCCATTCAACGTCCAGTCGAGGACGTCCTTTATAAAGACCTTTTTGAAAAGCATAACCATAAATTAAAGGCAAAGAGACACTGGGCTCAACAAATGCCATGCTGTGAGTTGCCTCTTTATTGACTTTGCCCCACGACTGCGCCTCGGCCAACGTACTGCCACTCAGCCCACCCCAATGAGGTGAGTCAGTAGTCACCTGCAAGGCATACTTGTGCCCGCCGGTATCCTTGCCGAAAATATATGCCATCACCACCGAATCGTTGATGTAATTTTTTGGCACACCGCCCGCGACATAAAAGGCCGCTGTGCGGGTTGAGTTCACCACAATCTGGGTGAGTTCATAATTGTCACGAATGGAATCTATAGTAATAGGCTCACGCCCCGCTTTACGAGCCTGATAGTAATGCTGTGTCAATCCTATTCCCAGACTGGAGTCGTTAATAGCTGGACAAAAAACCGGCACATTATTTTTCCGGGCGGTGACAAGAATGGACTCCTCATCATCTATGGTTTCGGAAAGCCGGGAGATAAAGTCTCTGCTGGAATAATTTCCCGGTTCCAAAGTATCGGCGAACTTTCCTACCAGCGTATCGTCATCAACAAATAATTCATCATCAACATAAGTGTCATAAATCCGATTGATGAAGAGTTCCCGCAGTTGCGTGTCATCGGCGTTTGGGCTGCCATAATAATGACCGCCGCCGAGAGCGTTGTAATAATCCTGAAATAAAATCGCTCCGGTGGAAACAATCACATCCACCATATTGTAATGCACCATATCGCGGATGATTTTTCTCAGTCCCGCCGCAATCAGTGGACCCGCCAACCCCAGAATAATAGTGGGTTTTTCTTCATCCTGAAGCATTGTCCCAAATATCTTGGCGCATTGCCCGAGGTTTCTAGCCTGAATGGAAGCCGATTGAAACGATTCTACCAAATCACCCACATCATTAATCTTTTCAAAGTCCACCGGAGAAATCCGGGTATTTAAAATCTCTTTTTTCTTCTTCTTCTTGCCGTCATCCAAGGATTCAGGCATTACGACATCTTTATACTCCATGTTCTTCTCCCTGGTTGGAAATTGAAAAAAGGAATCATAACGCCCTAACCTGATCACGTCAACCCACTAGCTCCGCCACTAGACATGGGGGCCAACTGGCAATGGCTTTTGTTGACAAACAGACAGTTTCCCCAGATCAATGCCCTGCACCCTTTACGAGGGTAAATGAGCAATAACTCATCGAGCCGAGACAGCTCTTTGCTTGCAGAATGAGTCATTGCCAGTTGGCCCCGCGCCTAGCGGTTATAGGCGAGAGCATAAACCTTGCGAGTGGGTCTTGGTATCCACATTTTCGATACTCTCGATAATTTTCCCATCTTCCCCGATCACATAGCTAATGCGGGCCGCATATTGCTCTTCGGCACTTTTTACCGCGTGATAACCTAGGGCAATTTCCCGGTTCACATCGCAAAGCAGAGGATAAGGAAAGGAGAATTTTTCTGCAAAGGCTTTGTTGTCTGCCTCATTATCCAAGCTGACTCCAAAAATCTGGACGTTTTTTTCCTCAAAACTTTTAAAATCATCACGAAACCCCTGGCCTTCCATAGTGCAACCGGGAGTATCGGCTTTGGGGTAGAACCAAAGCACAATTTTTTTCCCTCGGTAATCCTTCAGGTTGACAGTGTTTCCGTTATGATCTTTCACAGAAAAATCGGGTGCATCGGTTCCGGTTTGTAACATTGTTCTTACTCCCTGAATAAGGTTGAATTTTATTTTCTGAACAGGTATTAGACGCTCGAAGAGCGTTCAGGGAGCAGATTTTTCAGGGCTTCAACAATAATTAAATCTTCAAACTTCCGGGAATAGTTTCGCTGCAATGCTTTCGCCCAACACCAGGTCTTCCGGGCGGGTGATCTTGAGGTTCCACTCGGATCCATCCACAACCCGCACCTCCTGCCCCAGATATTCAATCAAAGCTCCTTCGTCCGTACCATAGAAGGAATCTCTCTCGGCATTACGAAAAGCCTCGCCGAGCAAATCATAACGAAAGGCCTGCGGAGTTTGAATGCGCCATAGGCCCTCGCGCTCCACGGTACGCTGAACCTTACCGGAAGCATCAATCTGTTTGATGGTGTCGTTGACGGGAATGGCTGTGATCGCCGCGCCAAATTTTTCGGCGACATGGATCGTTTCCTGAATCATTTCCTTCGACAAAAAAGGACGCACACCATCATGAACCAGAACAATATCCGTATCCGCAGGAAGAGCCTGATACCCGTTAAAAACAGAGTCCTGTCTTTTTTCACCACCCATGACAACTTGTTTCACAATCGGGGGGTGCTCCAGCCAATCGGCGCGGGTATTTTCCAACTCCTTCTCAGGAACCACCAGAACCAGAGAATCAACGAGGCCTGATTCCTGAAACGTTTTCAAGGTGTAATGCAGGATAGGTTTCCCCCTCAACGCCTGAAACTGTTTTGGAACCGCTCCTCCCATTCGGGTTCCCTGGCCTCCTGCTGGAATGATCGCGCATACTTTCATATTTGGCTATTCAAATAGGTGTTCAAAAAGTTCCGCAAGGTTTTTCACAAATAATAACTCAATATTTTTATCCGGGAGGTTCTTTATTTTTTTTGCAGAATACGGGATGACGCACCGTTTGAAACCAAGCCTTCTGGCTTCAATAATTCGAGCATCCAATTGCATGACCGAACGGACTTCTCCCGTCAAACCCACCTCCCCGACCAGCACAGTTAGCGGGTCTACAACCTTGTCACGAAAACTTCCCGTAATGGCAGCCACGACCGCCAGATCCAGAGCGGGCTCGGTAATTTTCATTCCTCCTGCCAGATTGACAAAAATATCTTCGCCCTGTAACTGAAGCTCCATTCGTTTTTCAATAATAGCGATCAACAAAGACATGCGGTTATGATCAAAACCCGTGGCCATTCTTCTAGGCATACCTATGGAGGAAGACGTGCTGACCAGGGCTTGAACTTCAACCAGTAAGGTGCGGCTTCCCTCAAGGGTTGCCGCAATGGCGGAACCCGATGAATTCTCAGGACGTTCTGATAAAAACCATTCTGACGGGTTTTCCACCGGCACCAATCCTTCTGGTGCCATTTGAAACACTCCAATTTCCGGAGTGGGACCAAACCGGTTTTTAGTTGTTCTCAGGGCCCGGTAAGCATGGCCTCGCTCGCCTTCAAAATAAACCACCGTATCCACAATATGCTCTAAAGATTTAGGGCCGGCTATCGCCCCATCTTTATTGATATGACCGATCAAAAGGGTTGGCAGACCACGGTGCTTGATGAACTGGAAAATTTTGAATGCTACTTCCCTAACCTGGCCTATGCTTCCCGGAGCGGATTGCAAGTCTGACGTATAAAAAGTTTGCACCGAATCTAACACCAGCACATCGGGCTCAACCTTCTCTACCCAATGAATAATATCTTCCACACAAATCTCGGAGCAAACCAGAAGGTTCTCAGACAACGCATCGAGGCGTTCAGCGCGAAGCTTGATCTGAGAACCCGATTCTTCTCCAGAAACATACAGAACTTTTTTCCCAAGCCGAGCCAAATGGCCCATGCTTTGTAAAGTGAGGGTAGACTTCCCGATACCCGGCTCTCCGCCAATCAGGATGAGCGAGCCTTCGACCATACCTCCACCGAGAACCCGGTCAAACTCTCCGATGCCGGTGGTTAAACGATTTTCAACAATCGACTGAACTTCCGTAATTGGGATTAATACTGAGGAGTTTGAGCTTCGTTTAGAGGTTCGCGAAGCTGATGGCTGGCGTGAGGCCTCTTCGACAAAACTGTTCCAAGCCATGCATTCAGGACACTTTCCCATCCACTTCGGGATCTGGTGTCCGCATTCCTGACAGATAAAAATAGTAGTGGTTTTAGCCATAATGAGGCAAAGCAGTAGGGGTCAGCAATCGGTCAAGTTTCATTTTTGTTGCCCGGCCAGCCTGTTGACCGCCGACTTTATTTGGGGCTAGGACTTAATTTACCAAGAGTTTTTTTAATGTCATCGTTTCGTGAAATGTTGACATTCGCTTTTCGGCGTAGATCGGCGAGTGCTTCGCTGATTTTTTTCTGATTTTCCACGAAATCGGCTTGGGCCGTTTGCAAAGCCTTCTGCTCTTTTTGCATATCGCTCAATGTCTTGGCAACAGGGTCCAGCTTTGCCTGTTCCTTAACGATTGTCTTGAGAATTTCAATCAGGCGCGAGAGCTTCTCATTCGCAAGATCCACCTTGGTGGTGCGGGCATCTTCTTTCTGTGCCGAATCCTTCAACTGCCCAGTCACCGAGCTTTCCAGTTCTGTGGAATGGGCAGCAAGCTTTGAGGAAAGGTCTATAAGCTTGTTGAACTTTTCATCTGCTAATTTATCGAACTCCCGGGCCTGCTCCATATCTGCTTTGAGAGTGCCAAGCACGGCATCAGATGCTGTGTTTTGAGTTTGCAAGGCTTTCAGGCTTTCTGCCAGCTTATTAGTTTTTTCATCCGCAACGATCAGGTTTTTGTTCGTGACAACCACGGCCGTTTGGAGCTCGGCGATCACCGAATGGTTGTCTGCCATATTTTGTTTCGTCGCCACCAGGCTCTCCTGAATGACACCCATCTCCTCCTTGATAGTATCCAGCAAGGACTTGGTTTTCAGCCCCTGCTTCAGACTTTTCTGGAGAATTTCGATCAAGCCCTGATTCAACTGCTGATTTTTAGCGGAAAAAGCTTCCAGACTTTTCTGGGTATCCTTATTGGCCTGAGCCAATTGATCCATAATTATCTTCCGGTTTGTCCGGTTTTCCTCAGCCATAGCCGGAATGACATCCTTGCGAAAAAGGGCAATGGTGTCATCGAAACCTTTTTTAGTCGTGGCGCTTTGTGCTTCAAGTTGTTGAACAACCTTACCTAAAGTTTCCTGATTTGCCTTAGAGAACTCTTGGAAATTAGATCTACTGGAATTCCCTAATTCTTCCATATCCTGCTTTAATCCTTCTTTGAGCAGACCCAGAGTTTTGTTTTGTTGGTTAAGTTCACTCAAAACCTGATTTTTAACTTCCGCCTGTAAGTCATCCAGCTTGGTATTGGTTTTATTCAGGCCGCTCAGGGTTTCGGATTTATTCAACTCCACTACCCCTTGAAGTTGCGGCACCGTATGCTTGATCTCTTCTATTTCGCGCAGCATATTTCCTAAATAGTTTTTCAAACTATCCATTTCCTTGGTCTCCAGAGTCACCAACCTGTGGTTGATTTTTTTCAACTCAAGAAAAACTTTTTTCCAGTTTTCTTCATCTGACCCAAAAAGCTGGGCAAATGCAGTAACAGGGGACAGGAGTATCAGAACCAATAAAAAAGAAAATGTGCCGGTGAATTTTGCCCTCATGGATTCTGCTCTTTCTTTAAAAACCTGTAGTTATTGTTTGCAAATTCTTTTATCACAAAAAAACAAAGCCGCGCCGGGGACGAAACCCCAACGCGGCCTTATTATATACGATTCCATCCTGAATCGTTAGAACCAGAAAATGGTTATTTTGAAACCATGAAATGCGCCCGCCGATTCTGGTACCAGCAGCTTTCATCGCTGTTAAAACAGAAAGGCTTCTCTTCGCCATAGCTTATGACATGCACATTGCGGGATTCTACACCTTGAGACACCAGATATTGTTTGGTGGAATGAGCGCGACGTTCACCCAGAGCAATATTATAATTATTGGTGCCTCTCTCATCACAATGACCCTGAACTTCTACATGCAAGCCCGGATTGCTTTTGAGGAAGTCGGCATTCTCCTTAAGAATGGTTTTGGAATTACCGTCCAGGTCATATTGGTCAAATTTAAAGTGAATATCCTTTAAATCGGCCGTTGTCTGGAAAGACTGCAAGCGAGATTCTTGAATACCTGAGTCCGCGGACCCTGAAGAACCAGAACCACCAGAACCACCAGAACCACCAGAACCACCAGAACCATCAGAACCACCATCAAACGGATTGGTGCCAAAAGAACCGTTTGAGCCATTTCCTATATTTGCCTGACCTGAAGCATTCGAATCTCCGTTGCCGGAGTCTCCAAAAGAAGACCCTCCTGAACCGTTTTCTAAAATAGGCTCTTCGCTGAAGAAACCCTCTGCCGAACCGCCTGTAGCACCGAAGTCTTTTTCTGATGCGGAAGCCGTAAACTCTGTTTCTTCACTTGCATTGCCGGAGGTTTCGATCTCCGGTGGCATCAGCTGTTTCGAGCAAGCCGTTGTTAAAAAAACACAAAGTACTGTGGTGATGATTGCTTTCCAATTCATAGATCTCATATTGTAATCCTCGCCTAAAATTTTTCCCCGAAATTTATCAAACCAAACCATAATTTATTAAACCAAATAGTGCTTTCCGTAAACTAATAGTGCCTTCTACCGACAAAGTGGAACTAAGTTTCAGAATCTATTGTTCTTAAAAATTTATCGTGTACGAATATCATCCTATAATTATATTAAAATTACAACAAAAATATAGAGACTCCTGTAATTTCGTTGTAACCACCGATATTCTAAACGTTTTGTTTTTAAAGACAGAAGCATTAAAAAGGGGTATGTAAAAATGGTAAGGGATACTGATGTGAATGGCAACCCTTAATTCAATATTTTTTTACCCGGAGTGTAACTTAGTCTCTAGTGAGTGAGTGTTACTCAGTGCCTGAAGTGAGGGGACCAGGCAGGGCTATGCCCTTGACCCGAGAAAGTCAATTGTCTTGCTTCGCCAGTGTCCACTTTCTGGATAAAGAGGTTGTGCCGATCATTTTCTCGCTTGCGATAGATGATGAATCGGCCATCGGGAGACCAACTGGGTTGTTCACAACTGCCAGAGCCTCTGGTCAAGAGGTGGCTCTTATGCTTGTTTAGGTCATATATTCTGATTTGAAACTTTCTTCCCACTCTTGATGTGTAGGCAATTTGATCTCCATTGGGGGACCATGCCGGGTTATCGTTATAACTAGAACCGAAAGAGATGCGGGTCACCTTGGACTGATCCCCTTTAACAGAATCCATTATATAAATTTGCGGGGCTCCGGTTCCTGATCGGTCGGAGGTGAAAGCAATTTTTTTCCCATCCGGAGACCATGTGGGGGATGTATCAATATTGAAATGGCGGGTTAAACGTTCCAGCTTGCGTTCTCTATTCAAAATATAAACTTCGGAATTCTGGTCCCTGCTTAACACCAGGGCAATCCTCTGCATATCTGGAGACCATGCTGGCGCGGCATTCAGGCCCGGAAGACGGTGGAGAGTCTGCCTCTGCTTGCCGGTAGTATCAATCATGATCAAATCAGGGTTATGCGCCGCGTACGAGGTGTAAACTATCCAGTTAGCATCTGGAGACCATGCCGGACTGAGGTTCACCGTATGGTCATGGGTCACCCGCCTCAGGTTGTGCCCGTCAAAATCTATCAGATAGATTTCCTTGCCTGCGTTTTCCTGATTCAGAAAAGCGATCTGGGTTTGGGAGATGCCTCGTTTCCCTGTCAACTGCATGACAACTTCATCGGCAAATCGATGAATAGTCTTTCGAAGCAAGTCTCTCGAAGACTTATAACGTTTACCGAGCAGGAACCGTTTATTCACCGCATCATAAAGTCGAAACGTCAAAACCTGGCCTTTTCCATTCGCCACAACACTGTATTCGGTTTTAATGAGCCACTGGGCTCCTACCTGATGCCAGCTTCGATAGTCCACTTGAGAACTCGAGCGCTCCATTTTCTCCAACTCCTCAAACACGGGCTCTTGAAGAGGAGAAAACCATTCGGAAAGCACCAAATCCTTTTTCAGAATCTTTTTTGCTTCCTTGGCGCTACCCATATTATCCACACCTTTTACAACAAAATCCGTAATCGCCAAGGTGACTTTTTTTCGCGTTGCAAGTTCCAGATCAATGCGGACCTCAGATTCCGCCCAACCAGTCCGGGTTGGCAACAACATCAGGACCATTACTATCAGGGATAAATAGAAACCCGGTTTATTTGTCTTTTGGAACATATTTGAAATATATATTTATATGAAGGTTAGACATCTTTAACTCCACGGGGAATTCAGGGAAAGGCACCGAATCCAGTACCGCCCTGACAGCCAGAGTATCCAAGGCTTCCACGCCGGAGCTTTTTTTGACAAAGGGCTTATCGATATTTCCATGAGGGAAAATAAAAAAGGACACCACCGTTTCCTGATTATGCTCTTCGGCTAAAGGTTCCCGCCAGTTTTTATAAATTTTATCCTGAATCATTCCCACATACAACGATTGCACATCTGCACCTGGAATGCCTTCTTTTTTCGCGAACACATAGGAGTCCCCTGTCCCCGACTCCATTGGAGACTTGGAAGTCTTGGGCAAGGTGCGCAATTTACTTTGAAAGCGGGAAGATTCGAGTCTGGCACTGGAAATCTCCACCCTAACAGGTTCAGACTCAACCGACAAAGAACTGAACTTCTCCGCAATGGAATCGAAGGGTTTACTGTCCTTCGGTGTTTTTTCATGGGATTCGGGTTTCCTCGTTTCCACTTTGGCAACAGGCGTAGCATCCAACCGGGCCAACTGTTGCAGTTCCTTGAGTAAATCCACTTCAGAGCTTTTGGGTTTTTCGGAATCTTTTTTTTCGGGAACCGGTTTCTGTGTGCTCTCGATAGAGACTGCTTTGGGGGTTGTTTCGAGAAGACTTTCTTCCAATTTAAGCTCGTCAAAATTATTCAGAATATCTTCATGCAGTAGAACAGGAGCAACAGCCTTTACTTCATGGACCTTTTTATTTTTTAACGTTTCCAGTTCCCGAAAAGTTTCTTCGGTGACAGACTTAACAGGTTTTGTGACCAAGGGTTTATGCTCTGGTTTTTCCAATCGCGCCAACTGGTCCAACTCTTCCACCATGTTTTTTTGTGGTGATACAACCATCTTTGTTTCCAGTTCGCTCAACTCTTCCAGGATTCCCTTGGACTTGGGAGTTTGGATACCGGGCTGCTTGCTGGGTTTGGGAACCGTGATTTTCTTTGTAGCCGGGATTTTTTCAGCCGCTCTCTTTAGCTCGGGCTTTTTGGTTTTTGCTGGGGGCTTTGAACTTTTTTTTGCGGCCGACTTAAAACCAGTAGGTTCACTGACCAGGTTCACCATGAATGCCGGGACTATTGCTTTCTCTGGAAGACGGGGTTTGGGAAGAAACAAAACAGCGGTTAAAAGCAGAAGATGCCCAAAAACAGAAAACACGAGCATTTGGTTAAAGTCAATAGACTGCGAAAACTGGATTTTCATGACGTTGAAGGTTCTGTCACCATTCCAATATTTTGCACTCCGGCCTGCTTGACGGTGGATAAGACGTGCATGACAAAACCATAGTCCAGCGTTTTGTCTGCCCGCAGATAAACGCCACCTTCTTTATTGGATTCGATATACTGCTCTACCTTGCGGGTCAACCCCATCAGGTTCGTCAGCTCCTCCTGCTTCCAGAATATTTTTTTACTGCCCTTTAAAGTAATGGTGGGGATTTCTTTGAGGCTGATAGGGGCAATCGACTCTTTAGGAAGCTGGACTTCCATCCCGTGTTGCAAGAGTGGCGCTGTTATCATAAAAATAACCAGCAACACCAGCATGACATCCACAAAGGGCGTCACGTTAATCTCCGCCAGAAATGGTCTTCGTTGCCTTGGCATAAATATTTTTTTTCAGGGGCTGGAAAAAGAACCGATCACGAAAGATCGAATGACTTTTCTTCTATCGGGTCCCGCACGAAATTTTTTTCCGCCATGTAGACAAAATCCAGCGAAAAATCATCCATAGTAGATGTAAAGAGTACAATTTTGTTATTAAAGTAATTAAAGAAAATAACCGCCGGAATTGCCGCCACTAGCCCCGCAGCAGTCGCGATAAGCGCCTCTGCGATCCCAGGAGCCACACCGCCAATACTGGCTGTGCCCTGCAATCCGATGGATCTGAAAGAATGCATGATTCCCCAAACTGTCCCGAACAATCCAATAAAAGGCGTTGTGCTTCCCGTTGTGGCGAGAAAATCCAGTCGGTGCGACAGCCGTCCCACTTCCAAATTGATGGCTTTATTGAGAGCAAGGCTAATGCCCTTCAAGTCTCTAGGGGTCACTAACTCTCCTCCAGTGGATGGGGGCTTGCCGCTTTTTTTGCGCTCTTTCTTTGCCATCTCCTGAAAAACATAAAGCTCTCGATAACCGGTCAGGAACACCCTGGCCAACGGGCTCGTCCGCAACTCTTTAGAAAAGTTGTAAATATGGGTCAGGTTCTCTGTTTTCGAAAAGGTCTCCAGAAAGCGACCGTCTTCACTTTTTGCCTTGCGATAGGTGTTGTACTTGTTGCAAATTATGGCCCAGGACACAATGGAAAATATCAGGAGCAACAACAGAACACCCTTGGCCATCAGACTCGATTGCATGACCAACTCAACAATGCTTAATGGATTATCAGAAATTACATTTTGCACACAGAACCTCTTCGTGGAAAAAGTGAGGCCCAAAGGCAGGACGCCAAAAGGTATAAGTTAAGTTTCTTCTAATTAAATCAACAATTTACTTTAATTAAATCCCCGGTTTAAGTCAAATATTATTGCTGAGAAAAAACGGGAGGAAATGTAACCGGGGCAAATTCAAACCGGTTGGTGGTGAGTCTGCGATGCCCCATTTACAGAATCATTTCTTCGCCCGCTCCAAATACTCTCTCGATGTGGTCGAAACACGCACCACTTGGCCTATTTGGATAAACTGTGGCACCGTCACAACCAGACCTGTTTCCAGTGTCGCAGGTTTTCCCGAACCGGAAGCGGTAGCTCCTTTCAAAGGAGGATCGGTATCGGTCACTTTGAGTTCCACCGCTTCGGGGAAAGTCACACCAACGGGGCTGTCGTCACAAAACTCAATCTTTACCTTGGCATTGGGCAAAAGAAAAGCCTTGTCATCGCCGATGATTTTTTCTTCAAGAAACGTCTGCTCATAAGTTTCGCAGTTCATAAAGCATAAGCCCGCAGGATCATCGTACAGATATTCCATCTCCACCTGCTCCATTTCGGCGCGTTCTACCGATTCATCGGAACGGAATTTGATTTCTGTTTGCGTTCCGTCCTTTAGTTTTCTAAGCTTGGCCTGCATGGATGCCTGTCCTTTTCCTGGAGTGCGATGTTCGGTCACCATGACACGATATAAATCACCCTTAACCTTGATCACATAACCGGGACGAAGCCCATTACCTTTAACAAAAGCAACCATTCGACAAATTCCCCAAATTTATTGATTTATTGAAGCAGGATAAAACAAGTTTTTTACCCACAGATTCGATGATTATCATAGAGCAGATGGTAAGAATCAAGGAAAATCCCGATCACAACCGGAAAGCCCCAGGAGAGTCAAGAGGATGACATGTCCATTATGTAGTTTTTCAGCCCATTACCTGACCTCCGGAGAGAACCGGGAATACTGGCTCTGTTCCAGGTGCCGGGCAATATCGGTTCCCGCAAGCTTCCATATTTCGCCGGACGAAGAGGTCAAACGCTATCTGGAGCATGAAAACAGCCTTGAGAGCGAAGGCTATGTGCGGATGTTTCAGGAAAAAATTGACATTCTTCAAGCCTACGATATTAAATCGGCATTGGATTATGGCTGTGGGTATGAACCTGTCCTGAAAACCCTGCTGGAAAGACAGGGAATCAAGGCGGATGGATATGACCCCAACTTTTTTCCCGATACGTGTCGGGAAAAATTGTATGACCTGGTCATCTCCACAGAAACTTTTGAGCATTTTAGAACTCCCGCTGAAGAAATCTCGCGCATTGCCGACAGGGTAGTACCGGGAGGGATTCTCGCGATCATGACGCGGTTTTACCCAACGGCAGACAAAGACTTTGCGGACTGGTATTATAAACGCGACCCCACCCATATTATTTTCTACTGTTCCCAAACCTTCCAGTGGATAGCGGAAAATACAGGGTTTAAATTGATCTTCAACAATGAACATGATTTTGTGGTATTAAAGAAACCCGGGCCACGCCCGGGGGGAATAGAGCAATAACTTTTTTTAGCCAGCAAATTGCATGAGTATTCTTAGTCAATGGTTTTAACCCCCCTAATCCCCCCTTGTCAGGGGGGACATTAAATTAATTCCCCCTGATAAGGGGGATTGAGGGGGTTGCGCTTTGGGAATATTTAGGCCGAGAAAACATTTTGCCAGCCAAGCAGAGTTATTGCTCGCTGGCCCCACGCCGAGTGGAGAGAGGAATTATGGCAGGAGAATATATTTTTACCATGCAGGACCTGATTAAACGGTACGGACGCAATGAGGTGCTGAATGGCATCAATCTTAGTTTTTATCATGGCGCAAAAATTGGCATCGTCGGGGAAAATGGATCGGGCAAATCCACCGTGCTTAAAATCATGGCGGGTGAAGACCAGGAGTATGAAGGTCGCGCCCAGCCTTTAAAGGGAACCACGATCGGATTCCTGCCGCAAGAACCGGTTCTGGACGATGATCAAACTGTCCGGGAAAATGTGGAACAGGCTTTTGGGCACATAAAAAAAATGATCGAAGAGTTCAACGACGTCAGCGCAAAAATGGCCGAACCCATGTCGGATGATGAAATGGAAAAAGCCATGGAAAAAATGGGTCGGCTCCAGGACCAAATTGATGCCGCAGATGGATGGGAACTAGACCGGCAGGTGGAAGTGGCGATGGATGCTCTCGTGCTTCCTGCCGATGACCAAAAAGCTGGAACTCTTTCGGGAGGCGAAGCCCGGCGGGTCGCCCTTTGCAAACTGCTCCTGCAAAAACCCGACATGATCCTACTCGATGAACCCACCAACCATCTTGATGCCGAGACAGTGCAATGGCTGGAAGACACGCTCGTAAGCTATCCCGGCAACGTCATCGTCTCCACCCACGACCGCTATTTTCTCGACAACATCACCAAATGGATTCTTGAACTGGAAAGCGGAAAAGGCCGACCGTTTGAAGGCAACTACACTTCCTGGCTGGAACAAAAAGCCGAAATTCTGAGGAAAAGAGAAAAATCCGCTTCGACCTTGCAAAAACGTCTGGAAAAAGAGTTGCAGTGGTTAAAGGAAACTCCCGGCGCAAGGCGCAAACAAAATAAAGGCAGGATCAACGAATACGAAAAACTTTCTGCTCGCAAAGTAGATATGGAAGACAACTCGCTTGAAATCCAGATCGCTCCCGGCCCGCAACTTGGCGAACAGGTGATTGAGGTCGATGCGCTCAGCAAAGCCTATCAGGGGGAAGACCCCATCATCAAGGATCTGACTTTCTCGGTACCTCGGGGAGCTGTGGTCGGGTTGATCGGGCCCAATGGCGCCGGGAAAACCACCTTGTTCCGCATGATCGCCGGGGAAGAACAACCCGATTCAGGAACACTCAAGCTCGGGTCCACGGTAAAACTTTCTTACGTTGATCAACACCGTCACGATCTGAGCCCAGACAACACTGTGTTCGAAGAAATCACCGGAGGCACCGAGCATATCGAAGTTGCGGGGAAGACAATTATTTCCAGAGCCTATGTCGGGCGGTTTAATTTTAAAGGTCCGGATCAACAGAAAAAAGTGGACGAGCTTTCAGGCGGCGAACGCAACCGGGTTCATCTGGCAAAACTCCTAAGAAGAGGCGGAAACGTTCTGCTCCTCGATGAGCCCACCAACGACCTGGATGTAACCACCCTGCGTAATCTCGAAAATGCCATTCTAGATTTCAGCGGCTGTGTCCTGGTCATCAGCCATGACCGGTTTTTTCTCGACCGCATCTGCACGCACCTCCTGGTTTTTGAAGGCAACAGCAAAGTGCGCTGGTTCGAAGGAAACTTCGAAGAGTATCAGGAGAAACGCAAGCAGGAACTGGGAGGCCGCGAAGAAAACCGCCGCTCAAAATACAAAAAACTAACCATCCACTAATCCGGCGAGCCGCCAGGGGCAATGAGAAGGGTGCCATAGCATCTCATGGATCGTCATTGCGAGGAGCCAAAGCGACGAAGCCGTGATGACATTTCACTAGCCTTCGTGCCCGGAACGGGTAAATCCAGAGCAAACCTGGATCGCCACGCCGCTACTCGGCTAGCGATGACGGTTTTGAACGCTGAAATGGTTTTATGTTATCCAGAGTCTGCCAAGGATTGGCAGTATCACGATCCCCACTGGCGGATATAGTGGATCAACACCCAGATTTGCCAGTCCGCCAAATCAGAATAGGCTGGCATAGCGGTTCCGGGGATGCCATGTTTGATGGCCCAGAACATTTGCCCATCGGAAATGTTATGCATGGTTTCAGAACAGGCGAAGTTTCGTGCGGGAGGGAGGGCCTCTAATCCTAAATGCCCCGTTCCATCTCCTCTAAGGCCATGGCAATGTTTGCATTGAAGTGGAGAAGACTGCGACTGATAAATCAACTTGCCTTTTTCAATTCGCCGGGCTGTGAGGGGAAGAGGATTGACCTGTTGCACAAATTCTGTGGGAGCCTTTGGAGTCTGCCGCTTTTGCGGACATTGCGCTTTCATTGGTTCATGATCGGCAAAAGCCGGAGACATCCACACTACGACTATCAACAAGACCAATACTCGATATATCTTCATTTCGCCTCATGTTTAATTTGTATTCCAGTTTACCCTTGAACGGAGGCGAAGAAAATTGTTTTTCAAAATATAAACCAGTTGCTCACGGAAACCGGTTCAGTTATTTTTGAATTTCTTCCACGTGACTGGCAGGAAAGGTCAGGGAGAACGTGGTTCCCTTGCCTTCTTGAGAGGAGACATCAATTTTTCCGCCATGCTTCACCACCAGTTGCTGGACGATGTTCAGCCCCAACCCCGTTCCCTTGCCCTGCTCCTTGGTGGTGAAAAACGGATCATAGATTTTCGACAGGTATTCTTTGGGAATGCCCGGCCCCGTGTCTTTGATTGTCGCGAGAACATTTCCATTTTGTCCTGTTGTTGAAATCTGTAGCTCCCCCTTGCCTTCCATCGCTTGCACTGCATTAGTCAGCAGGTTAGTAAATATCTGTTGAACTTCCTCTGGTTTTGCCTTGATGGGCGGAAGCTTAGAAAATTTTTTCTCAACTTTGATATCATTGTTATAGGAAGTGAGAATTGCAATCTCGATGGCTGCATCTATACGTTCATTGAGGTCCACATCTTTTTCTTCTACCAACCCGGCTGAGCGCGTGTAGCCCGACATATTGAGAATGATCGATGACATATGTTTGGAGCGGTCAAAAACCTTGCCCGCATATTTTTGGATTTTCCCTTGATCTTTTTCGCCAATAATAGCTTCGGTAAAACCCATGATGGACACCAGCGGATTGTTCAACTCGTGGGCAATGCCCGCGGCGAGCGTACCGAGGCCAGACAGTTTTTCCGCCATTGCTAATTGGTCATGCAACTCCACATCTTCCGTAACATCTCTTAAGAGCAGTCCCAAACGTTCACCACTGCCATCATGGATGACAATGTCAAAAACCTGATACGCGAAAACCTTTCCATCCAACTTGACAGTTTGTTTCATGCTTTGCAGAGAGGGAGATTCCTTAGGGGCAAGGGGATCGCGGGCAGTGTAACATTGCATGGTTTGATCACCCGGAGATGGGAAACCGACAGGAACAACTTCATTGTGGAAATTGAGGAGCGCATTCTGAACAACCTTCCAGGCCGAGGCAGACTCAAAATCCATTAAAGAACGCCCCAGCAGTTGGTCGGCGGTTTTCAGAGCAACACTCTCAAATGCTCCATTCACATACTCTATTTTCATATTGGGATCAAAAATGACCACCGCATCAGGAACACTTCTTAGAATGTTGTCGGTGTATTCCTTGAGATAAAGAACTTCCTCGGTTTTTTCGCGCACCTTGTTTTCCAGCCCCGAAAAAGATTTTTGTAACAATTCGTTCATCAGGTTCACTTCATTGGCAAGCGCCTCAAGTTCGTCTCCGGTATTGATTTCCAATGTCTCAACTTTTTCACCTCTACCAATACGCTCCGCAGCTTTCTGTAGCCGACGAATTGGCTGGACAATTTTCCTGGCAGCCATGGAACCCATGCCCCCGATCAACAGGATGGACACCACCCCGGCCATGGAGACCCATAAAAAGAATTTTTGCATGGGGGCAAATAATTCATCCGAAGCCTGCCATGCAAAGGTGTACCAGTTTTTTCCCTCAGACTTGATTATCCATTCCCGGGTCTGCTCCAGAGGTGAAAACCCGATAATGGACAGCTCTTCGCCGCCATGCCCATCTCCCATGGTTTTAACCCAATCGGGGCTTTCCCCCGTAACACTCTTCACCAGAACCGGGTCTGGCAAAATAAACCCCGTTGGCAAAATAGGACAATCGATCACCATCCCTCTCGAATCGACCATCATGACATGGCCCGTTTCGCCGAAGGTGATGGGTTCGATGGAACCGGAAAAAAACTCCTTCGCGTCAAACACATGATGCAGAACTCCGATGGTCTTTTCCCTGTCATCGAGGATCGGGATGGCAAAGGTCATCAGAAAGGATTCGGCCTTTTCGTTAAAAGTGACCGGCCCGATATAAACAAATTCTTTGCCACCTGTAATGGCTTTTCCCCAATCAGGATTTTTACTATGAAGGAGTTCCGGGAAGTCATTGATACTTGCCCTGAGAATCCCGAACGCATCGGTGACATACAAAGCCCGGGTCGCAAGAACAGACCGAGTCTTTCTTTTCTGGAAACTTTGAAGTGCCTGGCTGGCGTCTGTTTCAAGAATGGACAAGGTTGAATTGGCAGTCTCTTCCTGAATATATTTTTGCCGGGCTTCAGGGTCGAGGAGGGCCTGGTTAAAGCCAGAAACGGCAGACCTGATGGAGGGGTGAGTCGCATGGCGAATATTTCGTGATATCTCACCTTCGATCAATAAATCTATCTTGGTAGAAGTTTCATAAGCCAACGCCTTGAAGCTGGCTCCGATCACACCCTGCAAGGATTTCGTTCCCTGCACATAGGAAAGGATCATAGTCAGCATCAAGGGTAAGGCCCCAACCCCAAGCATAGTCCAGATTAATTTATTTTTTAATCCGGCACGTATGCCCTTCCGTGTCTCGGTCTCCCCGGAGCTTCGCGGGTTGCCGTGATGTGTATCCATACATTGAGCCTCTTGTTATGGATACGTGGTTCAAACATAATTAAATTCTTGTGGGGCGGCGAGTACCTCGGCAACTTTGGCCAGAAGTTTTTCTTTCTCAATAGGCTTGACCAGATAATCTTTCACACCTTTTTTCATTAAAGAAACTGCCAGGTCTGAGTCGGGGTAACCCGTTACCACAATGATAGGGATGGAAGGAGCATTCTGTTTCAAATAATTAATGGCCTCAATGCCATTGACCTTTGGCATTCTGATATCGCAAAGAATCAGCCCAACCTGCAAAAGATTGGAACCCGACTTCATCATACTGATGCCCTCTTCGCCATCTGAAGCCTCAATCACATTGTAGTTGCCCGACTCAAGGTGAAGCCTTAACACCTCTCTCACTTCTGCCTCATCATCAATGATCAGAATCTTACCTTTGGTGCTGGAAGCGTTTTCTATAAAGGACATGGGGAACCTCCTACTCAGGGTTGGGAACAAAGTTCACTGCCTGGAAAAAGTCTCAAATTATTTTTTTACAAAAAGTGAACTCGACCACTAACTTTTAAGGAATATAATTCCTCAAAATAGATCCTGCCATAGTTTCCCAAATGAATTTTTTTTCATTAACAAATTTCAGGCGCAGGACGCAGCCGGGGAACTAGCCTTAACCTTATGTATTTCAAGGAATAAATGAGGAGGTGTGCGGTGGCGAAGAACTATAAAAAAAGGCATTGCACCCTGACGAAGACACAATGCCTTTTTCTATTATTGACCTTTGAAGGTAGAGCGGACGTAAGCAATGACATCGGCCAGGCTTTGTTCTGGCAACGTCAAACCCCAGTCCGGCATATTGGAAGATTTTCCAACACTTTTTCCACCAAAATAAATCAGGTTATATAAATAATCCTCTGGATAATCAGCAAGCGGCAGATCTGCATGCACTGCGGGTTTCGGGTCCAACCCTTTGGCTCCCGGCCCGTCGCCTTTACCTTGCGGACCATGACACTGCACGCAATATTCTTTATAAACTTTGGCTCCGCGTTTCGCATCGGCATCCTTGAAAGCCTCTGAATTCCACGGCTCGTAGAATTTGAAATCCTTCACGCCAAGCGTCATGAGATATCCAATAATATGGCGTGCCTTGCGGGTGCTGATGTCTGCCAGGTATTCGCCGCTGTGCGGCGTGAAGTCTTGCGGGTTTTCCGCAAACCGGCTCCACCAGTCCAGTGTGTAGCGATTGCCTGCGTCAAAGAGGTCGGCGCTGATCGGGCCGCCTATGTTTTTCCCCTCATCGTCCTTGATCTGGTGGCAACCCAGGCAGGAATATTCCCGAAAAATCTCTGCCCCCAGACTGGCCTCCATCTCCGTGAACGTGGACATGTCGACAAAACTTTTTTTAATTCGGGGATCGCGGTAAGTCTTTTCCATATAGTCGACGATCACTATGGCTTCTTCGCGCATCAAGACCATATGCTTGCCGGAAAAAGAAGATTTATCCCAGCGGTAACTATTGGGGTAGAGATTGCCCTCCTGCCCCACCAGTCGACGGATCAACCAGGGGCGCTGATATTTCACGCCGCTCCACATCAAGTCGGGTGCTTTCAGTTCAAATTTTGACTTTGGTTTGCCTTCGAACCTGTGACAGTTTTTGCACTGACTGTTAATTATTTTCTCGGCGAACCCGTCATCCCCAGCCCAAAGGACAGAAGGCGCTGACAATAAAACCAACAGTGAAACCGCAAAACTTCCAAGCAATAATCGCCGCATAATATTTCTCCCGACCCTGTTATTAAATCTCAGGGACTCAAAAACTGTTTTACAAATAAAAGCAGAGACCAGAAAGCCATTGCCTTTGGCACCCTGGCAGAGCTTGCAAGCGGAACATTTTTTTACTTTCTCCGGGGTTGAGAGAACTGACGCAAGTAATGCACGATCTTCCAGATTTCCCGATCTTTCAGATTTTTAAAGGCCGGCATACCTGTTCCCGGAGAACCATTGCGGATGATCCAGAATAACTGACCATCGGAAGCTTCTTGCATCGTTTCCTTGCAGTTGAAATTCCTCGGCAGGGGATTCAGCCCCTGCGCCATGATGCCTAATCCATTGCCATTCACACCGTGGCAGATTTTGCAGGCCACGGGTTGCACATCCACCTGAAATAAAGACTCGCCCTCATAAAGAATTTCTCGACTTGGCTCCAAGGGGTTGGGCTGGTCGCGGATATCATCGGGAGCCTGAGCTGTAACCCGAACCTGCGGACAAATTCCATCACCGGCAAAACCCTGTCCATGATGTCCACGATGATGACGCAAATGGTGCCGACGCCCATGACCCATTGGTGGGCCTGCCAAAGTTTCGGATACAATCCCGAGTAGAAATATTCCCAGAATCACCCCTACAACACTTTTCCCCTTCCTCCTGAAACCTTGAGTCATATTGGCACCTATTGGCTTTTATTAAATGTGCGGATGAAATGGATCACACTCCAGCCCTCTTCCTCACTGATGACCTTGCCCACCCGAACCGGCATTCCAGTTCCCGGGCTTCCGTTCCTCAACACCCACATCATCTCGCCATCGGTCCGTATCTCCTGCCATTTCGGGTCGGTGAAATCTCGTGGCGAATGACCGGGAAGCTTCACGCCCTTGCCATCGTTACTGTGGCAGGTGACGCACAACCCTTTACCAAAATATATTTTTCGCCCTGCTTCTATGCGTTCAGGGGTCGCGGGGTAGGGGCTATCCATATCCTGAAGTTTTTCTAAAAGCTCGGCGGGAACTCGCGGATGATAGATATCGGGGTGAAACGCGCCGGCCACGCCCCCTCCTGCATGCAGGAAAACAAAGGCTCCTATCATGATTAAATGAATCGTTCGCATCATATTAGGTTTATTTTTAGCAAAAAAAATGGGGGGACGCTAGTCCCCCCATATCCATCACCCGTTATTTTTTCACTTTTCCATGCAGGGCTTCCCAATGACCCACTGACTGGGCAATGCTCACCGAGCCGTCAGGAATGGGCGCACCATGAGGCCAGAGATGAAAAATAATACCATCGGTTTTGGCTACATAATCCGCCAGTTTTTTCTTTTCTGCCGGGTCCGTAGGAACATGAATGGCCACCCGGCCGGTGGCAATTTCTTCCGCATGGTCATGCCAGTTTTGTTTGTGAGACCATTCCGGAATCGCCTTTCTAGCCAATTTTTTGGAAACCATATATTCCACTTCCGTCATTCTCGCATTCGGTTCGGTCGACTCGAACAAAACGCATTGAATGATATCATCATTGATCGGCTTGCAATAATGGTGAAAAGGCCCAATGACCTCGCCATCCATCATATGCGGAGCACTGACATGAATGGTATAGCCGCTCAAAGGGTTGGCAACGGCACTCGCGCTTGAAAAAATCAAGGCCGCTATTAAAATACCCCAGAAATATTTTCCGCTACTGCTTTCAGACTTGATCATAGAACCCTCCTGAATTAAAGTTTTAAAGATTCGACCAGATTTCAGCTGAAAAAAAATCATTTTCGGGACCCCGGACACCAAGCCCCAACATCCCCCAAACTGTTTCCGAGTCTACCTTTTATACTCAGGCTATTTCTTCAAAATTGCAAGTCAAGATTTGGTGGCTTGCAGTGGTGGGGGTAGTTAGATTGTGTCATGCGTGGGAATAATTAAGCTCAAACAAGTGATGCTGCCATCGGCTTTTTCAAATTCGCTCATTTCCAGTTCGAGGGTTTTAAATCCATGCGCCTGAATTTTATTCCTGACGTTGAGGAACCCGGCTGGCATCAGGACGGTGCTTCCCAGTGTCAGGCAATTGGCGGCATAGGATTCATCTTCACTCACTTCGATCCAGTCAAATTGTTTCAGGTTTGAAGCATCCACCCGGGTTGGGTCTATGATTAAGAGATTGTTTCCGAGGAAGGTGGTCGCACTTTTAAGATGCAAGCCTTTTATCACGGCGACAGGCACTACTTTTTTAGAAGTGAGTTTGGAGAGTGCTTGTATGGCTCTCAAATTGGTGCGTTTTGAGAGGCCGACAAAAATCGTGTCGGGAGTGTCCATCACATCTCCACCATCCAGAGTCGCGGGAGAATCCAGAGTCACGCAGTCCCGGTATGTTTTGAGTGTGGTGGCGGTAAATTGAGTTTCGGCCTGGCGCGAGGGTTCTTTCATCGGGCAAAGCAGGAATTTGTTTTCTAAAATCACGGCGGTGTCTTCGACAAATGTTGCATCAGGGAGGTTATCCTGAGGTGGCAAATATTCAACGTTACCCCCGACCTGTTTTAGAGCGTCTACATAACCCTCGTGTTGGCTGAGAGCGATAGCAAGGTCGGTGTCATTTTTCTCCGGATGCCCCGACAGGGCTTGGTGGAAATTCAGCCCGGGTTTTCTCACTAACGCCGTGAATGCGGTCATGGGGGCACTCAATCGCAGGTGGGGGTGTTCATCATCCGCGAAAAATAAAGCATGGGGAAAAGCTTTTTAGCTTTCCTGAGAATTTTCATGGTGGCTTTGTCAGGTTTGAGCCCTCTCTGAATTTTGTCGGGTCGGGCGATATAGGTCAGTCCATTAATCATGGTGAAATCGTGGCGGTTAAAGCGCATGACTTTGCGTTGATATTCGTCGGGGTGGCCAAAAAGTTTATCCAATTGCGGAAGAAACTTTTCATCCATGGCATATAGTTCTCCATGCATCATCCCGGCATTATCGTTGGTTGGTTCTATGTTGGCTAATCCCAGTCCCTCCACGCCCTTATTATCGATGGGGATTTTGTTAAACACCAGTTGCCAAGCCGAGAGGGTTACTGAGGATTTGAATAAATACTCCAACCCCTTTTCTTTAAAAAAATCTTCGTTGATCAATTCGTTGTACGCAAAAAAATGTACGACATCAGCCATTATTAAAACTCCTGTTCCAAGTCATTTAACTTATGAGCCTTATTTGATTTCTCCCTACGAGTCTCAGGCAAAGAGCTTGCCGGTAATAGGGAAGTTATGATAGTATCAAAAAAATCATTCCTACGTGGTCGTCATTTTCATTTTGATTGAAACTATTTTTCAATTCAGGGCCATTCATTGCAAATGAGTTGTCAGCAATAGGCTAATTCTATAAAATTTTTGATTTTCCCCTAAGAATCCGATTCAAGGGTGATTATTTCTTTCTAATTTCAAGGAGTTGTTTATGTCAGGTAAAGTGGTCACAGTCTCAGACGCTGAATTTGAGCAAACGGTTCTAAATTCTGATAAGCCAGTCATGCTGGATTTCTGGGCCGAGTGGTGTCAGCCCTGCAAAATGCTTACACCCACCATTGAAGAGATTGCCGGAGATTTTGAGGGTCAAATTCTTGTGGGCAAGCTGAATGTGGACGACAACCCCAATACCGCAACCACCTATGGCATTCGTGGCATTCCGACCTTGCTTTTCATTAAGGGCGGGCAGGTGGTGCAACAGATTGTTGGGGTAAAATCGAAAGCAGAAATCAAGAAAGTCATTGAGGAAAACTTGTTGGCGTAAATCGTCAGGTTTTCTATAAGAGTTTAAATATATAAACCCCCTTTTCCGTCTGGGAGAAGGGGGTTTAGTTTTTCTGATCGAACTACGCCGAGTGGGCTCTTTATATAGAGGTGTAAACCGGGCGGAGCCCCAGACCTTCGATCATTTCTATATCTCTTTTTGGGTCCTGGCCCTTGGTCGTGAGATAGTTGCCTCCCAGAATTCCGTTCGCCCCGGCAGCAAACAGTCGATCCTGCTGGTCGGTCAGCACTTCTTCCCGTCCCCCGCAGACGAACAGGTCGATATCAGGTAAAACCAGTCGCAAAAGGGAAATGGTTCGAAGGGCTTCATAATGTTCCATGGGTTCCAGATGGCTCAGGCCGGTTCCTTCAACCGGTTTGAGAAAGTTGATCGGAAACGATTGCGTGTCCAACTCGCGAATGGAAAAAGCCAGTTCGGCTCTTTGAGTGAACGATTCTCCCATTCCGAAGATTCCGCCTACGCAGACCTGCAATCCTGCGGCCTTGGCGTTTTGTATGGCGCCGACTTCATCATCATAGGTATGGGTTGAAACGATTTTATCGAAATGGCTTTTTGCGGTTTCCAGATTGTGGTGGCACCGGTCCAGTCCGGCTTCTTTCAGTTCCTTTAAATGTTCCATTGGCATCAGCCCCAGGGAGCAACAGGTTTCAAGCTGGGTTTCAGCCTTGATACGTTTGATTGCTTCGATCACCCGGTCCAGTTCTTTCCGGTCATCGAGAGAAGTTCCAGAGGTAACGATGGAGAATTCATTAGATCCAAAAGCTTCCGCTTCTTTTGCGGCAGCAACAATTTCTTCTACATCCATCAACTCATATTCTGGTGAATCAGTCTGGAATGAGCTGGATTGAGAGCAGAAGGAGCAGTCCTCCACGCATCGTCCAGATTTTGCGTTGACGATGGAGCAAATTTTAACATCCTGTCCTTTAAACTGCTCACGAATGCGGTCGGTCCCGATAAAGAGATAGTCCAGTTCTTCGTGGGTCAGTGACTCCAGTTGTAAAGCTTGATCGTAAGAAATCGATTCGCCTTTTAAGGCGGTGTTGACCATATTATCTATCAATTCTGTGCGCATAGAATTTATTATTCTTTAAAGGTTGAAAATGAGTACAATATCATAGTGCTTCTTCAGTCGTAACTTAATAGTTTCACCAATTCTTCCGCAGATTGTACGGGTGTCAGGCAGGTTCCATGGCGACAGACATAAGCGGTGGCTTTTCCGTCTATCAGTTTCCGGTTTTTCAACAGGGGAATAGGGGTATTTTCAATTTGGTCGTCATAGGCGAAGGCGAAAACGGCGTTGGGATAAAACCCTTTATGCAGGGTATCGAGCAGTTTTTGAGTTTCTGGGTCATTTCTTTTTCCCACCACGGCAACCTCTTTGAGTCCGCCAAGATACAAATGCAGGGCCTGGAGCATGAATGCTGAGTTGAGGCCATATTCCATAAGTTCTTCATTAAAATTTAAGAATATTTTTTCTGCTTTGAGGGATAGTGCAGGGTCTAGCAGATAGGCGGAAAGCCTGAGAAGGGCCATAGCGGCATTACTATTTCCAGAAGGCTCCACTCCATCGTAGCCGCTGATTTGCCGCACTAACAGTTCTTCCCCATCGCTGGCGGTCTCGTGAAACGTGCCGTTTTCATTGTAGAACTTATCCTCAACCCTTTGCATCAACTCACGGGCAGTTTGAATATAGTGAGGTTCATAAGTGGCTTCGTACAAATCCATGCAGGCGGTGGCGGTGGCAGTGTAATCGCACAGATAACCGTCATAGCGGGCTTCTCCATCGCGATAACGCCGCAGGAGTTTTCCTTCAGGCGTTCGCAACCGGGTGAGAATAAATTCCATGGCACGGGCAGATTTCTGTATCCGGTCGGCATCGCCCAGCACCCTTCCGGTTTTTGCCATGGCGCTGATCATCAGGGCATTCCAGGAGGTGAGGATCTTGTCATCCAGTAAAGGGCGAATGCGCTGGCTACGGGCTTCAAGGAGCTTGTCTCGGGCAATTTCCAGTTCGGACAGGACATCGGCTTCCTGCATGCCCACTTCCCTGGCAACGGTTGCCGGTTCCCGGGTGACGTTTAAAATATTTTTTCTTTCAAAGTTTCCTTCGGGAGTGATGTTGTAATAGGGAATCGCAACACTTGCGGTTTTTCTACCGAGAATCTTTTCAACTTCATCCTGGGTCCATACATAGAATTTGCCTTCAACGCCTTCGCTGTCGGCGTCTTCGGCACTGAAGAAGGCTCCTTCTTCGGAAGTCATGTCCCTGTCAATGTATTGCAGCAGGTCATTGGCAAACTCGGCGAACTCTTTTTTTCCGGAAACCTGATAGGTTTCGATCAGAGCGATGGTGAACAGGGCGTTGTCATAAAGCATTTTCTCGAAATGCGGCACCAGCCATCTGTAATCCGTGCTGTAGCGCGAAAGGCCTCCCCCGATCTGATCATAAATTCCCCCGAACTTCATGGCCTTGAGGGTGTTTTCCGTTATCGTCAGGCTGTTGGTGTGCCCGGTGCGGTGATAGTGCCGGAGCAGGAGTGACAGACCCATCGAAGGTGGAAATTTATTTTGTTGTTGAAACTGAAATCCGTGGTTGAGGGGGTCGTAATGTTTTTCAAATAGTTCGATGGTTTTGTCTTCCCCGGCGAAATCCAAATCGTCCGGCTCGGCGGAACTTGGTTCGCGGGTGGAAGTTTGGCGGATGTAGTCCACCAATGCTTTGGTCTGCTTGTCAATTTTGTCCTGCTCGTTCTTCCAGGTGTTGTTGAGAAACTGGAGAAGGTTTAGAAAAGAGGGCAGGTTGTAGCGACGCTCGGGTGGGAAATAAGTTCCCCCATAAAAAGGAATTCCATCCGGAGTCAGAAATACATTGAGCGGCCAGCCACCCTGTTGACCCAAAGCCTGCACGGCTTGCATGTAGATGCTGTCGACATCGGGTCTTTCCTCGCGGTCTACCTTGATGCTGACAAAATTTTCATTGAGCATCTCCGCCAGAACGGGGTCTTCAAACGATTCACGCTCCATCACATGACACCAGTGGCAGGTGGCATAGCCGATACTCACCAGAACTGGCAGGTTCTTCTCTTTAGCGATCTTAAACGGTTCATCGCCCCATGGATGCCAGTTGACCGGGTTGTGCGCGTGTTGCAGAAGGTATGGACTTTTCTCTTTGATGAGTGAATTTGTGTATGTGTGTTCAACCATTTTCTATGTTGGGCTAAGGGGTTTGCAGGCTGAGATTGCCTCTAGCCTGCATAGCGCTGAAAGGTTGTAAATCACCCCAGCCCCTCTTTGAAAAAGAGGGGTCCATTTAAGCTCCCCCTTCTACGAAGGGGGTTGGGGGGATTTGTTTTTTACTCATGCACCTAATTAAAGTTCTTCAAATCGCTGGAAAAAATCCGGAAACGATTTTTCCACGCAATCAGGATTCTTGATACGAACCCCGGGAATTTTTAACCCGGCCACTGCGAAGCTCATGGCCATACGGTGGTCGTTGTAAGTTTCTATTTCGGCGCCAGTATAATCTCCCGGCCTCACGATGAGGGTGTCGTCTCCGGCTTCGACCTCTGCGCCCAAGCGGGTTAATTCCTGGGTCAGGGCAGAGATGCGGTCGGTTTCCTTGATCCTGAGATTGCCGATTCCCTGAATCACGGTCTCCCCCTCAGCAAACAGAGCCGTCACGGCTAAGGTCTGTACTGCATCCGGCATGTTATTCATATTGATGGTGATACCCCGCAAAGGGTTTCCTTTAATATGCAGGGAGTTGGCTTTTTTATTTATTTGGCAACCCATTTTTTCCAAAACTGAAGTAAATTGCATGTCTCCCTGAACGCTTTGGGGATTGATGCCGGTGAGGGTCACCTCTCCTTCTGTCACTGCTGCTGCCGCCAAAAAATAAGAGGCACTGGACCAGTCGCTTTCCACTTGGTAGGTCTGGGCTTTATAGCGCTCTCCTGCTTTGACTTTGAAACGCTGATACCTCTCATTTTCAACATGGACGCCGAAGGTCTGCATGATGTCGAGCGTGATGTCGGCATAAGATTTTGAAGTGAGATCCCCCTGGATATGAACGCAGGTATCATTTTTGAAATAAGGGGCCGAAAGTAAAATGGAAGTGAGATATTGACTGCTTTTGTCGCCCGCGAGTTGAACCTCTCCTCCCGGCACCCCTCCACTGGCAATATCTATCGGCGGGCAACCGTTGTTATTAGCTGATACTGCCTGAACTCCCATTTGCGTGAGACAATCCAAAAGGTCTGCCAGAGGTCTTTCGCGCATTCGTTCATCACCGTCCAGCCGGACTTTTCCAGGAGCTAATGCGGAGAAGGTGGTGAGAAACCGCATGGCGGTACCGGCGTTGCCGATAAAAATATCTGCGTCTGGTGTGGAAAGTTTTCCACCTTTTCCCGAGACGATAAAGGCTCCTTCTTCCTCCTGAACCGGAACCCCAAAAGCTTTCAGGGCTTGAATCATGTATTTTGTATCATCGCTCACCAGTGGTTTTTCTAACCGGCATTTTCCATCGGTGAGCCCCGCGATCAGCAATGCCCGGTTGGTATAACTCTTGGAACCGGGGAGGGCAACGGTCGCTCGAAGATTCTGTACAGGCTTAATTTCTATCAAGGCAAAGTCCGACTATTTTAAAGGATTAAAAGTAAGGAAATATAACACACCCCCTGACGGATTACCCCTGCGGGGCACTAAAGTTAAAGTTGGGGATATTACGGCTACTGGCTCCACCTGGTGAGCGGCGACTCGCCGCCAGTTGTTTCATTTAGGGGATTCTGATATGATCGGGCTTTCTGGAGGTTTTCAGTTCTGTTATCTCTATGTATTTAAGGGTTTTTTGGTGATAGGGAGTGGGTATGGCCGAGGGTGAAAAAGAATCCTTATGGTACCGGTTGTGGGATCACAAGTCACTGAAAGAAAAACAGCGCCTGCGATCACTGATTCCGTGGTTACTTTATGGGATCGCTGTTTTTTACGGAATCATTTATTTGTCCATTCTCAATACCGTCAACCGCGAGAGAACCGGGACCACCGTTAAAACCTGGTTTGGCGGAGACCGTCAGGAAATCATCAATGCCCGGGAACGGGAAGAACGCGAAATTAAAGAAAGTTTTAAAGCTTTGCGCAAACGCACCTCCGGCGGTCACTAACCACTGGGCGTACTTCGGGGCATGAAACAAGTGAAGGGGTATCACATGCTGCCAATGAGCAATCGTTTGCATAACCTATACGGCGATAACTAATAGGGTTTTTGATAAAGTCCTATATTAAGAAAAAAGCCCTTGTTTGTCTCGTCTTTACGAGGAGCCAACGGCGACGTGACAATCCAGGTGTTCTGGATCGCCGCACTCCCTTCGGTCGTTCGCGATGACGTGCTTGAGATTAACTCGAACTCGCTTTACGAACTTTGTACATGCAAATGGTGATTATTCCAATTTATGCAAGTAACTTCTTACAACTTAGGTTGAAATGAAACGTTTAGTGTTTATTTCTAACTGGTTTTATCTGTTTTCTCTCTGCCTGTGGGTTGGGGGAATGTTCCTGCTCGGCATTCTTGTGGAAATCATGGTGCGGATTAATTTGAAGGATCAGCCACAGGTGGCCAGCACCATCATGAACAAGGTGATGGATGTTTTCAATGTCCACATCATTTATACCTGCATCACGTTTATGGTGTTGGCTGAGGTGATCAAGTTTCTCGTGGCTAAATACAGTTCTGCCGGTTACGAACCGCAAGTGGTGACCAAACGTAAATACACCCGCGAGGTGTGCCTGGCGGTCATGGTTGTTCTGGCTTTATATATCGGGAGTGTTCTGCGGCCAGAGATGCATGCCATGGATCAACTCAAGAAAGCCAACCCTGCCGACCAAAAACTGCAAATCCAGTTTGACCGTTACCATTCCAAGTTGACCTGGATCTATACCGTAAATATGATCTTGGGTCTGACCTTGTTCTACATTAATGGCAAAGAGATGGCCCGTTTTCGGGTCGTACCCGAACATCAGGCGTGACCGGACAGCAGCAGTGAGCATTAGTCTATCGGACCGAGATAAACTCTTTGAACACAAATAAGGATTTTTCAGTTTTGTCGCAGAACTTCTCGCTACTCTTAAAACGAGTTTTGCTGGGTGTTATTTTTTTTCTTTTTGGGGTTTCTTCCGCTCAAGCCAAGCATGCTGGTATTAAGCATGATGACCCTGAGGAACACAAAATCTCCACCGCTCGACCCGACCCCAATGACGTTTCTGAAATGGCCTTCATCCGCGCGGGCAAATTTATCCGGGGTTCTGACTTTAAAGAGAACAAGTTGGCTTTCAAAATGTGCCGCAAGGTTGATAAGTCCTGCAAACTATGGTGGTTCTCCGATGAGTACCCTGCGGCGCTGGTGATGCTGGATAATTACTGGATAGATGTCTATGAAGTGACAAACGAAATATATCTGGAGTTTGTGAAAGCTACCGGGCATCCTCCTGCTTTGGATGACTCCTGCACCACCGATGCGTGTCGGGAAGGCAACTTGTGGAAGGGGGCATCTTTTCCGCCGAAAATTCGCCGACAACCGGTCACGCAAATAAGCTGGTATGATGCGGAGGCCTACTGCAAATGGCGGGGCAAGCGTTTGCCTACAGAAGCGGAATGGGAAAAAGCGGCACGGGGTCCCAGTGGTAGTATGTACCCATGGGGGAAGGCTTCCCCAAAGGGCCGGGCCACCTTCAATCGAAAATGGAATGGAATTCACACGATGACCAATGTTGGCAGTTACCCTGGCGGGGCTTCCATTTATGGGCTGCACGATATGGCAGGCAATGTTTGGGAATGGGTGGACAACTGGTATCACCGCACCTATTACAGTTTCGGCACTAAAAATAATCCCAAAGGCTATACCAAGGGCGAATACAAGTCCCTTCGCGGTGGGTCCTGGGTCAATTTTCCCGATTCTTTGCGGAGCGCGTTTCGCAGGTGGAGTCGGCCTGATGTCCGGTTCAACGATACCGGTTTTCGTTGTGCCAGGTCTGCCCCCCCTGATATGAAATTCAAAAACTAATTATGACTGACAAACCAAAAAGATCCGATGAGTTGACTGACCGGGAGCGGGAGATATTAAAGCCCTATCTTTCGGATGTCGATGCCAATGTGTTTGCGTTGGAAAACCTGAACCCGGAAGTGATTGGCGGGGCCCTGGCCCGTTACAGTCGCGCACCAACCGGGTTCAAGGAAACGGTCGCGCGCGAGTTTTTGAATCCAGATGGCAGTCCCAACGATGTCAAGGGCTCCCAGATGATCGACCGGGTGGTCAACAAGTTTGGCGATGAATCTGTCGCTGAGCTGGCAGTTGCCCCTCTTTGCATGGAAGAAATCTCCAACTTGATGACCAAGGTCATTGAAGATTGCCGAATCGGCGGCTCGCCCATCGAAGAGTCGACCCGTTACGTTCTATACGATGTTAAAAAGAACGGGCGCTGGCGTTATGTGTGCCCGGATAATATTAAGGAGTCCGGACTGGGTAAGGCTTTTGTGGCGAATATGGATTTTATTTTCGAGACTTATGCTGCAATGGTGGAACCCATGCAGGATTTGTTCAGAAAACGCCTGACGGAGGATGCGTTTAAGATTGAAGTGGAGCGCGATGGCAAGATTCAAAAGGCAGGGCGCAATTCCCTTGAAGATGAGAACGAAATCAAGGCTCATCGCATTGCTTACAACTTCACCATCCGCAGTGCGGCGTGTGATGTGATTCGCTGTATCCTTCCGGCCTGCACTCAGGCCAATGTCGGGTTGGTGGGCAACGGGCGGTTCTACTCCGGCCTGATCACCAAACTGCTGTCGCATGATTTAGTCGAAGCACACGATCTGGCTGAGTCGATTCGAAAAGCCCTCAACACTCAGATTCCTACCTTTATCAAGCGGGCCGGACGAAATGTTTATATGGCAGATAATCACCATGCGATGAGGAAATTGTGCCAGGAACTTTTTGCTTCTGTCCCGATCGAAAGTGTAGCCGAAGTGGAGTTGCTGGAGGATAGACCCGAAGACCAGTGGGTCAATCTGCTATCCAATATGATTTTTTCTTATGTCCGGCATTCTTCCAGTCAGATTCGCGGAATTGTGCAGGCTTTGCCGGAAGAACGTAAAAAACAAATTTTAGAGACCTATATCGGTTCGCGGCAGAGCAAGCGCGACCGCCCCGGCAGGGCGTTGGAATATGGCTATCCCATTCAGTTTGACATTCTTGCGGGATTCGCCGAGTACCGGGATTTGCAACGCCACCGCATGCTCACCCAGCAAAGGCAGGATCTGGGGATCGACCTGGGTTATTCGGTGCCGGAAGAGATTGATGAGATTGGCATGGGGCCGAAGGTTCAGGAATGTTTCGAGCGCACCGAGTCTCTGCACCGTGATCTGAAACGAGCCGGGATGAAGCAGGAAGCGCAATATGCCACTTTATTCAATCACTTCATCCGTTGGAACGTGGGCATGAACCTCAGGGAGTTGGGACATCTTGTAGAGCTTCGCACCCAGAAAGCCGGACACCCTAAATATCGACGCACGGCACAAATGATGGCGCGTCATTACCTCAAACGCCACCCTGAAATGGAACCGGTCCTGCAATATGTTGACTACAATGATTATGATGGTGGCATCACCCGCGCCGATCAAGAGGCCCGCACAGCTCGCAAAAGTCTCGCTTCCAACCTCTTTGACGATCAAGACTGCTAGAGCCAGTGGTTTCGATGTTCTTCTGTAACCGTAATATCCCCAACATTAATTTTCGTGCCCCGAAAGGGTAGAAAAAATCCCCTAAACCCCTTTCGTAAAAGGGGAAGCGTTAATGGCTCTGTATTTCTCAAAGAGAGGCTGGGCTGACTTGCAACTTCTTCTGTATTTTGGAGGCTAAATAATTAGGCTATTTTGTCGAGATTTTTAGAAAAATTTTTGATTCTTGTGGTAGTCTTATGCGCTTAATTATTCCCCCAAAACCATTCTTGAATGAGAGATAAAAGCGATGAAGATTGGTATCCCAAAAGAAGTGCATGCAGGCGAAAAGAGGGTGGCGACCACCCCGGAAGTCGCAAAACTGCTTATCAAGCTGGGTTTTGAAGTCGCGATCGAGGCAGGTGCCGGTTCAGCCGCTCATTTTTCCGATGCTTCATATGTTGAAGCGGGCGTGACCGTCGTCAAAAATGCCAAAGAGATCTGGACTGAGAGCGATATTATTTTAAAAGTTCGAGGCCCTGAGCTTAATCCAGAACTGAATACTGAAGAAGTGGATCTTCTGAAAGAGAAACAAATTCTTATTTCGTTTCTCTGGCCGGCACAAAATCCTGAACTACTCAAAAAATTAGCAGAGAAAAAAGTCACGGCCATGGCCATGGACATGGTGCCACGCATATCGCGTGCCCAGAAAATGGATGCACTCAGTTCCATGGCGAATGTTGCCGGATACCGTGCAGTGGTCGAGGCGGCCCAGCATTTTGGTCGGTTCTTCACAGGGCAGATCACAGCGGCGGGAAAAGTTCCTCCTGCTAAAGTCATGGTTATTGGTGCGGGTGTTGCGGGCCTGGCCGCCATTGGTGCCGCAAAAAGTATGGGAGCCATTGTGCGGGCATTCGATACTCGCCCTGAAGTGAAAGAACAGATCGCGAGTATTGATTCTTCATTCCCCGAAGTTGCTTTTGAAGAAGCGGGTTCAGGAACCGGC
>JACNKA010000189.1 GCA_014382285.1 Nitrospinota bacterium | reverse complement strand
CGTCAAAGGAACGCCGCTTGATCATGTTCCCATACACCACATTTGACTATAACTCTCCGTAAAAATCAAGGTAGTCCAACTTTAAACTGTCCAGTTGTTCTTCAACCAATGCGCGGGTTTCCTCACCTGTCATAGGAGCCCCCTTGGTCATCATCTTAAAACTCTCACGAGGCGTGCCCAACTCTTTAAGCGCCAGACCATACAAGTTTTCACTTTTCATATAGCCATGAGCTGTTTCAATATGGTTGATCCCAAGTTCCAAGGCCTGACGCGTGATTTCAATGCAGTTTCGCACCGACTCCGAAGGGAGATGCGCACGTGGGGGGTTCCACCCGCTTTTAAAACGCATCCCGCCAAGGGTAATCACCGAGATATTTTCTTCCGTTTTTCCGAACCGACGATATTCCATAATTAATTAGCTGATTTTTGCCTCAATCGGCTCCAACCCTTTCGCATAATGTTTGCGAGAACACAACCTGCAAGAAAGTCATTGAGGCAGCAAAACATATGGGCTATACTATTGAAGTATAACAACTTACACCCCAAGAACCCGAAGTGTTGCAGGCCAAAACTCAGCCTGACAATAATATATCATGACTGCTTTTCGTTTTATCCACTGCTCCGATCTTCATATCGATAGTCCCTTCAAGGGCCTGGCATCCCAAGTACCGTCTCTCACCGAACGTCTGCGGGAATCCACCTTCCGATCATTCCATAATATCGTAAAACTGGCTGTGGAAGAACAGGTCGATGCGGTTCTGATCGCCGGAGATATTTTTGATGGTGCCGATCGAAGCCTGCAGGCACAATTAAAATTTCGCCGGGGCCTGCTGGAATTATCGCAGAAAGGCATTCCTTCTTTTATTGTACATGGCAATCACGATCCTTCTAACAGTTGGTCTCACACCCTGGACTGGCCGGAAAGCACTACCATTTTCCCCGGGAACAAAGTGGAACGCGTCCCCGTGATACGGGAAGGCAAAACGCTGGCCTGGATATACGGAATCAGCTATCCGCAAAAAGAGGTTAACGAAAACCTCGCTTTAAAGTTCAAGAAAGACCAGAATGAAGGTTTTTCGGTGGGGCTCCTGCACGCGAATGTCGGGCAACACTCCGGCCATGAAAACTACGCTCCCTGCAGTTTGCAGGATTTAATATCCAGAAATTTTGATTACTGGGCTCTAGGGCATGTCCATGAGTTCAAAGTCCTGCGCGAAAATAATCCGTGCATCGTTTATTCCGGAAATACCCAGGCACGACATCTCAAGGAAACCGGCCCCAAAGGCTGTTGTCTCGTCACCCTGAATTCCGGCGCACCGGCCAATATACGGTTCATGCCCACCGATGTGGTGAGTTATCGTTCCGCCAAAGTAGATGTCAGCGGCGCTTCCAGCATTAATGAGGTACTGCGAGCCATTCAGTTGCAGGTGGAAGAACTCGCCAAAGAATCATTGATCCGCGAAGGCCTGGTGGCGAGGCTGGTTTTAACAGGGCGCACTTTGGTTCATAAAGAGTTGCAGAACCCCGGAGCCACCATAGCTCTGGCGGAAGAGGTTCATACATTTTTTGAGGGGCATTCCCCCTGGGTTCTGGTGGATCTTTCCACTCAAACCGCTGGCACCTATGACATCAACTCCCTGAAGGAAGGCAAAGATTTTGTCGCCGACCTGCTAAATCTTTGCGAAGACGATCAGGATAAACAACTGCAAAACAAAATTCAGGAAGCCATGAAACCTGTATTCGAGTCCTGGGCGGGAAGAAAATATTTAGAGAATGATGAGGATATCGAAAGCATCTCTCTGAAAGCCCGCAACCTTGCTCTCGATCAACTGGTCAACCGCGAAAACTCATAGGAAACGCCATGCAATTACGCGAAATTCATATAGATGGGTTCGGAATATTCGCCAATAAGCGTATTACCGGGTTGGCTCCTGGAATCAATATCATTTACGGGAAAAATGAATTTGGCAAGACCACCTTGCTCGAATTCATCCGGCGGATCCTTTTCGGGTTCCCCACCAAAAGAGATAACACCAACCTTTATACTCCCGCGCAAGGAGGTTCGCTGGGTGGCAGTTTGAAGGTGGCCTTACAAAACGGCGAGGACATGGTCATTTCAAGGAGCCCCGGAACGCATGGAGGAACGGTGCGAATTTCTACTTCCGATGAAGTCCTGCAAGGACAACCCGCTTTAAACCACCTTCTGGGAAATGCTTCCAAAGATATTTACAGAAACATCTATGCTTTCACCCTTGATGAATTACATGACTTCAACACCCTCAACAGCGATGAAGTCAAAAACCGCATTTATGGTGCCGGACTTGGCCTGGGCAATGTTTCCCTGAAAGAAATAGAAAAAGAAATAGAAGTTTACTGCACGCAGATTTTTCGCCCGCGCGGTTCCTCTCAAATGGGGGACTTGTTGGAAAAGATCAAAGTCAACGAGCAAGACATTCTGTCGATCCAGAAAAACCTGACCCTCTATGACGAACTACAGGAAAAACTTGGCCAAATGCTGAACCATAAACTCAGCGTACAAAATTCACTGGAAGATATGGAGTCGGGAAAAAGAACTCTGGAAACCCAGATCAGGCTTTATGAAGACACCATCCAGCTCCTGGAAGGCCAAAACAAGCTGGCAACCCTGGAGGATCTTTCCCAGTTCCCTGAAAACGGATTGAAAACTTTTGAGAGCATGAAACAGGAAAAGAAAAACCTGCTCCTGCGCATTGAAGAAGAACAATCTGCCCTTCAAGTACTAAAAAACAACCGCGATGTCCTGACCGTGAATCATGACCTGCTCGACCATGAAGAAAACGTTCACCGGCTGCAACAGTCCACCCAGTCCGTGCTGTCTGCCCTGCAGGATATTGATAGAGTGCAATTCGAACGGGAAGACCTCGATATGCATATTGCCGAAGAAATCAAATCCATCGACCGGGACTGGAACCAAGAAATCGTGATGGCATTTGATTTAACCGAAGCAGAAAAAGGCCAGATAGACAGTTTTTATGACAGCTTTGAAAGTTTGAGAAAAGACGGTGATTTGTATCAGGATCGGCTGGAGAGCCATCGAAAGCTGAAAGCCGAAAAAATGTCAGAAGGCTGGAATATTCCTGACTGGCTGAAAATGTTTTATTACGGATTCACCGCAACCGGCGTGGTGGGTTTGATTCTTGGCGGGTACTTTATGAATATCCCTCTTTTAACAGTCGCCTTACTTCTTATTGCCGGAGGAATCTTTCTTTTCAAGATGACCGTGAAAGGCAAGAACGATTTCACCAAGGAAGATCTTACCGAGATGAACCTGGCCCGCCAATGGGAACAAAATAAAAATGAACTGAATGACAAATTTGATGAATGGCGACAGTGGCTGAAAGCACGGAACCTGGACCCCAGCATTGCCCCCATCACCACCAAGAACATCGCCAAAACGGCTCGGCAGATCAAAACCATGATCGCTCAGCGGACAAGGCTCGATGAACGCATTCTGCAAATGCAAACCCTCTGCAATGAAACCCGGGAATGCGTTCGCGTACTCGAACCACTGGTCAAAAATGTCTCACTGAAATTTGACCTTCCCTTAAATATCGAACTCATTTGTCAGGCTTTTGATGAGAGCAAAGCCCACCGGGAAAAAAGCAACCTGCTGGAAAACCAATACCAGAATCAAGCCGACAAACTCGCGCATCTGGAAAATCAACTGGAAAATATTTCCAAGGACCTGACGCAGTTCATCCGTTCATCGGGAGCCGAAGATTCTATGGATTTTCTGCGCAAGCAATCCATTCTCGACAACCAAAATTCCCTGGAAGAAAAAGTCGCACAGAAACGTGGAATCATTCAATCCAATATCGGGCTGGGTGCTTATTTTGATAATTTTATTGAAGCCATCCAAACTACTCCACTTGAAGAAATTAAACAAAAACTGAGTCACCTCCAGACTGGATTGGAAGAACTGCACGTTAATCGCGAGCAATTGTTACAGGATATCGGCGAAACCCTCAACGAAATCGAAAAGCTGTCCTCCAACAACGACTTGCTCGCGAAACAAACAGAACTGGAATCCCTGAAACAACAACTGCAATCCCTGGCCCGGGAGTGGGCAGCTTATAAGGGAGCCCTGGTCCTTCTTGATGCCGCCAAGCAGGAATACGAAAAGACCCGGCAACCCGGGGTGATCCGCTCAGCGGAAAACCTGTTCACTCAAATCACAGGAGGCAATTATCGCCGCATCATCAAAACCATAGATCAAGATGAGGTTCTGATCGAAAATGACCACCATCAGAGAAAAGGAGTGCTCGAAATGAGTCGGGGGACTCGTGAACAACTTTATCTTGCCATGCGACTGGGGCTGATTGATGAATACGAAACCCGCTCCGAACCCCTCCCTGCGGTGATGGACGATGTTTTCGTGAATTTTGATGATGAACGCGATGAACACGTCATAGAAATTCTCAATCAATTCGGTAAACAGAGACAGGTTCTCGTTCTCACCTGCCACCAACGCTCCCTCGAAGCCTATAAAGACATCGGCGCAACCGCCATCACCGTCTGACCCCCAACGAGCCGCCCGCCCTCTAGCGAGGAAGGCAATATTTTTTTCATTTCAAGAAACCTAATTGCAATACCTAATCAAGCTACGATAAATTTTTTCCAGCCAAAAAAACTATTGCTAGTTGGCCCCACGCCCAGTGGATGGTATAACTGAAGCATGGCACCGCAACTTTTCTCACGGATATTTTTTGCGTTTTGGGTGGGGGTTTTATTTACTCCAGCTCATGCTACCGCTAATGCGTTCCACCAACTCCTGCAAGAAAAATACGAGTTGGAAAAACAATTCGACGTTCAATCTCTTGAGTGTTTTCCTTTCATAAAAGAAATCGGTTTCACGGAAGACCAGATCCCTTTGATCGAACAATGCCTGACCGGCGCCAGAACCCTGAAGGAAGCTCTTACTGGCTCTGGGAATCTCAATTATAAAATTATTGGCATCAGCAAGCGGTTTTTGAAAACTGCCGGGTTTCACACCATCCTGGTCCCCTGGAATGCCACCAAAGATGAAATCATCCAGTTCCTCAACACACGGCAGAGCCCGGAAGAACAAACCACCTTTCTCGACAAAATCCGCGAATTGAAACAGGACATTGCCAAAAACCTCAGGATAAAACAGTTTTATTGTTCACAGGAAATTTCCAACGAAGACTGCTTGCAGGGATACGAAAATCTGGCCTCAGTGAGACTGCCCGACACGCTCAAAACCAGCGGCTGGCAGGAGATCATCATCACTGACTCTCACACTTCCTCAGATGGCCCAGGGAAGCTGATTCTTGGCTTCAACGACTCACCGTCCGAGATGGGCAAACGCCTGCGGAAAGACCCATTTAAAACCTGGAGTCCTAGGCAACAAATGTACGAAAAAATCCAGGAAAAATATGGCGCAGTCTTTAAAGCAAAACTGCAATTGGAAAATCTAGTCTGCGCAGCAGATATTTCGATGGAAGAGTGCGAACAGGGAGCCGACAACCTTGCCCAGGCCAGCCAAAACACAGATTTCAGGATGCGCCATTGGGGGCGGGTGACTATCAGCCGCTACAACACTCTTATTCAAGGAGATTTTCACGCCTTCATCCGATACGACCTGACGCCGGGAGAAATCCAAAAATATTTCTCCCGCAAGGCCCTGAAAACCCAGGCGGCTAAAAAAACAACGCTGGCTGTGAAACTTGAAGGAAGGACGAAAAACAATTCGACTCAACTCAGAGTGGTCTGTGATCTGGAAAACTTGAGATCGGAGCTTTGCGCCAATTCCTTCGAAACCTTCATCCGCTTCGTGAAAAAGAACCACGACTACCGGGTGCAGGCACCTTGGAACACCCTCATGTTTGTCGATGGAAACCAATTGGATCGGGTCAACTTCGCCCTCAACTCAAGTTCCCGCAACACCTACCTCTATGTAGACGCCAATAGTGATGATGCAAAGTTGGAGGCTTTCTTGAATCAATTCAGAGAAACTACCCGGCATAGGGCCAACTAATAAAATCGCTTTCCTACAGTGTCTCTTTAAGCCGAGATAAACTTCGTTGACAGAAATAAGTTATTGCAAGTTGCCCCTGCGGCTAGCAGCTAGTGGGGGGTAGCGGTGGTGGTGCGCATTTCTTCTGGAAGCAGATAATGGCGGGTGTCGTATTCCATGCTGGTCAGTACAAATTGTTTTCCTAATTTCTTTTTGGAGTTGATCACCAGTGGGGCAACCAGATTCGCAGTCATTTCCGTATAGTTTTCAGGAATCGTGACAATAGATCGGGTGAGGAAGGATTCATCCGAATCCAGCCCCACCTTTTTTTTATCTTCGTCCAGCAGTTTCAGTTTGTAGTCCAGCACGTACAGGTAAGGGTCGGTGACCACAAACGCTAGATGGGGTGACAGGATAGACTGCATCCACTCCATCGGACTTTCCACATTCGGATTGAAAGGAAGGAAGGTAAACCGGTTTTCCTTTTCAAACCCATACAAACCATCATGAAATTCAATGATCTGCTTTTCTTCAATATCGAGAGTGCCGAAGCGGGTTGTTTCGAGCTTCATTTTTTAATTTTGTCCTTCATCAATTGGGACACCTTGGAAGGGTCAAATTGATGCGAAGTGGCGGCGGTTTGGTTTTCTTCTTTAATCCTCAAAAAAACCTCTTCGCGATAAATTTTAGTTTCACGGGGGGCTTCAATGCCCAAGCGAATGTTCTTGCCCTTTACATCTATAACGGTTATTTTGACATCTTCATTAATTTTGATGCTTTCGCCAATTTTTCGGGTGAGAACAAGCATGGGGCGGAATCCGTTCCAAATTGCGTGTATACAAATAAAGGAATGCTGACAAAAATCTGCTACGAAATGCATTATAGCAAAAAAGTTCTGAAAAAATAATAATTTATAGGCCAATCCCAATTGACAGAGTTAGGGGGTTTGTGCTAATTTTCGCTCTTTTGATTGAAACTAAATCGTGTTGGGACGGTAGCTCAGTCGGTAGAGCAGAGGACTGAAAATCCTCGTGTCGGCGGTTCGATTCCGTCCCGTCCCACCACTTTAATACATATAAAAAAAGGGGTTATAGAGACTCCATAGCGTTTCTCTTAAACCCTTTTTATTTTTCTGTGCAATTCGGCTCAGAAAAAGATCACACATCACCATGAACAGGCCCATTACGGCTTAAAATTGACTGCCGTTTTATGACCCTGTCTCCCAACTATAGTCAGTGTTTCCTGACAGCTAGCAAGCTTTACCGGGAACTCTAAACACCTCAGGGTTCAATGATGATAGGCACTCAGTTTTCCTATAAATTTCGAGAGACTGTTCACTTTCAGTTTTTTGTAAATATTTTTAATGTGGGTGTTAACGGTCATCTTACTGATAAACAGTATAGAGGCGATTTCTTCTTTCGTAGTGCCAACCAGCATCAGTTGGCCGACTTCGACTTCTCTATCAGATAGCCCCCATTCCTTCAACACCTTACCCGCTTCCTGCGGCACCCCACTACTGGCCTGGCTGACAATCAACTGGGCTATTTTTTTTAATAACTCTTTTCTATCATAAGGCTTAAGAAGAAAGTCATCCACTTTCAAGCGAAGAGATTCAATGGCCGACTCTCTGGTGCCATATCCTGTAAGAATAATGACTTTAACTTGCGAATCGATATCCTTTATTTTTTGGGCCAGTTCGTTACCCCCCATGCCCCGCATTTCAAGGTCGGTAATAACCAGGTTGTGTCTGTTAATTTGAAATAAATCCAGTCCTCCCTGGCCGTCAAAGGCACAGTCAACCCGATAACCTTCGTTTCGCAAATCATCACACATTGTTTCAAGAATTAATTGTTCGTCGTCAACGATCAGTATAGATTTATTGTTCATACTCCTCTCCTTGATCTGCAGGAAGAATAACTTTAAATATTGATCCCTCGGCCACTCCACTCGTCACGACAATCTTTCCGCCATGACTTTCAACAATCCCATGGATGATTGATAGCCCCAGCCCCAGCCCCAGATCCTTCAATTCAGTCTTGGTTGTAATAAAAGGGTCAAAGATATCATTTATAATCTCTTCAGAGATGCCCACTCCGTTATCCTGCACCTGAATCACAGCATTTGGACCAACCCGCTCTGTAATAATCGTGATGGCCCCATTTTCCTGATTCTTCGCTATGGATTCTTCGGCATTCGTTAATAAGTTCCAGATAACCTGCTTCAACTGGTCAGGAACAAAACGTACGGAGGGTGTATTTTTGGCGTAGTTCAGATTCAACATGATTTTCCGCTCATCAAGCCTACTTTTAACCATCGGAAGTATTTCATAAATCACGGTTTGAAAATCGACCTGCTCGCGTTTCTCAGTAGAGGGACGATTAAAATCGTTGAGGTTATTAATCAGGTTAGTGACTCGGTCACTCTCTTTAATGGCCATGAGTAAATGGTTCTTGTGAGATTCGCTTAAGCTGCCCCTTTCATAAAGAATTTCCAAAACATTCCGGATCCCACAAATCGGGTTTCTCAGCTCATGCGCCAAAGAGGCCGCTAGTTTCCCTGTGGCAGATAGTTTTTCAGAGTGAAGCAGCTGTTGATGGGTTTTGTGCAGTTCTATACGATTGTTTTGTATTTGTGTAAGCAGGTCGTTGAACGCTCGATAAAGAACACCTATCTCGTCTGAGGCCCTATGGTCACCTCGTAGAGAGAAATCATCGGTCTCAGAAACCTTTTTTGTCAGAGCACTAAGAGCAACAATAGGATCAGAGATGACTTTGGACAATTTCAAGGTGATACAATAAGCGACCACAAAAGTGAATAACAGGACCGAACCAATCACAAATATTATGTTCCTGTTTTTCTCATGAAGTATTTTGAGGCTATATAGAATTAAAATTTTCCCAACAAGCACCTCATCAAGATAAATAATTTTTCTGACCTCTAAATAATCCTTTTCAAAAGTAAAGCCTTCTTCAATAAACCCATTCTTATCATGAGAGAGGGTTGGGTTTTTAAAATAAGTCGCAAGTATCCGGTCTTTCGCATCCACTAACCTGGCAAAGTTGACCTGAGGTATTCTCTTGAGCGAAAGTAAAATTTGCTCACCCCTTTTCTTATCGTCAAAAATAATCGCGGCACGACTGTTATCTCCCAGGACTTCTGCCAGAGTCGTGACCTCTATAACGAGTTCTTCCCGAGTGACATTGATATCCCAATAAACCAGAACTCCGCCAACAAGCAATAAGGAAACCATGACTATGCTCATTACGATGGTGAGAAGTTTTTTCCGTATGTTTTGCTTGCTGAAATAAATCATGCTAGTTCTCTCCCTTCACCAAGACACCCAGGACCAGCAATTCAGAACTGAGGGTCAAGCCAGACTTAAGAATAGCTTGGTGATTTATTTCAAAACGAAGTCTCCCGCCTTTTTCAAAAAGGTTAATTCCCACTCCTCGCTTTGCATAGCCTCGGCTATTTCCAACTGTCAGCACAGGATGGCCTGCAATGCTTTTCAATATCTTGTCGAGCCGCGAGGATTCCGAGGAACTGATATAAAGAATTCGGCAATTCCCCAATTCATGTTGCGGAGGATTACTTTGAAACAGGATCGTTCTGTCTGTAATGGTTTTTGATTTGGCAAGTTGCCCCAGCAGCTTCCCTAGAGGGTCACTTCCAACCAGGCAAACAGGGAATAAATTGTTGGGAAGAGTCTGAAATGCGCGGTCGGGCCAGGTTGTGAACTTGGAAAAATTATAAATAAATGCGGTCTTGACCTGGGCTTCTCTGGTTGCATTCCCCTCTTGAGCAAAGGAGGAGCCAGAGGGTACTGAGATAAATAGGAGCAGAGCCAAAAGTATGGCTCTCGGCAATTTGATCTCATCTGAAAAATTCTTTAAAGAATGGCTGGCCAACGGGATTCTTTCTAATTAAAGCTTTTACGGATTCCAAAGAACAATCTTCTTGGGTCTTGAGGTGAAGACCCAAATGAGTTGGAACCTCCCCCGGCATTAAAATATTTCACATCGGCAAGGTTGGTGATAGACAGGTATGCAGACATTGCCTGCCAATGCTTGCTGTTTTCAAAAATATTTCTGACTCCAAGATTCAGGTTCAACAAAGCATAGGAGCTGACTTTTTCCTTTCGATCCGCTGCAAAGTGAGACGTTTCGCCTACCCATATTACTCGGGGAGTGACAAAATAATCATTCATATAAGTATAGGTGAAACCGGCCTTGACTTTATTTTTAGCAGTAATGGGAGGCTTCGACGTCTCATCACCCAGTTTTTCGTAGGTTCCATCCAACCACGAATAACTGATCCAGTAGTTCAGCTTTTTGTTTTTCCAGTTAAAAGCCTGCTCTACGGTTACGTCTGCCCCGACAACATCCAGGCGCCCCGCATTCTTGGCAGTAGTGGTAGAGGCGATGATTCCTCCGGGTATGAACTCCGAATTAGAAGGTCCGGATTCGATACCAATATAGTCTTCGACCATTGTGAAATAGAAATCACTTCTAAAAATAAGGTTTTCGTTGAATTTGTGAGTGAGATTAGCATCAAAGGTCCTGGTTTTTTCTGGCCTCAGATTTTCATTTGGAAGTCTAAAAAAATCGCTCTCATACCTGCCTGAACCATCAGTAGTGCCCTTAAATGTACCAAAATGAGCGAACGCCAGGTTTGTTGAAGGAGCGAGAAAAGCTTCTGAATACATAAACTTTAAATGGGTCGAATCTTTATGTTTAAAAATAACTCCGACCCTGGGGTTAAAGGTGCTGTCAAAGCGCGAATCATAATCGAAGCGAACCCCGGCGAAACTGGAAAACCACTCATTCCATTTTGATTGGGTTTGAACGAATAGACCGTAATTTTGAAAATCCTGCTCAAAAAATTGAATGGGAAGCGTGTTATTGGTCCCTATGTGAAATAACCCCTGCTCTCCAGCTTCTTTGTCAGGGTCGTATTCTGAAGGCAAGTCAGTAGTCTTGGGAATAGAATTGAAAGCTTGCAATATAAAACCGCCGCTCAGTTGATGTTTTCCATTTGTTTTGTAATTCAGCTTATGGTTCAGTTGCCATCGTTTCCCTCTGGCAAATTTATTGGCATTGAAATTCGCAAAATTGTTGGTGAATTTGGTCGATGGCAATGTGGTGTACTTCGAATAACTCACCTTGGTATTGCCTGAAAGATTATCAGTGAAACTGGACTTGAGTTCAGCCTTATAAGTTTGTATCAAAGTATTCCAATCTGCATCCTTGTCAAAAATGGTCTTTTCAGGCTTTACGCCAGTCGTTGTAGGATGGCTTAGAAAGGATCGAGTGAGGCCGAAGCTCAATTTCTTATTGATATCCAGATCCAGATAAAAACTATGGCTGTTAGTACCCGCTACAAAAGCTTCCCGATCACTGGCTGCGCGAAATACACTGCCGGATGTGTTGAGCGCATCGACATTCTGGAATTCACGCGTGTAGGTCTTGGAAAGGTCCGGGTCCTGAGAGCTTTGCCAGTGGAGTTATGCTCATTTCTGGTGTATGAGGAATGAGGAGGCGGCGTCCCCTTTGTTGTAAAATTGTTTTCTGTGAAAAAAGCAATTCAAACAAAGGAGGCACCACCATGAGTAAGGATAATGTTATTTCTCTTGAGAATCCA
>JACNKA010000192.1 GCA_014382285.1 Nitrospinota bacterium | reverse complement strand
CGTCAAAGGAACGCCGCTTGATCATGTTCCCATACACCACATTTGACTATAACTCAATATAACCTATTGTAAACACACAGGTTAAGGGTTGGTTGAGGGTTTGGTGTTGTGCGGATATTTAGAAAGAAGCGCTCTTCATGTTTGACAGCTTGTAGGAGTCACGGATTCGTGCTGAAAGTACGCGTAACAGGGGTACCAGAGCTTCAGGATTGGTTCTTTCCATGTTGTGGAAACACTCTTGGGTTATAACAGATACTTCGCTTTCTTCAAGAGCTGTAACCGTTGCAGACCGAGGCTGACCGTCAATTAATCCCATTTCCCCAAAAATATCTTTTGCCTTGAGGATGCCGATGACCTGTTTTTGTCCATTACATAGTCTGGAGACTTCAAATTTTCCCTCCTCAACGAGATAGGCGCAGTCGCTAGGGCTGTCTTCTTCGAACACCACTTCTCCGGGCTTAAAGTGCATAGTTTTCACCTTCCTATTCTCCTTTTTTGTGGAAAAGTTTAGTTAGTGAGGTTTTATCTCGCAGGGTGGCTTTGTTTGCAGGGCCTATTTTGTTCAACTTGGTGACGGTGCTTCGCAGTTTTTCTGTTAACGATTTAATCAGACTGGTCACAAAATGCGGGTTGAATTTCGTTAGGTAATTAAATCGGGATCTTTCAATGGTCATGCACCGGGTATCTTGCAGAGCAATGGTTGTTGCGGATCGAGGGTATTTATCGATCAGTCCCATTTCTCCAAACATATCTTTTTCCCCCAGTTTGCGGACCAGCGACCGATTGCCGAGCGAATCTTCCCGATAGACCCCGACAAGGCCAGAATCAATAATGTAGGCACAGCTGCTGGACTGACCTTCCAGGAAGATGATTTCACCTTTATAAAAGGTTGTAAGGTTGTGATCCATGATGACCTAGCCTTTCCCGACGGGTATTAGCAACCCACCATGCCGCCGAGCTTTCATTTCATCCCGCAATAATTTTGTGCTTTGGCGCAATCGTTGCGACAAAACTTCCAAAAGAGGACTGAGAGTTAAAGGTTCATTTTCAAGTAAATAGTGAAACGACTTCGGGGTAATGACAGATAACGTACAGTCTTCAAGGGCAAATGCTGTAGCAGAACGAACTTCCTCGTCGATCAGGGCCATCTCGCCAAAAATGGCATTCTTGTGCAATATAGCCAAAACTTTATGTTTATCATAAATATCCTTGCCCGATATAATCGCGATCCTTCCATTGTCAATCATGTAGGCGCAATCACCCGGCATGCCTTCGGTAAAAATTAAATCAAATTTTTTGAAATGAACCTTTTTCATGGAAACTCATCAGCCTTTTAGTTAAATAAAATGATATCGCCCTTACTCAAAGTCCTTAAACGGTGAAACGCCTGTCTGCGCCAGGAAGTTTGTAACCTCGTTTCAGGCAATTCATCGTTTCCCTCAATCTACTGGTCAGAATTTTCATGATCGGCAACAGGGATTCCGGGTCTTTATGAACCAGGCTTTCAAAGGTTTCAGGGGTTAGAATGTAAACCACCGAATCTTTCCGAGCTCTTGCTGTGGCCGAGCGCGGCAAGCCGTCAATCAGGCCCATCTCGCCAAAAATTTCGTTATCCTGCAGAATTCCCAGAACTTTCTGCCCTCCGGGTGTATTTTCAAGGATTTCGATGGAACCCGTGCCAATTATATAAGCGCAATCGCTTGGGTTGCCCTCATGGAAAATAATTTCGCCCTTTTTTAAATTTTTTCTCAGATTCATTGGTGTCACCTTGAATTTTTATAACTTCATCTACCTAATATCTGCAATATATAGGCCAAAAATGATTGATAAATGACCTATTTTTTAAGTCTGTGTAAATAAAGAGCTTTATTAAGTAGTGGGATATTTTTATAGGCTAAAAATATTTACTGGAGGAGTAAATTATGACAATTATTCGCTGGAGTGTGTGAATAATCATAAATTTATAAAGGTCAAGCCCGGTTGATGCTCGCGATTAATTGATTGAGCCTGCCATATCCGGTCTTGTCAAAATATAGAGATAAGCGGGGTAACTCGAGATATTCTTTATTCTTTATTTCCTGTTTATGGGGTGGGGAGGAATGTAGAGAGCCTTTCACAATAATATCCTGAAACTCCGCATTTAAATCCTGGACAAAATCTGAGGGCAGGGGTTTGGTGAGTCTTAGCACGGTCAGATCCCCGATATAGCGTAGAGAGTGGAACACTTTGTAATAATTGAGAATCTGATCGATAGCCTGCTGGGCTGAGTGGGCTCGGTACACAAGGCTCATGTCATTTTTGTTGATGAATCCCTGTTCAACCATCATTGAATTTATAAAGTCCATCCAGCGGTCCCAATAGTTGTCGTCTTTATGATCCAGTAGGATGATCGGGCGGGGCATGCACTTCCCGGTTTGAAAAAGGGTTAGGTTTTCGAATCCTTCATCCAGAGTTCCAAATCCCCCCGGCAACAAGACCGTGGCTGAAGACTCCTTGATAAACACAAGTTTCCGGGTAAAAAAATACTTAAATTCGAGGAGGTGGGGATCGTTCTCAATAAACGGATTTGCCGATTGCTCCATGGGCAGCTTGATATTCAGCCCAAAGCTGTTTTTTCGCCCAGCACCTTGGTTTGCCGCCGCCATAATGCCCCCACCCGCGCCGGTTATGACTTGATAGTTCTGGCGGGTCAATCCCTGAGCGAACTCCAATGCCAGTTGATAATTAGGGTGTGAATCACTAACTCTGCTGGAACCAAAAATAGCAACCTTGCGTTTGTCTCTGTAGGGTAAAAATATTTTCAAGGCCGTGCGTAATTCTGCCAACGCTTTGTGGATCAGTTTATGGTCGCCCGTATCCTGATGTGTCGTTCCTATCAGCGCGAGGTCGGTGAACATTTCCTCAAACATCTCCGGTTTGGCTTTGGGCCCCAGCAACTGAGAAAGTTCTCGAATCAAAGCTTCAATACGAGGATGGTTGAGATTCCTGTCTTTATGATTCATATTTATCCTTGAGAAGTATGAGGAAAGCTTCTATCGATTCTAAAACAAAAATTAGTGGAAGCAAATATTTTCATACCTTGGGTAGAATTGGTACAATTCACAAGGCGTGGGGATAAGGATAACAGCTCTGCGCTCCGAGAGAGTTGATATTACTTTAATAGTTAAACTTTCCCTCACAAGGGGAATTGAGAGGGTTTTCTATATGAACGATAAAGTACTTATTATTTTTATTTTCAGTCTGTTGGGGATCGGTTTCGTCTCGGTGCTTTTCATCGCCATACCCTGGTTCGTAAATTATGCTCTGCCGAACTGGAGAGATGCGCTCCTGGATAGCGGAATAGTGATGGTAGCTGTGGGTCTTTTCGTCTATGGGTTTTACATGAATACCAAGATACACAAATAAACAGGCCTCTCTTATGGACGAGAAAAAACTGATATTCATCCTTGCCGGTATTCTGCTTACGGGTTTTTTCTCTCTCTTCATTGTTATCGTTCCCTGGATGAACTGGGCACGGTCGCCAGACTGGGGAGCGATGGCCATTGATAACCTTCTGATGGGCCTGGTGGGTGCTGCAATTATTTATGGGATTTATGTGGGTTCAAAAACCATGTAGACCGCCCACTCGGCGTGGGGCCGACTAGCAAAGACTTTATTTGGCAAGCAAAGAGTTATCTCGGCTTAAAAATATTTCCCGTTGCCCCTGCGGCGAGCAGCCACTCGGCTAGTGGCCCGTTTGACTCTGAACAGAGCTAAAGAAAAGATTGCCAGACTGATCAGGGTGCCCAGAAAACCTAACAACATTTCCCCAATATAAAACGTAACCGCCAGATTGAAGATCAGCACGCCAAAATATATTCCAGGCCCCAGTAAAGCCTGAGCCGGTAACTGATATTGAGGATGAAAAGGAATTTTTTTGTCCAGCCAGCAATCCAGGAGGGCAAAGCACAACAGCGTCACCCCGGCCACAAAAATCCAGCCCGCAAAATTAGTCAGTGGTATGTGGAAATACTCTCCTTCTTCCTGATAAAAATATATTTTTCCTAGAAACCAGCGATCCCCCAAAAAGGCGGCCGGATCAATAATAACATCCAGCAACATGCACAGGATGGCGGCTGAGGCAATGACCCGAACTGAATGTTTGAGAGGTTGAATATCGCCCAGGCGGATATCCCATTCCCTTTTTATAAGAGGAGCCCAGAGCAAAAGGCTCAAGGTATAACTGACATAGATCAGAAATGCGAACGAAAGCGAATCCATGAATGGTACATTGCTGATCCACAATTCCTGGTCACGAGTGGCCTCAATATAGCTGTAATGTCCAAAGGGAAACCCGTTTCGGGTCGATGAATATTCTGAAAGAAAAGCCACAAGATAGGCGAGTACCGTAAAACAAAGAGACCGGACTACGCCCATATTGAGGATCGCAATCGTTAGATAAAATGCGAGGAAAACGAAGACGTAGGGCCGCAGAATAACCGTGCCCCATAAAAGAGAAATAATTTCCATGAGTTCAGCTTGAAATGGGGTTTTCCTTAAACCAGCGCACCGCTTGCCCCAGGGCATTTTCGACCGGGTTTTGTGGCAGTCCGAGTTCTCGCACTGCTTTTGAGGCATCGAAATACATAAAATATTTTGCCATCTTCACCCCAGCGAGAGGAACTGAGGGGGGCTGGTGAGTGATAGAGTCGGACACCCATTCACAAGCCAGTCCGGCGGCGTAGGCGACCCAGTAAGGCATTTTAATTCGTGGTGCTTTGAGTCCGGTCAAAACTTCCAGGGCGAGAAGAATTTCTTTCAAGGACATGTTTTTGTTGCCGAGAATATACCGTTCACCCGGTCGGCCTTTTTCTTCTGCGAGGATGTGCCCACGGGCGCAATCGGCAACATCGATCAGGTTGAGCCCTGTATCGATATAGGCCGGCATCTTGCGGTTCATAAAATCCAGAATAATTTTCCCCGTGGGTGTGGGCTTGATATCCCTGGGTCCAACCGGGGTGCTGGGGTTTACGATGACTACCGGTAGTCCTCGGCCAAATAATTCATGAGCAACCTGCTCGGCTTGATACTTTGATAGCTTGTAGTCATTGCACAGAGTCGCGGGGTTCATAGGTCGATCTTCATTGGCGGGGGTTCCATCCTCCGATAGACCGATGCACCCGACGGTGCTGGTGTAAACAACTTTTTCAACGCCCGCTTCTAAGGCAGATTCGAGAATGTTGCGAGTTCCCTGAACATTGATATCGTAGATCAGTTTTTTGTCGCGGCTCCACAGGCTGTAGTACGCCGCAGTGTGGTAGAGAGTTTTGCATCCGACCAGAGCGGATTTCAATGACTCTCTGTCGCGCAAATCTCCATACATCACCTCGCAATCGAGGTCATCAATATTGCGGGTGTCGGCATTCTCGCGAATAAGGAGCTTGAGGGGTCGGCCCTCTTTCAGTAACTCCCGAGCGAGGGCAGAACCGAGAAACCCGGTGGCACCTGTAAGCAGAGTGGTCATGTTATACCGTTGAGATGAAGGTCAGCCTGTATATTGCATGAGTAAAAAGCCTAACAAAAAAAGTAAACTCGGTAAGAACAAGCCTGTATTTCCTAAAGCGCACCCCCACCCAAAGTGCAACCCCCTGTATCCCCCTTATCAGGGGGAATCAATTTAATGTCCCCCCTGATAAGGGGGGATTAGGGGGGTTAAAACCATTCACTAAGAATACTCATCTAATATCCGGGCTAGCCTAAAGGTTCGCAAGACTTTCAATCAGCCGTGTTTACATTTAAAACTATGAAGCTCCTGATTAAAAACTTACAGGAAAACCTTGATGTCAGCTGAGTTGCCCAGTTCCTCGACATAAATTGTGAAGAGTTTCTTCGTTTCAATTTTCAGCAGAAGGTTCATGATATCGGTTTTAGTTGCAGAAAACGGGATCAGTTTGCTGGGAATAATTTCATCCAGTTTGAGGATATGGTAGCCGAATTTACTCTGGATGACTCCGCTGGTTTCTTCTTCTTTAAGTTTAACCATTGCTTCGGAAATTTCAGGAAGGGTGCTACCCGGATGGAGTTCACCCAGAAACCCTCCTGCTTCTTTGGTAGCATCATCTTCTGAAAAACGTTTGGCCAAATCGGCAAAATCACCACCGGCCTGAACTTTTTTAAGGAGTGAGTTTATCTTTTCCTCTGCCTCTGCATTGATCATCTTTGTGAGGCGCTCGGCTTTTTCCTGGCTGGCTTTATCTTCGGCTTTTCCCGCAGGGCTGATGGTTGCGATATGGATATGGCTCACTCGGTACAAGACCGGCTTGGTGAAGCGGGTTCTATTGTCTTCGTAATATTTCAGGATCGCCTCATCGCTGACTTTCACCTTTGGGGCAATTTCCCGGCGCATCACTTCGTCTTCAAGCAAGGTTCTGCGTATTTTATCTTTTAAGGAGGCAATGTTCATGTGTTGAAACGCCAGTGCGGTTATGAACATCTTGTGGCTGGGAAACTGGTCTTCAATATTTTTAAGCTGGAGCTTTACTTTTTCATCTGTAATCGTGATGCCGAGAGATGCTGCTTTTTGCACTATCAGTTCACGTGCTACCACGGACTGGAGTAATTCACGGGCGATGCTGTATTCTTCGGCGGGCTCTATTTCCTTACCCATTTGTTTGGATTGGAAACGAAAAGCGAAGAGTTCCCGCTGCAGAACTTCGGCGGTCAACGCGACTCCGTTAACCTTGGCCACCACTGGCGGAACCAGTTTGCCATTGAGGGTGAAGGGAGTTTCCTTATCTTTAGCCACCAAGGTTTGTGGCAGGCTGAGAAGCAACAGTAGAAATAAAACAAGCAGAGATTTAAGTTTCATAAGACATCATCCAAAATATTGAGATTGATTGCACCCGGAGCATACGACAGGTAATAGTGCTTTTTTTCATTATACCTCATCATGATGCTTGGGGCTTTTGCATTTGTTTAAAGATAGGTGAAGTGTGAATAGTGAGGAGATTTAGATAAAAAAAAACCCCCGGCCAAAAGGCCGGGGGTCGGGTAAAGCAAACTTAGAACTTTACGTGGAACTGTGCATAGAACCAGTTCGCATCAGCACTGCCAGTGATATTAGTATTCATAGCTCTCAATGTTGAAGACGCATTGAAGTTAGAATAACCAATCATAACTGTGGTGTTAGCGTTATATTTGTTAACAACCGTTACGTCCAGCTCAGTGCCGAGGTCATTGTCATTGTTGCCAACAAGACCACTTCGTGCGTTACTTCCAGCAACACCCTCTGCAGTGTAGAACCAGTGATAGTCAGCTTTCACAGTCCAACCCGGCATTGGGGAGATTTTTGCTTTAATAGCGGCATCTTGCAGACCAAACCCTCTGGTACCACCGGTTGCGCTATTAGTACCAACGCCCAAGAATTGATCCAGCAAACCATAGAACTTATGGCCGGTGTCAAACAAGGTGTTGAAACTTTTGTAATCATTGTTTCTAGCATCTTCATCAGAAGAACCAGAAAGATAATCATACCAAACAGTCAGGCTCGGCTTCATTGTGACATTGTTGAAAGCCTTACCAATGCGCACACCAAACATGTAGGCATCACGATCTACAGCAGCTCCTGCTGTACCAGCACCAAGACCTGCTGCTCTTGTGGCTGTTGCATCGCCCCACTGGTAGTAATATTCGCCACGGTAGTCAATACCATAAAGCTGACCCGCTTGACGAAAACCAATGTTGTGGACATCGTCCTCAAGGTTGGTACAAGCACTTGATACGACAGATCCACAACCATCATTGAGGTAAGCATAAGTGATTGAGAGTTTACCGCCAAGAATTCCGGCGTAATTGAGATATGCCAGATGCGCTGTAATATCGTCCTGATCATTAGCGTCATTAGCACGACGTTCTTCTGACCCTTGGATGTAGGCGTATGCGAGAGAAATATTGTCATGCTTGTGATCCAAACGAATCGCATCATGAGAATTTTCACCCATGGTCCAAAGCGTGTCACCGAACAGGCGATGCCCATCGAGAATCACTTCTTGCCGACCAACCCGCAAGTCTACCGGAAGTGTGGCGAAGTTATTCAGGGTGAAATACGCCTGATGCACACCCACGCTGGCATCCAGATCATTAGCCGCAAAAGAACCTGCGCTGGCGTTACCTGCTGGATCTGCACCGGTTGATGCAGTTTCAAAATTGTCACCCCATGTGCGGTTGCTTTGCAGTTGGATGTAAGCTGAAGTGCTGTCGTTCACGTTGACATTGGCATCGAGCCTGACGCGTGACTGGAAATAACTATCTGCTTCAGTCGAATCATTGAAGTCGTTCCGTTCCAGTACTTCATAACGAGTCAGGAACTCACCACCAAACTTCACATCTGCGGCCTGAGCTGCCGTGGTCGCTACTAAAAGCGCGGTGACCATGAGAGCGGCGGCGGTTAAAAAATTCTTTTTCATGCTTGTCTCCTCCAAGTTTTGTTTAATGACTAACTACTTTAGTTAAACTGTTTTTATATTTCCAGCAAATTAATAAACTTTGCGCCTAATCCATAAGTGATAAATCACTGAAATCCTAGATAAAATACTACAAAAGCAAATAAAAAACAATGGTTATTTGACTTTTTTGCTAAATTTACTTGCCCCGTAAACGAGCTTTTTTCATTGCGTGGGCCACTCGTAGGTGGAAAAGGTGCTGTGCATACTGTTTGTTAAAATGTCTTTATCTATGCGGAGCATATAAATCTCGGCTCCCACCCCATTTTTACCGGGGATTATACGGGATGCCGCCATATAACCTTTTTGCTTGCTGGATTCAAATGCTTTGTCAAAGCCCTCTCCGGTCAGCTTCAGCAAGGCCAAGCCTGAGTTTTCCACGACCACCAACGCGCTCAGGAGCCCCCCGCCAAGCAATTGATTCATCGGTATCGCGAGAAAGCGATCTTTGCCTATTTTGACAAACTCCAGCCGCCCTTTAAAGCGTACAGACGTGCCCTGACGCACCCCACCCGTATCTTCCTGAATTCCTATCTCAATCAAGCGAGGGTCATGCCCAAAGTAATCGCTTGATTTTACTATGAGCCGTCCTTCTGAGGAATATACTCGCAAGTGATAATTGTTGTCAAGCACTATGGTTTCCTTAACGCCGTTGCCGTTCAGGTCTTGCTGAGTCAGTCCATAAAGGTTGAAATGAGTTCCATATATATCTGGGGTGTTTAACTTGGGCCCCTGCTGGTATTTCCCGTTTTTGAAGACTACTTCTTTAATAGGCCCGCTAAAGGGGTCTTGATACCCCGGACTTTGCGACATCAAAACGGGTTGTTTTTCCATCGGACGAATGATGCGAAAGTGCAGGTTGACATCTTTCCATACATAGTGGAAGCCTTTTCCCTTCGATTTGGTTTCCAAGGCGAAGGATTCCAGCTTGCTGCCGACCTGATTGGTGACGAAAATCTCATCCCGACCATTGCCGTTGATGTCTGCTACATCGACGCTGAGAAAATGGTTGGAGGTTTTGCTGGTCTTGACCTGGGCGATTCTAGTCAAATAGCCTTTTTCGCTCTTAAAGACCATAACCCGATAGCGGTCGATGAGCACAATCTCGTTTTTACCATCGCCGTTCAAGTCGCCGATATCGAAGTCAACGATCTCATAAGAAAAATCCTGTTTGCCTGCAAACTTGAAGGCCTTTTTTTTATTTATAAAACTGGTTTGCGTTCCCTGCTCTCGTTCTCTCGGGGCATCCGGGGTCGGAAGGTTTTCTGACATGATGTCTGCCTGTTTTTTCAGGGAACCGTCAAGCGCAGAAACCAGTTTGTAGTTCAATGCTATTTCCCCCTTCACGTTGCGAATGCTGGGGATCAGGATGAAGTCGGCCTTTACCTTGCCATGCAGTTTTTCCAGGTTTCCCGATTGCAGGGCAGACTTGATGTCGAGTTTTTCATCGACCATCCACAGCCCCAAATCGAACGAAGGGACTTCAAACCGTGGGTGTTTGTTTAAGCGAGTTTCGAGATTGTAACGCAGACGATCGGCATTGACTTTCTTTTTAGATTTGATTTGCGGTGGTGCAACGAGAAATGAAAGTTTTTGGAACGGGCTTCTCACTCCATCGCCTTCTTTCGGGAGAACCGTTGGGTCCATGGCCCGGGCTCTGGAAAAATTTTTTCGCACTTCCAGCACTTCCACCTCGCCGAGATCGGTTTCCTTGCGGCCTATTTTTTTCTTGGTCACGGGGTGAAACAACTCTCGACCATAACGGATCAGTTTTAACCGGTCACCGGGTTCAACCGGCATGCCTTGTTTGAGATCGAGGGTCAGGCCGGAGCCTTCCACAGCAATCACATATCCCTCAAGAGGCGGGAACAGCGACTCGATCTGGCTGACCATCCGGTCCAAAGATGCGCTCGACTGAGCCAGCGCGTTGCCGGGCACGATCAGGGTCAAGGCAATGAGCAATATTTTAAATATAGAAATACGCGAAAATTTCATAGCACCGAGTTATTCGAGAAGTTGGACGGCTACTTCCTGGCCTTGTTGTATCTCTGCGGCTTCCAGCGGAAAGATCAGCAAGCCATTAGCGTTAGCGGCAGATTTTAAAATTCCTGAACCCTGTTCTCCTGCGGGGGTAACGGTGTATTCACCATCAGCCCAGGACACAATGGAACTGAGAAAATGCAAACGGCCCGGTTTTTTGTGAATGGTCCGTGTCAGTTTGGCCTGCACTGTTTTGTGGGACAGGTCGGAACAGCCCAGCACCTTTCTCAATGAAGGGCGTACAAATTGTTCGAATGAAACAAAGGAGGATACCGGATTGCCCGGCAATCCAAAAATAGGGGTTTCGCCAATGCGGCCGAAGGCCAGGGGTTTGCCCGGTTTCATCGCCACTTTCCAGAACAGCATTTCCTGACCCATCTTCTGCAGGCTGGACTTGACCAGATCATAGTCGCCTACCGACACGCCACCGGATGAGACCACGATATCGGCTTTCAGAGCCCATGCGAATTTTTCCATCAGGTCTTCTTCTGTATCTTTGGCGATGCCGAGATAAATGGGAATGCCTCCGGCGGACTTGATTTGCGCTGCCAGCATATGGCCGTTGCTGTTGAAAATCTGCGGGCCTTCGGGAGTTTCGTCCAGTTCTAAAATCTCATCACCGGTGGATAAAATTGCAACCGTGGGGCGTTGGCTGACCGCAATTTGCGAACGGCCTATCACTGCCAGCATACCGATATGGGCGGGGCTCAGGGTGGTTCCTTTTTTGAGGACGGTTTCACCGACCTTCACATCTTCCCCGGCTTCGCGAATATTTTCCTGATCGTCGGCTTTGTCCAGGCAGAGGATGGAGTTGCCGTCTTTTTCAGTGTCTTCCTGCATGAGCACTGCATTGGCACCGGGCGGGATAGGCGCACCCGTCATGATGCGCATGGCCTGACCTGGTTTCAACGTGCCTTTTGCCGTGTAGCCAGCAGCGATTTCTTCGACCACCTCCAGCTTGACCGGATTTTCCGGAGTGGCAGACTGAATGTCTGCGGCAATCAGGGCATAGCCATCCATCGCTGAGTTGTCGAGCGGCGGATTGTTAATCTGAGAGATAACATCTTCCACCAGTACTCTGCCCAGAGCCTGATCGAGAGATACCTTCTCCACGCCTTTGAATTTGATTTTCGAAAGAATTTGATCCAGTGCTTCCTGGACTTGAATCATGCTCATGATGGTTCCTTCTTTTGATACAGGATTATTCTTTTGTTCCTCTTCTCATAATCTTCCGTTGTGTTGATGTTCATAAACTTTGACCGGTCCGCTTCGTCGATCTTTAATTTTTTA
>JACNKA010000138.1 GCA_014382285.1 Nitrospinota bacterium | reverse complement strand
ATAGCTGGAGGCGAAAGGAAGGCGAGCAACACTGAAATTGCGGGAACCGAAAAACAGATCAATGAAAGCCTGGTCAAAAAGAAAGATGAATTGGAATCTTCCAACACCTATTTGGAACTGGTCGAAGAAGTTCGTCTCAAGCAGATTTCATTGGATGAATCTAAGGAGAAAAAGAAGTTTGCCGGTAGTCACGTAGATGAAGCCTATTACTATTATAAAAAGGCGCTGCATGAGGGGGAGAACTATGATGTGCAAAAGGCAACTTTGCATTCTTTTCAGGAGGAAGTTAAATCATATAATCCTATAATAATAGATAAACAAAAAATCCTTGATGAAGCTGAGAATCGACTTCTTAAGGTAAAAGCCGATCAAATAAGTTTTGAAAAAGAACTTGCCGAACTGACTCGTCAGAAAGGTCAATTAGAGTTGACCATGGATTACTACAAGCCGTTTCCATTTTTCTGGCGGCCGGCGGAAATCCTGCAAACTGTTATTCCTGGATTTGGAAAAAACAGTTTTAAAGAAATCATTTACCGGGTAGACCGGTGTATGACCTGCCATATCTCTTATCAGGACGAGCATTACAAGGATTTTAAACAGCCTTTAAAGACCCATCCTGATCTAGAAATTCTGATTAAAAAGCATCCCCCTGAGCGGACAGGGTGTACCTGGTGTCATTTAGGGCAGGGAACGGTTACTGCTCCGGCTGAGCATGCTCATGGTTCTCACCATGAGACAGACCAAACGGTTGAAGTGAATGAGCCCATACTCCATGGCAAACTACAACAGTCAACATGTAGAAATTGCCATGCTGAAGTGGTCAATTTGGAAGGTGCGCCGGTCTTATCCAAGGGTAAAAGACTCTTTATCAAACTGGGATGCCATGGCTGTCATTTGGCCGATGGCTACGCTAATGAGGCAAAAGTAGGACCTCGGCTTAACCGGATTGCCAGTAAAGTTGACCCAAGCTGGTTATACCGCTGGATTAAAAACCCCAAAGACTATCTTCCCAAAACACGAATGCCGGACTTTGGCTTTAATGAGAAAGACTTGTTGGGAGCCACAGCATATCTTCTGGCGGCTTCAGAAAAAGATTATGATCTACCCGAAAAATTTGAATCGGGCGACTCTGATAAGGGGAAGAAACTGTTCGAGTCTGTCGGATGTCAGGGGTGTCATGAACTTAATGGTAAGGGAGAAACCTTTGGTCCAGATCTGAGCCGTGTTGGCAATAAGGTTAATGTCGATTGGTTGGTGACCTGGATCAGCAGTCCTCATAGTTACAATGCCAAAAGTAAAATGCCTGACCTCAGGTTGAATAATGAGCAGGCCTCTGATATAGCCGCTTACCTCATGCAGTTCGGTAAAAAAGAAGTCATACCCGGACTTGAAGCTAAATTAACAGATCCTGCAGTGATCAAGCACGGGGAAACAATTGTTCGCCGTCGAGGCTGTTTTGCCTGCCATGATATCAAGGGAATGGAGAAAGAGGGTCGAATTGCTCCAGAGCTGTCAGCATTTGGCCGTAAAATGATAGCGGAACTTGAGTTTGGCGACTCACATATTCCTCATACCTGGGAATCATGGGCTAAGACCAAACTGAAAAAACCGAATAGTTTCCGCACCGAACGGGTGCTGGACAAGATGCCTGATTTTCACCTTGCACCGGACGAAATTGAGGCCTTGGTTGTTCTGCTGAAAGGCTTTAACGGATCAAAGATCCCTGAGAATTATCGCAGAATTCTTTCAGATAAAGAGAAAACGATAGAAACCGGTCGCCGGTTGGTCACCAAATATAACTGCAAGGCTTGCCATAATGTAGAGGGCGAGGGTGGTCATATACAGAAGTATCTCAAGGCGAAGGCGCAGTATCCACCTCCATTGGATATGGGAAGTTATCATGTGGGGGAACGGATCAAAAGTTCGTGGTTGTTCTCTTTCTTGAAAGAGCCGACACCTGTTAGAACCTGGATTAAGGTGAAAATGCCGACTTTCTTTTTCACCGATAAAGAAGTGAGAGACTTGACGGCCTATTTTGAAGCCCTGTCACCGGGTACTGAGTACGAGGCGGGTGTTCATAAAAGCAAAGATAGTGCGGTTGCACAAAAAGGCGCCGAAATGGCTGCTTACATGGACTGCGGACGCTGCCATGATGAGGGACAAAAAGGAATTGAGTTCTCATTAGCCAGCCAAAGACTACGCGAAGATTGGATACCCAAATGGCTCAAAGATACTCGCAGTATGATCCCCTGGACCCCTATGCCTTCTCATTGGGTTAAGAAGGGCGAAGAGTATACAGTGCCAACCAAATACAGTGAGGTCAAAACGGTGGGTGATGTTGATACCCAGTTGAATACCTTAAAAGACTTGATTGTCGCCTATAACACCGCAGAACTTGACTTTGACGTGACTTTGGGCGAGGACGGTGGGGGTGACGAAGAAGAGGGCAGCGCAGAAGATGGTGGGGATGACGAAGAGGAAGACGAATAAGGTTGCCTCATCGGTCAATATTATATTACGATTAATCTTTAACAATTAATTGAGCTCATACAATGGAAAATTCAGGACTCGAAAACTTTCTTTTAATCGCAACCAAACCGGATAACATTCCCATCGGCACCATGTTGCTGTTCGTGGCCTGGGTATTCTGGGTTGCCGTGAAGCAAATGATCGCAAACGACAAATGGATCAAGCAGGGTAAAAAAGAAAAAATCTGGGATGAAATGATAAAATAAGTGGCTATTTTTGTTGTTACATTTGGCGCATTTGTTATTGGCATCATCCTTATTATTTCTTTGAAAAAAACCTCTCCCCCCTCTCCGCAAGAACAAGTTCATTTTAATAGCCCCTCGGATGTTCCTTTCTATCTGACCGATAGAGACGCATTTAAATCAAAGTGCGTTGAGTTTATGGAAAAATTCAACCTTGAGTACAAACATTCTGTTTGGGCAGACGATCATGAACTGGAACTTGCCATGAATGATGAAACCCCTGTCGTGGGTGGCAATTATATAGCCCTGTGCATTATTGACCCTCCCGGAAAAACGGTCAACGCAATGAAGGTGAAAGGTTTTCTGGATACGGTGAAAGGCGAGGGTGCGTCACGGGGGATACTGATCACCACAGGTTATTTTACCAATGAAGCAATTAATTTGATCGAAGATGAGCCTGTTGAACTGGTAAATGTGGTTTCATTTTTGTCCTACCTGAAAAAATTTGGTATTTACGAGTATAAACCCGACCCTTCCTGATATAACAACCCAACAAACCGATCACGTTTAGATCGGTGAAACTTGGGGCGGATCCCCCAATTCATACCCTCAAGGTAATTGAATAAGCTGAAAGTTTCACTTAACTTTCATTGGTTTATTTTGGCCTTGTGTTATTATCGGACCATGAAAATAGATGAAAAACTAAGCTCGTCATCCCCAATTTTCTCTTTCGAGTTTTTTCCTCCTAAAGATGCTGCGGGCTTTGCAACGCTATACGAATCAATTGCCCGGTTAAAACCCTGCGCCCCGGGTTTTGTGTCGGTGACGTACGGGGCGGGAGGAAGTACGCGCTCTAAAACGGTAGACTTGGTTGGGAACATAAAAAATGTTATCGGCATTGAAAGCATGGCTCACTTGACTTGCGTTGGGCATGACCAGCAGGAAATCCGTTCCGTGCTTGAAAGCTTGCAGGCGAAAAATATTGAGAATGTCCTTGCATTACGGGGAGACCCTCCTCAGGGGGAGGAAAAATTCGTAAAAACAGAAGGTGGGTTTGAATATGCCAGTGAGCTTGTGGCCTTTATTAAAAAGAATTTTTCTTTTTGTATTGGCGCGGCTTGTTACCCTGAAGGGCATGTGGAGTGCAAAGACCTCAATAAGGATATTGAAAACTTAAAGCGTAAAGTAGACAGTGGAGTGGATTTTCTCGTTACCCAATTATTTTTTGATAACCAGCACTATTTTGATTTTTTGGATAGAGCGCAAAAGGCAAATATCAATATTCCTGTGATTCCTGGAATCATGCCCATTTTGAACCTCAGGCAGATTCAGCGATTTACCAAAATGTGCGGAGCGAATCTTTCCCCATCTTTACTGGCTAAATTTGCAGGGTTTGAGGAGGATAATGAAAAGGTTCGAGAGATTGGTATTGGGCATGCAATTGAACAGTGTCGGGAACTATTAGAAAACAAGGCTCCTGGCATTCACTTCTATACTTTAAACCGATCTAAGGCAACTTTGGCCATTTTGGGAGCACTTAGAGAGTTTACGTGAGCTTCCTGAGAATTTTCTGTATTCCTGGATTGTTAAAATGCCTGTGCCTGGGCGTTATTTTTGTGAATTGGGCTCAGCCGGTTTCAGGGCAAGAATTGAGCATTGCGGAAGATATGGTGCAGATCCCCGGAGGAACGTTCAAAAGAGGTTGTAACCGTTTTGGGCCACAACATGGCGCCCCGGAGCAGAAAGTTCACCTGGATGTATTTTTGATCGATAAGTTTGAGGTCACCAACATACAATTTGAGAAATTATTTCCGGAGCACTTTCTGCGCCGCAGTATTTTTTCCGATTGCGACAACTGTCCGGTTTCAAAACTCAGTTGGTATGAAGCTGCTGACTATTGTCACTTGATTGGCAAGGCACTTCCCAGTGAAGCTCAGTGGGAAAGAGCGGCCGGTAATGGCGATGGTTGTCAATTCCCCTGGGGTGAAGGTTTTGATCTAATGAATCCTCTTGCCAGGGGAGGGTTGAAGTTGAGCGATAAGGCTTCTGCGGTTGGGTCTTTTACCGCGAATTCTAACGGAACTCATGACATGGCCGGAAATGTATGGGAATGGGTTGCTGATTGGTTTTCAGTTAAGTTTTATTACGCAGATATTCTCCATAACCCCAGAGGGCCAACACGGGGCGTTATGAAGGTTAGAAGAGGTGGTTCGTGGTCAGACTCTGTGGTTGCTATGACATCGGGTTATCGGGACTGGAGTTATCCCTTATCAAGAGGTTTTAATGATATCGGTTTTCGCTGTGCCATCAACTTGAAACCCACAAGAGATTAAATATGATTACCCAAGTCAAACTGGATTATATTAACAGGGTTATTGATGAATCGCTTGATGGCGAATCATTGGAATTGAATGGTAAATTTTTGGGGGATGAGGGCATTGAAGCCTTGGTCCAGACAAAGCGTATCTTTGAGGTGGAAAACCTTGACCTTTCCCGAAATAAACTGACTTGGCGTGGTGCCCACCACCTGTTTCATTGCCAACTGTTTAAAAATTTAAAACGCTTGTATCTTGGCGAGAATAATATTTCCGATAAAGGGATTAAGGAATTGGCATCGGCAGAATTCGCGGAAAACCTATCTCTCCTCGATTTGCGTTATAACAATATTGGGCCCGAAGGTGGATTGGCCGTTGTTCAATCGGAGAAGTTTAGAAAACTACAGGTTTTAATTTTCCAGGAAAATCCTGTTGGGGACGAAACTCTGATAGTGCTGGCGAAAGCTCCCACTTTTGCCAATTTGAGAAAATTAAACTTTTATCGGACGGAAATAACCCCGAAAGGCATCAAGGTTCTGGCTAAATCAAAAGTTTTGCAAAGGGTTAAACATTTTAATCTGGCGCGAAATTATCTGAACCTGGAATCTGCCAAACTTCTGGCAAATACTAAAACCTTGACCAATGTAGAAAGCCTGCTGTTATTCGATACAGGAATAGGAGATGCAGGGGTCAAGGCGATCATGGAATCGGAAGCTTTTTCTAATTTGAAAACTTTGCGGGTGACTTGATATAGGGTTGCTTTAGGAGTGACGGTCGTTCAGCCAAGGTTCCGCCGTATTTGAATAGCCCCTTTTTTCCCAGAAACCCAGTTCATCATTTTCTCGAAAAATAATCTCGCCGATCCACTTTGCTCCTTTCCAGGCATAGAGCTGGGGGGTGATCATGCGCACAGGTCCTCCATGTTCCGGGACAAGTGGTTGATTTTCCCATTCGTGGACCAATAAAACATCATATTTCATGGCTTCTTCCAACGATAAATTCGTTGAGTATCCGTCCCAGGCCTTGATGTAGACAAATTTAGCACTGGGAAGGACTCCGCAATGTGTCGCTATATCGGAGAACTTCACCCCTTTCCAATTATTATCCATTCGACTCCAGGTGGTGACACAATGGAAATCTGAAATATCCGTAGTTTGGGGCAGTTTGAGAAACTCCTCCCAATCGAAGGTTTTCACAGTCTTGACCAAACCAGAAACAGTCAGGTTCCATGAGAATTCGTCCAGTTCCGGGGTCACTCCCAGATCCAGCACCGGCCAGGTTTCGACCACTCTTTGTCCGGGAGGGAGCTTTGGGTTGCCATCGCGGTTCAGTTCTCCCTCACCTTGAGGAATTTCCCCCTTGAGGGCTTGCTTTTCTTGAAAAGCCTTGCGGTATTCAATCAACCGCTCCCGGCCCTTTATTTTTTTTGAGTTTGGGTCGTAGGTCATAAGGTCTTGGGAGTTTGCTCTAAATTGACAATTAAAAGGGATAAATAAAACTTTGTCTTATCGCGGAGATGGCTTTGATTCAAATCGCACGTTGATTAAGATGAGATATCTGCCGTTTGGTTACAAATTAATTTGATGGGTTCCCGCATAGCACCTTCCCCGATATTCCTGATTTCTGCCCTTGGTTGCAAAGCTATAAATAATAACGGTTAAGTCATCTTGCTGTTTCACCGAAAAAGGAAAGGACAGTATTTTATTCGGTGGAGCTTCCTCAATATGAAATTGAAAATTCTTTCCTTCAATTGGCATGAACCTTATCTGTGTCTGCTGGCGCGAACAGGTCATGAATTTTTGATCGTAGAGCCTGAAATTGCCCCCGGCCATTACCGCCGCTGGGATGAAAATATGCGTCCTGTGCCAGAAAACGTATGTCTCATTTCGCAAAAAACAGCCGAGGAAATGCTGGAACTCGGTGAACTTGATCTTATTATCGCACACAATATTAAAGATTTAATAATGGTTAAGGATTACTCCCTCCCCAAGATTTCTGTATTCCACAACTGTTTGACTACAGAAATCGGCTTAGGGAGGGATCGGGTAAATCGGCAGGCGTATTTAAAGCAAGTGGACTTTCTTCTGAAAGATGTTGACAAAGTCTTTATCTCTGAGAAAAAGCGGCAGGACTGGGGTATGAGTGGCGAAGTGATTTTACCTGGTCTGGATATTTCAGAATATGGTGGCTACCTGGGTGAGAGGGAGACAGTTCTTCAGGTAGGCAACTTGCTTCAGGAACGCGATTTGATGATGGGTTATACCGACAGCAAAAAAATCGTAGGGGATCATCCTTTGACAACCCTGGGCATCAATCCTAATATTCCCAATTCGCGATTGTCCGAGGGGTTTCAGGACTTGTTGGAAAATTTCAGGGGATGCCGTGTCTTCATCAATACCACGGTGGATGAATATGAAGATGGATATAATTTGAGTATGCTCGAAGCCATGGCAACCGGAATGCCGGTGGTCAGTTCATGGAACAAATCCTCACCCATTTCAGATGGGGAAAATGGCTATGTCTCCAAAGACACGAACTATTTAAACCAGTGCATTGGTTCTCTTTTGAAGAACCCTGAAGAAGCCAGGCGGCTGGGGAAGCAAGCGCAGAAAACCGTTCAAGATAAGTTTCCGTTGTATCGATTTGTTCAATCGTGGCAGAAGGTGATTCAGCAATCGGTGCTGGCATTTTTGGAGAGAACGGGAATCAATCTACAAAAAACGACCATCCCGTTTCAGGAAAAAAATCGCAAAAATATTTTGATGGATTTTGTGTCCTATCCCGCGACTACCGCACATTACATGGAAAGAGCTTTCAGAATTAATCACAATGTAATCACTTGCGGTTCCCAGATTAATGCGGAAGTTGTCAAACTCTGGAATCTGGAAGCCCTTAACTGGGAAGTGACCCCACAGGATATATACCGGGGAAATACGACAACCTTGCAAGAGGTTATGGCGGGACTGCCCGATGAATGGCAACCTGATTTATATTTATGGGTTGAAACGGGTTTGAGTGATATTCCGGTAGATTTACGACAACACGACTTGCCCAAGGTTTGTTATCTCATTGATACGCATATAAATTTTGACAGCCACCTTGAAATTGCCAAAAATTTTGATTTTGTCTTTTTGGCGCAGAAGGCTTATGTGCAACCCTTGATTCAGGCAGGACTGAAAAATGTTGTGTGGCTGCCTCTGGCTTGTGATCCTGGAATACATGGAAAGGTTGATGTTGCCAAGAAATGTGATGTGGGTTTTGTAGGCTCCATTTCTGCAAAACCAGACCGTCGCAAAAATCTTCTGGATAAAATACAAAAACGGTTTGATCTGGATTGCCAGAGAAAGTTCATGGATGAAATGGCCGAGCATTTTAGCTCGTCTCGTATCGTTTTTAATAATGCCATTAATAATGATCTCAATATGAGAGTGTTCGAAGCTTTATGCAGTGGCAGCCTGCTGGTTACTGATTCTGCTCCAGGAAGTGGACTGGAGGAACTTTTCACGGACAAGGAACATTTGGTCATTTATGACGATGAAAAACTTGAGGAAACACTATCCCAATATATCGAGAATGCATCTGAGCGAGAACGGATTGCAAGTGCGGGAAGAAAAGAGGTACTGGCCCGACATACTTATGAGCATCGCACAAACGCGATGATTCAAGTCTTAGACCAAAAAATTAGCAATATCGAGGAAAAGGAGCTTGCGTCGATGAATGAGAAATCGCCCTCTTATTATGAAAATGTCAGGAATGATTTGATCCCTCTAGTTCCAAAAGGTGCGAAATGTATTTTAGAAGTTGGTTGCGCGGCGGGAATGACAGGGCGAGAACTCAAAAAACGTTCTGGTGTCTTTGTAGCGGGTATAGAGTTGAATGCCAAGGCGGCCGAGGACGCCAAAACTTTTTTGGATGATGTAGTGCAGGGGGACATAGAGAAAATTGATCTGCCTTATAGCGATGCCTCCTTTGATTGCATATTGTTCGCGGATGTTCTGGAGCATTTAGTCGATCCACTTTCTGCGCTGCTCAAGGTCCGGCGTCTGCTGAAAAAAGATGGGACGGTTGTAGCCAGCATACCCAATGTCCAGTTTCATGGGGTGATCCATAAATTGATTGAGGGCAACTGGACTTATGAAAAAGAGGGAATTCTTGATGAAACTCATCTCAGGTTTTTCACATACAGGGAAATCGAGAAGTTATTTTCGCAGGCAGGTTATTCCATTCAGACAGTTGAAGAGGTTCTCGATCCTCAGTATGAGAATTTTTCTTCCATTAACTCCACAACTCTTAATTTTGGCAGGACGCAGATAAAGGATTTAACTCCTGAAGAGATTAAAAGATTTTTTGTGTTTCAGTATAAAGTCATTGCAAGCCCGATAAATGTTAACAAAAATGAGGTGGGTGACATGCTAGAAGATGGAGAAAGCGTATCGCAAATTAATCAGTTGTTGTTAGAAGCTGCAGAAGTATTGGGCTCGGGAGATATTGAGATCGCCTTGAAGCTTTATAGCGAAATTGTCAAAATGTCTCCTGATAATGCCAATGCCTTTATTGGCATGGGGGATTGCTATATGAAGCTTCAACTCCCTGACAATGCAGAAACCTGTTTTGATCAGGCTTGTTTGAAGGAACCGAATAACGCCAGAGGCTGGTTATGTTCGGGGCTGCTGGCTCTTCATAAGAAGGATAACAAGAAGGCAGATATTGATTTTAACAAGTGTCTGGATAATGATTCCGATAATGATAAGGCCTATTGTGGTCTTGGGATGGTAAGAATTAATAGGAACGATCTTGATGGGGCGGTTGATTATTTTTGCAAGGCTCTGGACTCAAATCCTGAAAATCTTTCTGCCTGCAAAAACCTTTTGGAACTCGCCTATAAGCTGGAACAGTTTGGAGAAATTGATATCTATTTAAATAAATACATGGAGCTTCATCCCGCTAATCTGAATATGCGGTTTGGTTTGGCTGGAATTCAGTATAAGCAGGGAAAACTTGAAGACTCACTCAAAAACCTGGAGCACATTCTTGCTCTGGACTCAGAACATGAACCTGCAAGGGAAATGCTGGAAAGTGTCCGGTCTGATGTTGTGTTGAGCAAATAACTTAATTTGAAATGGATTTCTTCACTCAAAACCTAAAGTGCCTGCAAGAATGCGATCCTGAACTTGCAAAGCGTGTTGCCTCGCAACCCTTTCCTGATAATGTGAATATCATTCGATCGAAAGATGGGTCTCCTGTCCCTAAAATTGCTGGACTTACTTTACATAGCCAATATAAGACTTTGGAAGAAGGGGAGAGAACGACAGCAGAATTTGTTTTCGACCCGAAACGTAAAACAGTGGTTTATGGTTTAGGGTTTGCTTATCATATCCAGGCTTTACTCCATAAACAATCAGGTGACTTGATCGTTATAGAGCCTTTGATGACTCTCTTCAAAGCCTTTATGACACACGTGGACATACGACCTTTTATACCCAGGGTGCGCTTCCGAATTGGTGAAACACCTGCCTGCCTGCTTGCCCGGCTGGAACCAGATGACTGGAATATTTTTAAGCATCTTCCCTCCATAAGAGTTGGTGAGGTCTATTACAATAGATTGGACGAAGGTCTGGAAGTACGAAAATCACTCCAGCAACGTGCTCTTAGAGTGATGATTGTGAATCCTGTTTACGGAGGCTCTCTGCCAACGGCCCATCACTGTGCCGGGGCATTGAAGAATATGGGGCATGAGGTTGCCACCGTCGATTGCGAAGCATTTGAACAAGGCTTCTTCTCTTTGAAAGGGGTGACACGTCACCCGGAAAACGCTGAAATTCTTTCGCGCAATTTCATGAACTTCATGGGGGAAATAGCCGCAGCCAAGGCGGCAGAATTTCAACCGGATCTGGTTCTGGCACTTGCGCAGGCACCGCTTACTCCGGATGCGATTCAAAAATTACGCGCATTAAATGTTCCTGTAGTGTTCTGGTTTGTGGAAGACTTCAGGACTTTGCCATACTGGAATGAAATAGCTACATCTTATGATCATATTTTCACTTTGCAGGATGGGCCGTTTCATGACGAACTCAGATCCAAAGAAGTAAGAGATTGTTATTATCTGCCGCAGGCCTGTTTCCCCGATATTCATAAGCCTTTGGATAATATGGAAAAGGGGATCTATCAGGCCGATGTTTCATTCATGGGGGCGGCTTATCATAATCGTGTGCAGTCTTTTCCACGGTTGCTGGATCTGGATTTTAAGATCTGGGGGGAAGGTTGGAATTTAGAAACGCCACTGGGCCAACAAGTTCAAAACAATAATAAGCGCGTATCAACAAAGGAAACTGTTGAAATTTATAACGCGGCTAAAATTAACCTGAACCTGCATTCTTCTACCTATCATTATGGAATTAATCCGGATGGTGATTTTGTAAACCCTCGAACTTTTGAGATTTCGGCCTGCCAGGGATTCCAACTTGTGGATAACCGGGAAGACTTGTCGCGTATGTTCAAAATCGGCGAGGAAATAATAGCTTTCGATACTCTGGACCAAATGCGCGCTCAAATTGATTATTATCTTGCCCGGCCTGAGGAAAGAAGGGCCATTGCTTTGAAGTCATCCCAGCGTGTTCTGTTGGAACATACCATGGAGCATCGCATGCAGGAGTTGTTGATACATGTTTTCCTGGATCGCAGAACTGCTCTTGACTCCATGGAAAAAAATGATAGAGACCCTTTAGATTATTGCGTTGAACAAGCCGGTGAAAATACTGATCTGGGACAATATCTAAAGCAGTTCAAAGGTCTGAGAACGGCAGAGTAATAATGTACCAGTGAGCCGTTGATATATTTTTTGTTG
>JACNKA010000146.1 GCA_014382285.1 Nitrospinota bacterium | reverse complement strand
ATTATTAAAGTGGCGTGAGGCATTGTTCAATTTCAACTGACAATGGGACTTTGCCACCTGCCCTATATAGGGAAGTTATTTGGCTCCGAATCCACCAGCCTTAAAAAGACAGAATTAATGATATTCATCACCCCCCACGTCATCTCGAACTCTGAAGATTCTGAGTTTGTCACCCGCCAATTCAAAAAACGACTTACTAGCCTGAAAAACATACAGCACTTGGGAAGCTAGCACCCAACCTCTGGGCAAAATCCCCATAAAGTGCTTGAAATCAGGGTCAATCTCAAGCATAGTAGGTGTTCTTTTATTCTATAATTTCCTTCCGTGCACATTTGTTTCCTGGCATGCGAAGAGACCAATCTCAAGGAAGCAAATTAGAGCACCCGATACCCAAGGTTGAAATGATTAAATCCAGGTTTCTTAATAGTTTAGAGTTGATCGGTGGCACCCCTTTGGTTAAACTGAACAACGTTATTCCTGAAAATGGCGGCAATATTTTCGCAAAGCTGGAATTCTTCAATCCCGGCGGCAGTGTCAAGGATCGTATTGCGCTGGCCATGGTGGAAGATGCGGAAAAAAAGGGCTTGCTGAAACCCGGTTCCACCATCATTGAACCCACAAGTGGAAATACAGGGATCGGCCTCGCTTTGGTAGGTGCCATCAAGGGCTATAATGTCATACTGGTCATGTCCGAGAACATGAGTACCGAGCGGAGAATGATTCTGGAAAGTTTCGGCGCAAAAACAGAATTGAGCCGCGCCGAATTTGGGATGGAAGGCACCATCCAGAGGGCAGAGGAAATGCTGGCTGAAAACCCGGATTATTTCATGCCTCAGCAGTTCAACAACCCCGCCAATCCGGAAGTGCACAGGAAAACAACCGGGCCGGAAATTATTGCCGCCATGAATGATGAATCGGTGGATGGTTTTGTGGCCGGAATTGGAACCGGGGGAACCATCACCGGCGTTGGAGAAATATTAAAGCAGCATTATGATCAGGTTAAAGTGGTGGGTGTTGAACCGGCGACCTCAGCAGTATTATCGGGAAAACCACCTGGCCCCCATAAAATCCAGGGAATTGGCGCTGGGTTCAAGCCCAATGTCCTTAATGTTGATTTGCTGGATCGCATTCTACCCGTTTCTGATGAAGACGCCTTTCTATTTGCCAAGAGACTTGGGAAGGAAGAAGGTCTTCTCGCGGGAATTTCTTCAGGAGCTGCGTGTTTTGCCGCCAATGAGTTGGCCAAAGAGTTAGGCCCCGGAAAAAATATTATTGTCATTTTACCCGATACGGGTGAACGCTATTTTAGTTTTAATCAGTATTTCTAAAATAAATAAGGATTTCTTATTTCTATAAAAAACTAAAGGGAATGTTGGAATGGGTTATGTAAAAGGATTAATCTGCAAAGAGTGCAAAAAAGAGTTCCCCAAGGACCCGATTCACGTTTGTGAATTCTGTTTTGGGCCGCTGGAAGTCAATTACGACTATGAAACCATCAAAAAGGTCGTGACCAAAAAGTCTATTGAGGCCGGTCCGCCCTCTATGTGGCGCTACGAGGCCCTTTTACCTCTGGATGAACCTCCTAAGGTAGGTCTTCACACCGGTTTCACCCCTTTAGTCAGGGCGAAAAACCTGGGCAAGGCCCTGGGACTGAAACATCTTTACCTGAAAAACGACTCCGTCAATCACCCTACTTTTTCTTTTAAGGATCGGGTTGTTTCAGTGGCGGTTTCTAAAGCTATTGAGTTTGGGTTTGACACCGTCTCTTGCGCCTCAACCGGTAATTTGGCAAACTCGGTAGCCGCCCATGCGGCAGAAGCTGGCCTGAAAAGTTATATCTTCGTTCCCGATGGACTGGAAGCTGGAAAAATTCTCGGAACCCTTATCTATGGAACACAGTTGATTGCCGTCAAAGGTAGTTATGATGACGTAAATCGACTTTGCAGTGAAATTGGAGCCCACCATGACTGGGCCTTCGTGAACATTAATATTCGGCCTTATTACGGCGATGGGTCTAAATCTTACGGTTATGAAATTGCCGAGCAGTTGGGCTGGAAAACTCCTGATAATATTGTCGTTCCCGTAGCAGGAAGTTCGCTGATCACAAAAATTTGGAAAGCTTTTCACGAATTTGAAATGCTGGGGCTGGTTGATAAGGTACAAACCAAAGTTTTTGCAGCACAGGCCACGGGTTGTTCCCCTGTCACTACAGCTATAAAAAATGGCAGTGAAAATATTATTCCCGTGAAGCCGAACACCATTGCCAAGTCTATCGCTATCGGAAACCCGGCCGATGGATACTACGGTATCAAGACCGCTAACACCAGTGGCGGCTACGGAGAAGATGTCTCTGATGAAGAGATCGTTGCCGCGATGAGGCTGCTGGCCGAGACCGAGGGTATATTCACGGAAACTGCGGGAGGCGTAACCGTAGGCGTCACACAGAAACTGATTCAGCAAGGCCGGATCAAACCGGATGAAGTGACCGTCATTTGTATCACCGGCAACGGATTAAAAACCCAGGAAGCTCTGGCCGATTGTTTTCCCGCGCCTCTGGTGATTGAACCTAAAATAGATCATTTTGAAGAAATTTTTGCCAACGGTTTAACAGTTTAGAAGGAGTAAAGCATGGCAGTAAAAGTAAGAGTACCCACCCCACTGATGAAGTTGACAGACAACAAGAGTGAGGTCATGGCAGAAGGTGCCACCATCAGCGAAATCCTCAACAACCTGGAAAGCCAGTTTGCTGGAATTAAAGAACGCATCTGCGAAGAAAGCGGTGCCCCACGGCGTTTCATTAATATCTACTTGAATGAAGAAGATATTCGGTTTCTTGAGGGAGAAAGCACCGCCGTTAAGGATGGCGATGAAATATCCATCATCCCGGCAATAGCAGGCGGAATTCGAGGATGATTGATTTTACCGACGAGCAGATAGAACGCTACAGCCGCCACATCATCCTGCCAGAAGTGGGGGGTGAGGGACAAAGTCGCCTTTTAGAATCGAAGGTTCTTTTGGTGGGTGCCGGTGGTCTGGGCTCTCCTGCCGCGTTTTATCTCGCCGCTGCCGGTGTCGGAAATATGGGAATTATTGACTTCGATGTCGTTGATCTCAGCAACCTGCAACGGCAGATCATCCATAATACCGAACGCATTGGCATGCTCAAAACCGAGTCGGCTAAAAAAACCATTTCAGCACTCAACCCGGATGTCAACGTCACCGTTTTCAATGAGAGACTGAGTTCGGAAAACATCATGCGCCTGTTCGAAGGCTATGACTATATTCTGGATGGCACCGACAATTTCGCCACACGTTATCTCATCAATGATGCGTGCGTGATGACCGGAAAAACCAATATTCATGGCAGTATATTTCGTTTTGAAGGACAGGTAACTGTTTTCAAACCTGGCGATGGCCCTTGCTACCGTTGCCTCTACCCGGAACCACCTCCACCAGGGCTGGTTCCCAATTGTCAGGAAGGTGGCGTTTTAGGAGTGCTGGCAGGAGTGATCGGAAATCTGCAAGTGGTTGAAACCCTGAAACTGATTCTGGGTAAAGGGGAAACTCTGGTTGGTTCTCTACTGCTTTATGACGCTCTGAAAACTGAATTCAGGAAACTGAAATTAAAAAAAGATCCGAAGTGCCCCGTTTGCAGTGACCAGCCCACGATCACCGAATTGATCGATTATGAAGAGTTTTGTGGATTGTCGCGCTGACGCGGAAATTAAAAATCACCGGTTTGTTGCAATTTTTCGCACCGTTACCGGTTTAAAAGATATCTAATAGCTGAAATGTCAAAACCAATGAACTTTCCCATTCCATTTGAGGTTCAGGCTCCGACCTGCCCTGTCATCACCGATCAATCCGTGTTGAAGGCAATCGGCAACACTCCCCTGATCCGCATTCACAACCTGGGAAATGAGTTCAAGGATGTCGACATTTATGCCAAGGCCGAATGGAAAAATGCTGGCGGGTCTGTAAAATCCCGCCCTGCCCTTAAAATGATCGAAGATGGTGAGAAGTCCGGCAAACTCACGAAAGATAAAATCATCCTCGACTCCACATCTGGTAACACCGGCATCTCCTACGCATTGATCGGTAAGGTAAAAGGCTATAAAGTCAAACTGGTCATGCCTGCGAATGTCTGCAAAGAACGAAAAGGGTTGATGGCCGATTTTTACGGTGCCGAAATTGTGACCTCCAGTCCCTTTGAAGGCTCCGATGGGGCGATCCTTCTTGCCAGAAAAATCTATGAAGAGAATCCAGATATGTACTTCATGCCGGATCAGTACAACAACGACTCCAACTGGCAAGCACATCAGGAAACTACGGCACAGGAAATCTGGGCCCAGACCAATCACCGGGTCACTCATTTCCTGGCGGGTATCGGAACCGGAGGTACCGTTATGGGAACCAGCCGGGGTCTGCGCCAACTGAACCCTGACATCAAATGCTATGCGGTGGAACCGGCAGAGTCTCTGCACGGACTGGAAGGCCTCAAACATATGGAATCTTCCATCGTACCCGGAATTTATAAAGAAGAAGAACTGGATGGTAAATTAAGCGTCCCGACCGATGAAGCCTACGATATGGTCGAGATGCTGGAAAAACAGGAAGGCATTCTGGTCGGGCATTCTTCTGCCGCCGCCATGGTAGGAGCTTTAAGACTCGCCTCACAGATCAAAGGCGGCGTGATTGTGACCGTGTTCCCCGATAGCTGTGAAAGATGTTATGTCAATTTCGGGGAGTTCAAACAATATTATCAAACTCACTCCACCAAGCTTCCCAAATCAGACTAGGCCCGTTCCAAGATAAATCTTGAGAAAACCTGCCGTCAACCATGCCACCTTTTGAAAAACATATTTTCATCTGCATCAACGAAAGAAAAGTTGGTGATGCAAGAGGCTGTTGTCATTCACGCGGTTCCGCAGAACTGCTGGATTACATGAAAGGCCGCATCCATGAGCTGGGGTTAAACGGAAAGGTGCGTGTTAACAAAGCCGGATGCCTGGACGCCTGCGCCCAAGGGCCATCCATGGTGGTTTATCCTGACAATGTCTGGTACGCCCCAAAGACTCAGGAAGACATGGAAGAAATCATCACCGAACATATCCAGAGCAATCGCCCCGTTACCCGCCTGACCCTTCCCTTCAAACCGAAAACCTGATTTTCAGGAGCCTTCCCTTTTCATAGGAGCGTGGGCGTTGAGAATTCCGGAGCTTAGAATCGCCTGATTACCCTGAGCGTATTTTCTGGCGGCATAAAAATGGTTGGTCGCATCACCGTGTCGGCCCAATTTATCCAGACACAATGCTTCATTATAGTGCGCCTCACCTACACCCGAATCAATGCTCGATGCCTTTTGAAAATGCTTCAGTGCAACGTCATAATGTCCCTGATTGTAATGGGAGATACCTTCTTCATTGTGTTTATGAGCATCGGAACTTGAGCCTTCGCGCATGGGAAACTGTAGTGCCGCTTCATCAGCAAACGCCGGGGCAGATAAAAACACAAAAAGAAATGCCGCTAAAACACAAACTGTTTTTCTCATCGCTCTCACCTCAATTGGGTTATAAACACGCATTCCTTATACAGTCTTTTCAGATGCCTGTTCCTTACAACTTCTACCTATAAAAAAAAGACTCAACGAATGAGCCCATCAATGGTTTCATTTATACCTTCAAAAACATCTTTCATTGTCTTACCGGATTTAAGAATCTTATCAAACTCTGTTTGATAATCCATCGCCGCCTGGCTGATCGCTTCCATTTCAACTTTCAGGCGGACAAGAGCCGTGTTCATTTCGTTGATCCGGCTCACCAGGACATTGATGAACTTGTCTTTAAGTTTTTCGCGAGTCTCAGGTTTGAGTTTTCCAAACATCTTTGGGTCTAACTTCAAAACCTTGACAGGGGTCCTGGTCACAATATTAGTAGTTCTGGGGGTTTGCATCAGGAATGACACTTCGCCAAATAAAGCACCCGGGGTAAGATTATTAATCGTTACTTTGGGCAAATCGTTGCGGGTCACGATCGCCTCACCTTTGAGGACAACAAACACTGCCATATCCTTCTGGCCTTCCTCAACAATTGCAACTTTTTCGGAGTACTCGATAACCTGGTTACTTAGAGAGGCAAACTCCTGCCTCTCGCTCACGTTGAAAGACCCGAAAAAAGGAATATTATTGATCAGTCTCAAGAGTTCCTGTGGAGTCTTACTAAGAATTTTTTTATCCATTATCCTCCCGCATTCTCGGATGGCATGCGTTGTGACTGCAATTGCGACTGGCAAAGTTTGTAGAAGACACCCTTTTGTTGCAATAGCTCTTCTCTCAACCCAAACTCCAATATTTCCCCATGTTTTAATACAAGAATTTTATCGGCGTGCATGAGAGTAGACAGTCGATGTGCAATTATAATACTGGTTCTACCATGCGTCAATTCCTGTATTCCGCTTTGAATCTGTCTTTCTGTTTCAGGGTCAACACTTGAGGTCGCTTCATCCAGTACCAGCATTCTTGGATTGCTGGCCAAAGCCCGGGCAAAAGATAATAATTGCCGCTGGCCGGAGGAAATCCCCACTCCGCCTTCCTTTAGCTCCTGCTCGTATTTAAAAGGCAGGCTGCTGATAAAGTTATGTGAACTGACGGCCTGAGATATCGACTCAATTTCTTCCTGACCCATCTGCTGATTTCCCAATCGAATATTGTCTGAAATATTTCCTGAAAATAAAAACACATCCTGCTGAACCAACGCGATCTGGCGGCGTAAATCGTATTTATTGATATCCCTGATAGGTTTACCGTCAAACAGGATATCGCCCTTTTGAATATCATAAAAACGGCAAAGGGCATTGACCAAAGTGGTTTTCCCCGAACCGGTCGCGCCGACAATGGCAAGACTTTCACCTTCTGACAGAGAGAAACTGATGTCTTTCAATATAAAGTTTTCATCGTTATACGCGAACCAGACATTTTTAAATTCAACCTCCCCTTTCATTTTAAAACCGGGGTGAGGTGGAACCTGATCCGGCAATTGCTCAGGCGTGTCCAATAGTTCAAAAATCCGTTCAGAAGATGCCATGGCTGTTTGAATGATATTGAATTTTTCTGCAAGATCTCTCACCGGCTCAAAAAATTTCTGCAGGTACTGGATAAATGCCACCAGAACACCCAATTGAATCTCATCTTGAACAAACCGGCCCCCTCCATACCAGAAGACCATCCCCACAGCCAGCGAACTGAATAAGTCGATGGAAGGCATATACAGGGCATTGTACTGGACGGTTCTCAAGTCTTCTTTAAGTCGATTATGATTAATGTCGGTAAAATTATCGAGATTAGCCTTTTCCAGATTGAAGCTTTGAACCGTATCCACACCCGATAAATTTTCTTCCAGATAGGAATTGAGTTCGGTAACATGCGCCCGGTTTTTTCTAAGCGCGTCACGCGCCCGCACCCTGTACAGACGCGTGCCCCATGCCAGCAAAGGAAAAACCGTGCAGACCACCAGCGTCAACCGCCAATCCAGATAAAGCATGACAGCGAAAATGCCCACCAATGTGAACAGGTCACTGAAAATAAGGATGAGCCCTGAGGTCAACATTTCATTGAGAACCTCAACATCATTCACCACCCGGGTGATCATCTTGCCGATGGGGTTCCTGTCAAAATAGGAAAACGACATTTTATGGAGATGGGCAAACACTTTAGAGCGCAGGTCAAACATGACTTTCTGACCGATGTACTGCATCAGGTAGTTTTGCAAAAACTGGAACACGAATGAGGCTATTAATACCGCCAGATACAGGCCCGCAACAACGTCCAACCCCTTAAAGTCAGAAACTTTTATGTAATCGTCAATGACGATTTTAGTTAAATAGGGTCCAGCCAGGTTGAGCAGGGAAACTCCCAAAAGAAGCAGTATAGCAAGCACCACCCACTGTCCATAAGGTCTCAGATAAGCAAGAACCCGCTTGAACAAAACCCACTCACGATACCGATCACTCATGTTTTCCATCGAGACTCTGTTCGTCAAAGAAATATCTCCATTTCTTTTGCCAGCGACTGATTTTGCAACAGTCCCGCATAGATACCTTCTACCCGGATCAGTGAAGCATGGCTTCCCTGTTCAATAATTTGTCCTGCATCCATCACAATTATCCTATCCGCATCACGGACAGCCGATAGCCTGTGGGAAATAATCAAGGTAGTGGTTTGATTCAGTTGGTCGCGGATATTTCTTAAAATTTCGTCCTCGGTATCAGAATCCAGGCTTGAGAATGCGTCATCGAGAATCAGCACCTCCGGTTTTGTGATGAGGGCTCGAGCTAAGGCAACCCTTTGCTTCTGTCCTCCTGATAATGAAACTCCACGCTCGCCGATCAACGTGTCCAACCCTTTCGGAAACCGAGCTACATCTTTGCTCAAGCCGGCAATCCTGACAATTTCATCCACCTCAAGATCCGACCCTCTTCCCAGGACAATATTGTCACGAATAGAGGTGGAAAATAAAAATGGGGCCTGACTCACATAACCTATTGAGCCTCTTAGTTTCTGTAGGGAAATTTCTTTTAGGGGTCGGCTTCCCATCAACAAAGCACCTGCGGTCGGATCATAAAAACGTAAAAGCATTTGAGCGAGAGTGGTTTTCCCCGAACCAATCACACCCACTATCCCCAGCGTCTGTCCTTTGGGAATTTTAAGATCAATTTCTTTCAAGCTTGGCGTATCTGCGTCCGGGTAAGAAAACTGAAGACCTTGAAACTCAATGTCCCCCAACTCCCCCACAGAGCCAGTGCCTTCGACAGCCGATATTATTTCAGGCTGAGCCGTGAAAATCTCTCGAATACGACTCATCGCCGACATCCCTTTCTGGGTGAGATTAAAAACGTATCCTATTCCCATCATGGGCCATGAAAGAAGCATCAAATATCCGTTAAACGCGACAAAAGAACCCAGCGTCATGGAACCAGCGATCACGGCCTTTCCTCCCAGCCACAGAGAAAGCATTGCCGCTACCCCCATCACAAACACCATTGTGGGCGTGAAAACCCCGAACATTCTGGTGACATGCAGGTTTTTTTCAATGTATTCGTTATTGAGCGCGGCAAACTTTCTTTTCTCATTTTCCTCCTGAACAAACGCGTGCAGCACCCGTATGCCAGCAAGATTTTCCTGTACCTGACCCGTTATTAGAGCCAAATGTTCCTGCACCGCTTTATGACGCTTGCCAATTTCCTTAACAAAATAAAAAAATAGAAATGAAATGACAGGCAGTGGCAGTAATACCTTGAAAGTCAGGTCAGCATTGATCCAACTCATCATGCCGACAGCAGTGATAATGACGAAAACCGCATCGACAAGAATCAACACCCCCAACCCGATGAATTCCCTCACTGCCCTCAAATCATTAGTAGCACGCGACATGATGTCCCCTGTCTTTTGCTTCAGGTACCAGGCCCGGTCTAAAGTCAAAAGGTGGCTGAACAGCCGGTTCAGAATATCAAATTCGATTTTGCGGGAAGGGCCAAACATATACATCCTCCATCCATAACGACCCACCACAAGAAATAAAACGATCAGCAAAAGAAGAAACGTATATTCAAGAAGAATTCCTGATGACGGTTTCTCCGGCAGGACATCTATAAACTCCTTGATCAGCCAGGGCACAACCAGTGTCAAGGAGTCCGTGATGATTAAGGCCGCAATGCCTAGCTTCAGTTCTCTCTGGTATTTGGATACATAAGGCCAGAACAATTTAAAGTTTTCCAATTCAAATCCTTTTCTTCGTCACACTAATTGAGGTTATTTTTCTAGTCCTTTGATGCCTTTTTAGCTAGAATGGGTGCAATTTTGCTGTATTCAACAATTCAGCAAGCTAAATACTTTATTCAGTTTAGTCCTTGAGACCGCAATCGCCTGAACAACCAAAGAGAAAGACCGTCCTATGTACGGAGTTATATTAGCCGGGGGAAGTGGAACCCGGTTTTGGCCTACAAGCCGCGAACAGAGCCCAAAACAATTGCAGAAAATCGTTGGCACCAGAACCATGCTTCAGAACACGGTTCAACGTCTACTGCCCTTGATATCCATTGAAAATTTATATCTGGGTACCAATCATCAGCAGGTCATCGAAACTCTTCGCCAACTCGAATCCTACGAATTTATTTCCGATCACCTCATCGCAGAACCCTGCAACAGAAATACCGCATTAGCAATCGGTTTGATAGCAAAATTGATCATCGACAAAGATGCCGATGCCGTCATGGCTGTTTTTCCCGCTGACCATGTTGTAGCGAACCCTGAGAACTTTATCAAGACACTACAAAAGGCAGAAGTTCTGGCTGAAAAAGGTTATCTCGTCACTCTTGGTATCCCTCCCACCCGACCCGAAACCGGGTTCGGTTATCTGCAACAGGGGGCTGAAATAGAGGACGGGGCTTACAAGGTAGAACGATTCGTTGAAAAACCCGACCGGCCGAAGGCTGAGCAATATTTGCAACATGGTAAATACTTTTGGAATTGCGGAGTCTTCGTCTGGAAGGCTTCCACCATTCTGGAAGAATTGCACAAGTATGCAGAAAATATTTATTCTCAGCTTGAAGCTATCGCCGGTTGCATCCAGAACGCAAAAGCTAAACCTGCCTACTTAGAACTGAATGAAGCAGGCCGCGACCTTTTTTCTTCTCTACCCAGCCTTTCCATCGACTATGCGGTCATGGAACATTCGTCAAAGGTGGCTCTCATCCCTGCGGATATCGGTTGGAACGATGTTGGTGCCTGGAACTCTTTGGACGATGTATCCGAAAAAGACTCTAAAGGTAATATTATCAGTGGAAATGTTCTGGTTCAAGATTGCAACAACTCTATAGTTCAGGCTCAGAATCGGCTCATTGCAGTATTGGGACTAAAAGACACAATCGTGGTGGACAGTCCTGATGCTCTTCTGGTCTGCGCTAAGGAGCGTTCTCAGGATGTAAAAAAACTGGTCGAGTCTCTCAATGAAAACGGTCATCTTGAAGCGAAACAATCCTCTACTGTTAATAAACCCTGGGGGTCCTACACCGTATTGGATTCAGGCCCTACTTATCTACTAAAGCGTATCGAAGTCTTACCGGGTGAGGCACTCAGCCTGCAATCCCATCAGCATCGCAGTGAACATTGGACGGTTGTCTCCGGTTCAGCGGAAGTGATGCGGAACAAAGAAACTTTTCACTTAAAAAACAATGACTCCATCACCATCCCCAAAAACACCAAACACCGACTGGGGAATCCCGGTCTTGAACTACTGACAATTATTGAAATTCAGTTCGGTCATCTCCTGGATGAAGCCGATATCTCCCGCTACGAAGACCGCTACGGTCGGTGCTGACTTCCCCTGCTAAATCTTAGCCCGCGATAATCAAAACTTTAATTTTTTGGCAACGAAATCACAAAATAGTTTTTAATAGACTTTGAATCAACCAGCCGGTTCGCGTATGCGCTGGCCTGATCCTTGGAAGGAAATTGCCCTGCCCTGATTTTATACCACTTTCCGCCAGCTCTTCGGTCGGACTTGACGACGTAGAGGCCTTCGACCCCTTTCTTTTTAAGGCGCCGGATCATCGTATCCGCTTGTTTGGCGGAAATGACGGCAGCAATTTGAACGGTGAAGACTCTGTCTTCAATTTTTGTTGGGGAGGGTTTTGATCTGGGTATCAATGAAGAAGATGCCGTAGATAGGTTATCCTGATTTTTCGGCACCCATTCGCTGAAGCCAAGAACCAGCATAATTGAAACAGATAGAGCCGCAAAGCTGATCAGTTTAGCCCTTAATGAGAGTGTTCCAAACTTAATGAGGCCTTCAAGCACCTGAAGAAAAATCCATTTAAATCCCCCTAAAATTTTTCGGG
>JACNKA010000188.1 GCA_014382285.1 Nitrospinota bacterium | reverse complement strand
GCTGATGCCATGGGAGCTGACGTTAAAAAAGCCATGGATAGGGTCTCAACTCTTATATAACCAAATCCATAAATGTGGTTAAATCCCTGGAAACCCTTGATTCTATTCTGGCGTTAACCAGAATTTAGCAGCCTCGCCTTTTCCCCTCTTTTTTGATCTTTCCCGTTTCGCAACCCGAACTCCTATTTTCTGATTTCCGCATTGAACTTAAATGGAATAATAAAAAACAAAAAAATATCAGATAATATGAAGGAGTACAAGTTCTGGGGAGAACAAACCATGAACAAAATCAAAGAGAAGGTCAAAGATTTCATCACTCTTCCCGCTATTCATATCGGTGCTAAGCTGTCCGTTTTTGATGCGTGCGCGAGAATGAAGAAGCACAAGGTGGGGTATATTCTGGTTTCCGAAGGGAGGGATTTTGTCGGTATTTTCACCGAAGCGGATTTATTAACAAAGGTGGTGGCCCAAAACGAGTTGCCCGATAGCACCCCTATTGTCAAAGTGATGACAAAAGAATTGCTTTATATTGATTCTGAATCCTCCATGGTGGCGGCTTTCCTCAAGATGCAGATAAAAAACATTCGTCATTTAGTTGTTAAGGAGGATCAAAATATCGTTGGTGTCCTGTCCATAAAAGACGTCGGTAAATTTTACGTCAACAAATTCAGTACACCTTGACGGACGATTTATCATCCTGATAGCAAACCAGATCAGCGCCCCCTGTTTTTTAGTCCCTGCACCTCATCCAAAACCTCCTGCCGTGTTAATATCCCTTTCTGCTCCAGCAAAGCAATGAGGGCGGAAACTTGAAATATATTTTCCTGAACAGCTTCCTCTTCACTGATCGCATCCTTTTCTGAGTTTTCAGACATTTTATCTCCCCTTATGAATTGTGCCTTCGTTTGACGACTTACATTACCAGTTTAAATCAAACCGCTCAGCAAAAAAAACCACCCGTTAGGAATTATAATAGAAAAAACGGATATCCTGCTGGCAGGTTGTAAAATAATTCTTTTTTCAATATAGCTTTTTTCCGGATAAAGGCAGAACTTATCCGGCAATGGATTCGCAAAGTGGGATGCTTTGGGTCGGCTCGCTCAAAATCAAGGCAACAGTCGAATTGCGAAACAACTCTTCCATCATATCAATCGACTCGTTGAGCCGGTGATGCAATCGGCAAAGATTGGTACCATGAGTTTTCAGCTTCAAAGGGCAACTCTTTATATGTTTGATGGGGTCCACCGCGTTGATGACATCCAGCAAAGGAAGGTCTTCTGGAGCTTGCGCCAGCACATACCCTCCATGCAAACCCTTCTTAGAAAAAACCACATCGCTCTTGGCTAAAGCCAGCAAAACCTTGGACAAATAATGTTCAGGAACCTTGGTCCACTTGGCAATTTCCGCTGTGGTATGGGGCTTGTCCGGGTTCTGGGCCAGGCAAACCACAGCCCGTAAAGCATATTCTGAAGTCTGAGAAATCATAGCTCCCCTTTTAATAAATAACTAAATCTTGACAACCACAATAACATATCATAAAATTATACACCAATAAAAGATAAACGCATCTTTTTATCCCTATATTGGATTTTTCACCGCTTCGGTTGATTTTGGAGTTCCCTATGAAAACATCGACAAGCGGAAATAAAATCTTGGGAAACACAATAGAGTTTTAAACCAACATGACATTCAGTTCATATCGTTCAAACTTTCTTAACAAGGAGATTTTTCTAATGAAAAAAGCAATAGCTGTATTTTTTGCATTTGCAATGGTTGGCGGTTTCGGCGGAACCTCAGTTTTAGCCGGGGTCACGGCAAAACTGACCACTGCCCCCAACGTCCCCCCTGCCGTCAAGCGCGGAGCCGATACTGTTGTGATCAATTTAGAGGCTAAAGAATATATTGGTGATCTGGCTGAAGGCGTGAAGTATAACTTCTGGAGCTTTGGTGGAACTGTTCCCGGCCCCATGGCACGTGTTCGTGTGGGGGACAGCATTGAATTCCACTTGTCCAACGCCAAGAGCAATACTCAACCGCATAATATCGACATTCATGCCGTCAATGGACCCGGCGGGGGTGCCGCTTTCACCACAATAGACCCCGGCCAGGAAAAAGTCTTCACCTTCAAGGCCCAGGCAGCTGGACTTTTCATTTACCACTGCGCGGCGGGTGCCATCGTCGATCATATCTCCAACGGCATGTACGGTCTGGTTCTTGTCGAACCTGAAGGTGGGCTTTCCAAGGTTGACCGGGAATATTATGTTATGGAAAGTGAGTTTTTCACTTCCGACCCCAAAGATGGCGTAGCAGAGTTTGACATCCAGAAGGGACTTGACGAACACCCCACTCATGTCGTCTTCAACGGAAAAGCAGGCGGCTTGCTCGGTAAAAATGTTTTGAAAGCCAAAGTCGGCGAAACCGTAAGGATTTATTTCGGCAACATCGGCCCCAATGGCATTTCTTCCTTTCATATCATTGGCGAAATCTTTGACAAGGTTTATAACGATGGTGGATTTGGCGGTGCCACAGGCAAGAGCATTCAAACCACACTGGTGCCTTCGGCGGGTGCAACGATTGTCGAGTTCAAAGTCGATGTTCCGGGAGCCTATGCCCTGGTTGACCACAGCATCTACCGCGTCGCCAAAGGTGCCATCGGGCATCTGGTGGTTGAGGGAAAAGAAAACCCGAAAGTCATCCGCCAGGGAAAATAAGTCCGCTTTACCTTCCTGAGCAAACCGGGGCGGGAGCATTCTGCTTCCGCCCTTCCGGTTCTCCTCCATAGTATTTATGTATACTCACCCATCAATAATTCCGCATATTTCCTTTGTAAAAAAATTCCCTGCCCCATAGACTGAACGTGAAGTATTTATGAAGTAAGTCTATTCTGCAATTCGCATATAATAGCCGGTGTCTTTTAAAGACGAGATAAACCTTGGCTCGCCAGAGGGGGTTATTGCAAATTGAGTCCAGCGTCACGCTGGCAAATTTAACTGAGGAAGGTTCCATGACCAAACGCTTGAAGGTAAACTCGCCTTATGATGGCCACTTGATTTCTGAAATTGATCTTGATGACGCGGATCGGATAGAAAGCGCGCTGAAAACCGCTCATCAATTGGCACAGAACCAGGACAAAATTCTTCCCGCTCACCGGCGAATCGAGATACTGGGAAAAACCGCTGAGCTTGTTCAGGCTAAAGCCGAAGAATTTGCCCGCCAGTCGGCGGAAGAAGGCGGAAAACCTTTGATCGATTCCCGCATCGAGCTTGGCAGAGCGGTCCAGGGCATCCGTGAAGCAGCGCAGTCTATCGGCAAGTTGACCGGCCATGAAATTCCCATGAACCTGACCGCTTCATCCATGAACAGAATGGCCCTGACCACCCGAGAACCAATTGGTGTGGTCGCCGCCATCAGTGCTTTCAACCACCCTTTTAATTTAATTGTGCATCAGGTGATTCCAGCAATAGCAGTGGGGTGCCCGGTTATCGTAAAACCCGCACGCACGACCCCTCTCTCCTGCCTTAACCTCGTCAAATGTTTGTATGAGGCCGGACTTCCCGAAGAATGGTGCCAGGCAATCGTTTGTGAAAGTTCTCTGGCAGAAAAACTAGTGACCGATCCCAGAGTCGCATTTTTTTCATTCATCGGTTCAGGAGAAGTCGGCTGGATGTTACGATCCAAGCTGGCCCCAGGCACCCGGTGCGCCCTTGAACATGGCGGCGCGGCCCCGGTCATAATCGACCATGATGCCGATATGGAGGATGCCCTGCCCCTGCTTGCCAAGGGTGGTTTTTACCACGCCGGACAGGTTTGCGTGTCCGTGCAAAAAGTATTTGTGCATGAAAGCCTTGTCGAGGATTTTTCAGAAAAACTGGTTAAACTGGCCGAGAAACTTATAGTGGGCGACCCCACTGATGAAAAAACTGAAGTGGGTCCTTTGATACAAGAAAAAGAAGTGGACCGTGTCGACCAATGGGTGAAACAGGCAAAAGAAGCCGGAGCGAAAATTCTAACCGGCGGAAAAAAAATTGGCGCTACCTGTTACGCTCCCACTGTCCTTCTCAATCCTCCCGATGAAACCAAGGTCTCCACCCATGAAATATTCGGACCCGTCATCAATATTTATCCATTTAAGGATCGCTTGAAAGCAATTGAACGAGCCAACCTCACTCCCTTTTCTTTTCAAGCCGCTGTGTTCACCCGAAATATCGACACCGCTCTGGACACCGCCAAAAGAATCAACGCGGCCGCTGTTATGATCAATGACCACACGGCGTTCCGGGTCGATTGGATGCCATTCGGCGGGCGCAAAGATTCCGGGCTGGGGGTTGGGGGAATTCTTCCCACCATGATGGAAATGACAGAAGAGAAACTGTTGGTCTTTCGATCAAAACTGATTTAAGAAAACCCATTCACACTATTTACCTGAATTCCATTTAGGGTTTTAAATCTCCGGCGCATCTAAAACCCGCTCCGTCTGCCTTAAGCTGGAAGTGCGCGTCCTTGCGGTTAGCCGACCGCATGCTGGAAATGCTCTGATTCCAAGCCCCTCCACGGTAAACCTTTTGCGTGATGGAAAATGCCCCGACACAATCGACTCCACTGCAAGTATCCAGTTCCGGTCGTGGCCCTTGCGGGTCTTTTGTTGGCCCCATTAAATAATAGTTCTCATTGATAGCCATCCAGTCCAACACCCACTCACTCACATTGCCCGCCATATCGTAAAGCCCAAAAGCATTGGGGGGGAAAGACCCTGCCGGAGCGGAATATTTAAAGCCATCTGTCAAATTGGGATCGCGGTTGTTGAGATCGCAAGTGCTGTCACAGAAATTAGCTTCCTTACCAGTGATAGTGTCGCCCCAATAATACTCCCCTTCTGTTCCTCCACGGACGGCATACTCCCATTCCGCTTCGGTCGGCAATCGCAGACCCAGTTTTTTGCAATAGTCTCTGGCTCCCTCCCAGGACACAGTGTCCACCGGCATATCTCCGCCCACATATTGAGAAGGGTTATAGCCCATAACGGTTTGAAAAAACTTTTGTCGCACTTCATATTTCGCCATCTTAAAAGAAGATATGCAAACCTTATGAACGGGCCGTTCATCCGGGTCTCCCACCTCACTCCCCATCTGAAAACATCCTTCAGGGATGACAACCAACTCCAGCTCCGGTTTTGTCTGATCCGCTGCGATAATTTTTTTCATCACATCGGTCTTCATAGTTTCTACTTTTTCACGGGTCGCGGCAGGTATCCCGGAATACTGGAGCCGGGTCCGACTTTTCCGAAAGATCTTCATTTTCCCGGTTTTTTTCAGAAACACCCGATAATGCGGGACGGGCCCTTCATGATCTTTCTTCAGGAACTGGCTGAAATCATCATCCGTTTTCCCTGACTCGTCCACAGCCATCACGTTTTCATCTACCAGTTCTGCTTCCAGAACGCCATCATCAGTATGCACCAGAATGTCTCGGCCTGTCGATGCTGGCATGGCGAGAATTTTATCCAACAGTATTTCTGCTTCAATAAATTTTTCCAGCTTTATTTTGGTATTTGCCTGGGCCCTCAGCAAAATATAATTACCCGGTTCCTTTGCAAGAATGGCAGCGAAAATTTTCTCAGCTCTATCGTAATCCCCCAGCAAAAATGCGCTTTCACCATCTGCCAGAGAAGCGGGACTTTCTGTCGCCGACACAGAGCTTCCCATAGTCATCAGGACAACCAGAGCTATTGCAAGCATTGGGTTCAACATGGATACTTCCTCAGTTTAAAGTCAATTGTTCGCGGTTATATTAAGGGAATTGCACGCCTATTATAAGCACAAAAGCTGCTCAATGTATTTGCGGCTTCCTTAGAAGCGTTTCATAAAAATAATGATTTAATATTTCCACCGACGGTGGTAACCTTTCTCATTTCTAACATATTGATTAAACTTACAATATTTTCTTCCATGAAAATCTGGGTTCTAATATTATTCATCGCTCTGGAGATTTCCGGCTGTTCCAAAAACCTCGGAGAGTCTCCCCTGCCTTTATTGCCAGGAGCAGAACCTTCAGCAAAATCACGCAACGACCTTGGAATCGAACATTATCAAGCAGGACGATATTTAGACGCTTTACTGCAATTTAACCAGGCAAACTTTGCCGACCCAACCTCAGGTGAAACCCATTTCAACCTTGGCCTGGCCTATTTGCAAGAGGGCCACAAAGAAAAGGCCACAAAGAATTTCCGTCAGGCACTAAAGCGAGCCAGAGGAAACCCGAAAATTCTCGAATCTCCAATCTTGAACAAACTTTTACAAGTGAATCAGGGCTAATGCGGTTTTTTTATATTCAGCTTTTTCATTCTCGATAACAGCGTTGTAGGAGGAGTGCCCAATAGTTGGGCCGCACCATTCGGGCCAAACACTTTCCATCCAGTTTTTTTCAGCGCATTCATAATATTTTTCTGGTCTAATAATTTAATCTCCTCAAAAGATAATATTTTCTGGTTTTTATCCCAACCTGTATCGATGACCCCAATTTTATCCATATTATTTTTTGGCAAATCAAATTTCAATTTCCCCTTTTGAGAAATAATAACAGCCCGTTCAATGACATTTTGCAGCTCTCGCACATTTCCCGGCCAGTTATAATTTATCAATTGCACTATATTGGCTCTGTTCAACTGAGGCTCTCGTGTCTTGAATTTTTTCGCTGCGAGACTTAAAAAATGAGTCGCTAACAATGGAATGTCTTCTCTTCTTTTCCCAAGAGATGGTACTGCTATGGGAAAAACATTCAATCGATAGAAAAGGTCTTCCCTGAAATTTCCTCGCTCCACCTCAACTTTTAAATCCCTATTGCTGGCCGCGATGATGCGTACATCCACGTGGCGTGTTTTCTCATCCCCAACTCTTTCGAAAGTGCCTTCCTGCAAAACCCTGAGCAGTTTGCTTTGCAGGTCTAACGGAATTTCACCAATTTCATCGAGAAACAGAGTTCCCTGATTAGCCAGCTCAAATCGACCCACCCTGTCCCGCACCACTCCCGTAAAAGCCCCCTTCATGTGTCCAAAAAATTCGCTCTCATAAAGTTCTCTGGGAATAGACGCGCAATTGACCCTGACCATCGCATGGATTTTTCTGGGGCTTCGGCTATGAATCTCATGGGCGATCAATTCTTTCCCCGTTCCAGACTCCCCTGTAATGAGTGAGCTCGCATCCGTTGGAGCGACCATCTCAATTTGACGGAGAATCGTTTGTAGAGCCGGGCTTTTCCCAACGATGTCTCCGAAAGCCTGAAGTTCGATCACCTCTTCATAAAGATATTCTTTTTCAATCTCCAATTGCTCCCGCAACCTGCATATTTCCTTAAAAGCCTTTTCCTTTTCTTCTTCAATTCTTTTTCGTGCTGTAATATCACGAGAGAACGAAACCGCATATTCCAGACCATCGAATTCAACAAAATTTACTGTCACCTCAACAGGAATAAGGAATTTACTCCTAGTTTGATTACGCGCCTCAAAAGTAATGCTTTTCTCTTTTCGCAATTCTTTCCAGAATTTAGACCATGTTTTCTTATTCGAGTCAGGGTCAATATCTTGAATGGTAAGACCGATCAATTCATTTTCAGAATAACCCAACTGTCCGCAGGCAGAATCATTAGCCTTTAGAATCACGCCTTTACTGTCATGAAAGATGATCGTATCCGCAGAATGTTGAATGGTGAACCGGGCCAGCTCAAGCGACTTTGCCGTATCAATATCTTTTCCCATTTCTAAACTCCTCACAAACCGTAAAAATTCTACCAGCATCAAATTATACGATATTTAGTATATATACTACTAAATTTCATTAACTACTTAATTAAGTAGCTATCGCCACACCCCTAAAAATGGCCATCCCCCCTGTTAAATAAAGGGTTTCGATATAAAAAAATTTTGGCACAATCCCTGCTTAGTAAGGGCAACAGGTTAAAAAAACCTTTTTCAAAGGAGACTTAAAATGCCTTACCAAAATGAACCCTATTCAATCCAGGAAATCCCCGGGACAAAACACTACTGCACCTGTGGAGAATCAGGAAACAAACCTTATTGTGACGGCTCTCATAAAAAATTAAACACAGGGAAGTCACCGGCCCAGGTTGAAATTTCTGAAGCAAAAGATGTTTTTGTTTGCGGCTGTGGGAAAACCGGGAATTCTCCATTTTGCGATGGCTCGCATAGCAAATAATGAAAAATTCCAGTCAATTGAAGTCTAACAGGAGAAAGGAAGTTAAAATTGCGACCAACACAAAAATTAATCTTCAAGGCTTGAACCATTTCGCTTTAAATGTGAAAGACATGAACCGGGCTGAAGAGTTTTACAACCATAAGCTCGGCTTTCCCGTGATTCACAGGACCCGTACTAAAGCCGGCTTGCAACATATTGAAGTCGATGCAGGAAATGTAGCGATCGCCCTTTTTGAATCACCCGAGCTAGACTTGAATGCAGCACACAAAACCATGACAGATGACGGCTATCTGCATTTCGCGTTCGGCACCACTTACGACCAGTTTGTTACCACCATGCAGGCCCTCAAAGAGAACGGAATAGAGACGGACGGTGAACCGCGTGACTGGGGCAGTAGTGTGTCCGTTTATTTTCGTGATCCCGACGATCATCAACTGGAAATTAATTTTGCCAAATAAAGGAGCAGGATCATGATTCAGGACCAGGCTGTTTTGGATTTTAAAATTTACCCCCCTGAATCACAAGGGGTGGGCCAGTTTGATGGGGGCCGCATCACCGAAATCAAGCCCATCCCCTTCCCTCATGAAGGTCCAGCACTGAAAAATCTGGGGCCGCTGTTTTACTGGGCCTGGGCCAAGGCCGAAGGATACGGCAAAATAGGTCTGCATCCGCATCAGGGGTTTGAAATCATGAGCTACGCATTGCAAGGAGAAATTGGACACCACGATACCCTGGGCAACCACAGTCGGGTTCAGGCCGGAGGCGCACAAGTCATGCAAACCGGATCAGGGGTTTCGCATGAGGAAGAGACAATAGGAGACCATACTGAGTTCTTTCAAATCTGGTTTGATCCTGATATCCGAAAAACATTTGAAAACCAACCCACTTATAATGAATATATAAATGCGGATTTCCCCAGCCAAGCAATAGACGGCGTGACTCTCAAGACCGTCATCGGAGAAAATGCACCTATCCATCTGGTTTCAGATGCAATCATGAAAGACATTTCCATCGATCAAGACCGCCACTTCCAATACAAGCTCGACGAGAAAAAGATTCTGGCCTCAGTGGTCATCTCCGGCAAAGGTATTTTGCTCGACATGCAGACTGGAGCAAAAAACTATATCAGCAGGCAAGACTTTGCTTTGATTCATGCAAGACAATGCGGAAACATATCAATGCAAGCCGACCCTGATTCTCTATTGCGCCTGGTAACAATAGAAGTTCCAGCGCAGGTGGACTACCCCCTGTACCGCAACCGATAGAAGGAAAACCAAATGAAAGCATTATTTCAAACAGATCAAAATAGTAACAATCTTATTATTCGCGTGATACTGGGACTCGTCATATTCCCGCACGGCGCCCAAAAACTTTTTGGATGGTTCGTAGGATATGGGCTTGAAGGTACTTTGGGGTTTTTCACCAACCGGTTGGGAGTTCCAATGATCGTTGCCATACTGGTTATACTGGGTGAGTCGCTGGGGGCGTTGGGGTTGATCATTGGCTTTCTAACTCGTTTTTGCGCAGCCGGGGTTCTAATCATAATGGCAGGTGCCATTGCCATGTCACATGGGGCCAATGGTTTTTTTATGAACTGGTCCGGCAAACAGGGTGGAGAAGGTTTCGAATATCATCTTCTTGCCATTGCCTTATGCCTTCCTCTATTGATCAGCGGTGGCGGGTTGTTTTCTGCCGATGGTATCATTGCAAAACGTTTTTTTTTACCGAACACAATTAAATAAAACTATTTCATAAAGGATTCATCATGGAATTTTCAGAAACTGTACGACAACGTCAATCTATCAAGTCCTACAAGGCCGACAAGACAATCAGCGATGCTGAATTAAAAGAGTTGATGCAAGAGGTGGTATTGAGCCCCAGCTCTTTCAATTTGCAGCACTGGACATTTATCGCAGTCCAAGACACTGGCATCAGAGAAAAAATTAAAGCTGCCGCCTGGGGCCAGGAACAGGTAGGAACCTGCTCGGTATTACTGGTCATTTGCGGAAAATTAAACGCCCATCAGGACGCCCCTGAAATTTATCAGGACGTCGATCAGGAAATACAGGATCAGGTGTTTCCTTTGATAGACGGCTTCTACGAAGATAAAAAACAGTTTCAAAGAGATGAAGCCATACGAAGCTCCTCACTGGCCGCCATGACTTTAATGCTGGCGGCTCAGAACCGGGGCTGGGCTACCGTGCCAATGATCGGTTTTGATCCGGAAGCCGTTGCCAAACTGGTAAACCTCAAGCCGAATTATATCCCGGTGATGCTGATGGCTATGGGGTTTAAAAACGAAGACTCTCGCCCCAGGGGTTATCGCCGACCCATTGAGGAAGTGGTCAGAATAAATACACTCGATGGCCCAGGTTTAACGGGGTAAACAATGGTTCACTGAATGTAGCAAAATATTTCACTCTCCGAACAATTTTTGGAATGGTATACTGGGCTTTTCTCTATTTCAAGGTAAACAACCAATGATTATCGTGATGTCCCCGGATGCGACTCCGGAGCAGGTGGAAAAGGTAAAAGATACTATTATAGAATTCGGTTACACCCCGCATGAAATTGCCGGTGTAGAGCGCAAAGTGATAGGAGCCGTGGGAGATGAACGGGGCAAAGACCGCTTGCAATCCATAGAGACCATGGGCGGTGTCGAAAGTGTATTCCCCATTCTTAAACCCTACAAGCTTGCCAGTCGGGAAGTGAAATCTACCCCCTCTGTGATACAAGTCGGTGGAGTTGACATTGGCGGGCCTGCTATCGCCATTATTGCAGGGCCCTGCTCGGTGGAAAGCAAGGAGCAAATATGCACCACTGCGAATCTGGTTAAAAGTGCCGGAGCCAACTTTCTTCGTGGAGGCGCTTACAAACCTCGAACTTCCCCGTACAGTTTTCAGGGAATGGAAGAGGATGGACTCAAACTGCTGGCCGCCGCCAAAGAAGTTTCAGGACTGCCCATTGTCACCGAAGTGATGAACCCCCGCGAAATTGATCTCGTTGCGAAATATGCCGACATCATTCAAGTCGGAGCCCGGAACATGCAGAATTTCTCATTATTGAAAGAACTGGGAAGGATCGACAAACCCATTCTTTTGAAACGGGGCATGATGAACACCATTCAGGAATTTCTCATGTCTGCCGAATATGTTCTTTCTGAAGGCAACAACAAACTGATTCTTTGCGAACGGGGCATCCGCACCTTCGAAACGGCGACTCGAAATACTCTTGATATCAGCTGCATACCGGTCTTGAAAAAAGAAACCCACCTTCCCATCATTGTCGACCCGAGCCATGCGACCGGACATTGGGATATGGTTGAATCCATGTCGCGCGCATCCATTGCCGCCGGTGCCGATGGACTGATCATTGAGGTTCATCCCGACCCCGTCAAAGCCTTTTCCGATGGACCGCAGTCTCTGAAGCCGGCAAAATTTGTCAGCCTCATGGAAAACCTTCGGCCTTTCGCCGAATTAATGGGCCGAACCCTCTAGCGAGGGAGGCATTGACAATAGCCCGTTGAGCGATAGGGCTGGTTGCCCGCAAGATAATGAATTATGTTTCCTCCAAGCATGTCCGATTCACCTCTGTGAAAAAGAATAAGACAACAGCAACTGGAGCCGAGAAAACCATTTACCACCCCGATAAAGCCATTGCAAGTTGGTAGCATGTCATGAACCCTCATCAGTTTTCGTGCCCCGAAGCAACTGTGTTAAATGTCAAGCATTGGAGATGAGATTTTCATTCCAGAGTGTTT
>JACNKA010000104.1 GCA_014382285.1 Nitrospinota bacterium | reverse complement strand
CACCAAGCCATCTTCTCCCTGACCCAAAATCGTGCCAATGCGATGGGCGGGAGACTTCAGCTTTTCAATAGCTTCCTCCAGAGTCTTAATTTTTAGCGCATACTGCTGAGCCGACTGTTGGGCTTGGAATAGAGCATCCCTGAGATCGATGATCTTTTCCTGCAATTGGGGCTTATCCTCGGTTTCATTTAAAACCTGGTCAATCAACTCTATGATATGGGTTTGGTCTCCCATGATTATTCCTTTATTTTTATTGAGAACACTCAATTGTATGAACAAAAAAATTTATAAATCAAGTCAATTTTCTCAAAGGTTTAGTAGAGAAAACCTTTTCATTATATTAGGATAGGACTTCTATTAGCCATTGCCCTGAAAAGCTCTCACATAATTTTTCCGTGTTCCTGCAGAGGTCGGCAAAAAACAGGGTTCGACCCTCTTTAATGAAAAGTAATCTCTAACAATAAGTTTCTGGATCTATGATCGTTGTGAACAACAAAACTGCTATCGAAAAGTGCATCATCAGCTTCAGCCACAACAAATATTCCGCCCGCAAAGAAGCGGATGCTTTGAGCCTTTCCAAGGCAGAACGTGAAATCGCTACCGGGAAAAATGGCATCAGCCATCTGATTTTAAGGGCCGATGATGATGACATTGATCGACTAAAATTTCTTTTTTTGATCCGAGGGGTTCCCATCATGTGTTACGCGCTGGGGAACCTGTTGAACTCCAGTTTGCGCGAAATCGTCGTGGTCGGTTCCGAGGAAGTCAAAAAGGTCATGGACCGCTTTCTCGATATTGTTGGCACCTGCGGGAAAACCGTTCAGTTTGTTCTGGAAGATGCCCAACACCTCAATCTGGTCAACACCATGAACCTGGGCCGGGAGTTACTTTCCCCTGCTCGCGATGAGTTGGTTCTCTTTCAGCCCGGCGACCTGCCTTTCCTTTATGATCTGGAAAAAGTATTGCATTGGCCCGATAACAAAAAATACAACATGGTGCTCTGGCTGAACTCCCGGCAACAAATGTTTCCGGAGTTTGAAAAAAACCCAGCCAGTGAGTTCGTCAAACGCAATTACCATTACCGCACTCTCAGCGACCATGAAGACGGCCTGCTGGATCTTAAAGAACCTAATTTGTATCCCATTAATTTTGCCATGATGGATTCGGATATCATTGACCAACTGCATTCTTCACGCAAAGACGGGCAAATAATCCACGCGGGCATCCAAACCGCCTTGCAAAAACCTTTACGCTTACTCAAGGTTTTTCCTTATTTCATAGAGCATCTATTAACGTTCCAACCAAAAGTGAACCGCCTCAGATCCGGTGACCAGTATCAATTTGGTATGTCCCGGAAAATTTTTCACAAAGGGGCCTCTCACTTGCTCAACACTCCCATGACCACCACGGTGCATGACGACCCGGCTTTCGTTTCCGATATCGATGCTTTGGAAGATTGGGAAGATTTCGAGTCCCTCACTCATTATGCAGAAAAAATTCATGGCCCGGAAGGGCTGGAAATCATCCACCCATTTGGAAAATCTTTGACCCGGTTTCGTGAAGAAGGCATGCCTGAGCTGCAAACAGAAATCCCCATGTATCGGGATTTCCCTTCCTACCTCAACTCGATTTATGAAACGCTCAAGATGGGTCATGTGCCCTTTGACAAGGACAAACAATACACCTCGCCTAACGCAGGTTTAAAGGAAGTGGAACTCGCATACCACTGGTATAAACAAAAATGTGAACTGCTGAAACAGAATACGGCTCCTGAAAACCTGCAACGTGCCTGACGGGAATAACTGCGGGCATCATCCGCAAACCTGCTTTCTGCAAACCAAAAATAACGCTATAATATAGCTGCTATGCACTAAATTTTAAGCATGCAGACAAACCAAGCCGAAAATGTCAAATACGTGGTCAAAAAATAGTTTATTGAACCGAACCCGATTATCCGGGTTTATCCTTGTATCGCTGGGCATTCATCTGACAACGGTGATCGTCCATATGGCTCTCCCTACCCATGAAGAAAAAATAAAGGGCCCTCCTCCTATTCAGGTGAAGTACATCGAACCGGAGAAAACCAAGGCCGCGAAAACGGGTCAAATCATTGACACACCCACACCACCCAAAAAAACCGAGAAAGCCCGGACCAAAGAGCTACTGGCAAAATATGACAGCCGATCCCATTCCAACACCGCAAAGAAAACTGCAAAAACTTATCAGCGCAAAAAAACCATGGTGCCAAAATCGAAAGGGTCGGCAGGCAAAACAAGTACTGCGCCCGTTCGAGAAAAGAAAACCGCCGACAAACCTCAGAAACGAGCCTCAATCAAGCCGAGAAAAAGACTTCTACCCGAATCAGATATTGGAAAGTATAAGTCCCTTAGCAAGGAAAAACCCCAACCGTCAACATCATCCGCCAACCCCAAAGCGGGCATTGGCAATTCTCTGGCTCTTCTGGACGGGTTTGACCCAGAACCCTTCGCATCACTCAATACAGAAGACCTTGAAAACATCGACGATGACGAACCGGTTTCTCTTGATACGACAGAAGTTAAATACGCCTCTTATTTCGCGAGGATCAAGCACCAGATCGAACGCGTCTGGATTTACCCCACCGAGGCGGCAGAACGTGGCATCAGCGGTGATCTCACCTTAACTTTCAGGATTTCCAAGGACGGCAACCTTCTTGGAGTTCGCCTGATGGATAGGTCAGGCTATGAAATTCTGGATGTGGCCGCACTCAAAGCCGTGAAGGAAGCAGCCCCCTTTTATCCCTTCCCCACAACCATTCAAAGGGAGAAGTTATCCATTCAAGCCAACTTCGTTTACACCCCTCAATTTGCGCCGATCGTCCCATGACTTGCCATCACTAAAGTTATTGTTCATTGCCATGTTGCCCGGACATGTTGAGTGCAAAAAAATTCCGGACCGCCTCCAGGTCTGTCACAACCGGACAGGGAGGTAACGAGGCGATGAACTGCTTTCCATAACCCCGCCGACTTATACGAGAATCAAGAATAGAAACAACACCCGTGTCGGTCTTTTTGCGAATCAACCTGCCAAATCCCTGCTTCAATTGAATAATCGCCCGCGGAATCTGGTAGTGCCTGAACGGGTCGATATGTTGTCGACGCAATTCTTCAATGCGGGCTTCCGTCAACGGTTCCTTAGGAACGTCAAAGGGCAGTTTGGTGATGATGACGCTTTGCAACGCGTCCCCGGGTATATCCACCCCCTGCCAGAAAGAGTTGGTGCCAAAAATCACTGAAGGCTTCTCTTTAAACTTTTTTATCATCTGGACGGTGGGCATCTCTCCCTGCCGGATAAGCGGAAACCGCAATCCATCCAGCTTTTCATAAACCTGATTGAGCAGCGCGTAACTGGTGAACAATATAAAAGTTTTGCCACCAGAAGCCTCTACCAGTTCGCGGCACCGATTAGAAATACCCTCCACATAAATTCCCGCCTCATCTCCCGGCTCAGGGAGGTCAGCAGGAACATAGAGCATAGCCTGACTGGGGTAATTAAAAGGTGCATCCAGGGACAACTCCTCATCCGGCTGATAACCGATGCGTTCTTTAATAAATCCGAATCCTTTGGAAGTGGTCAGTGTGGCCGAGGTCATAACAATGCGGTCAATTTTCTCGAACACCTGCGCATGCAGTTCTTCCGCCACATGAATGGGAACCCCGCGCAAGACCACACGGTGAAAGCGTTTTCTCGGAGTGATTTCCAACCAGTAAACATATCCGCGCATATGCTGGTTGAGAATGGCAGACAAAGCGTTATTGAACTCAAAACAACGCTCGGCGGCAGACGAAGCATCGACACGATCTTCTTCTGAGTGCAGACCTCCTTCCAGAGATTTCAATGCCTCCCGCAGAGCCTCGAGCGGAACGTACAAACCGTTATCCAACACCGGCGGTTTATAAAATCGCAGGACCCGGTCGTTCGTCCCATACTCTTCCAGCAGTTGATTAAAAAAAACATCCGCTGCCTGACGTGCTGCCATCACCAACTTGCGCAGGTGCGGCACCGAATCATGATCAATACGGGTCAGCAACCCCCGCCTGGTGCGCGGGTTATGCAATCGGTCGAGGAAATAGATCAAGCTGGAGTTGGAAATTTCCAACCCTAAAAACTGGGTGGCCGCTTCTTCCAGATTCTGGGCCTCGTCAAAAACCACTGCATCGAAAGCCGGGAGCACTGCTCCAGCGTTGGCAACGTTGGCAAAAAATAAATGGTGATTAACAATTAAAAGATGGGCGCCGAACCATTTCTTGCGTGCCTTAAAATAAAAGCAGGACGAATGAGTTTCGCAATTTTTTCCCAGACACAGATCCTTCTGCCGCCCCACTTCTTCCCACACCTGAGGAAGCACCTCAAAAGGCAAGTCACTGCGGAACCCGGTCTCTGTCTCTCCGGCCCAGTTGAAAATGCCTTCCCACTGGTTTTCCTCATCGGACTGAGTGAACAGTCCCGCCTGGGCCGATCGTTTCAACCTTCTGAGCGACAGGTAGTTTTCGTTGCCCATACAGAGGGCGTAGCGAAAGGCAATTCCCAACTTATCGCGAAGAAAAGGGATGTCGTGATTGAGAATCTGATGCTGTAGCGTCTTGGTATAAGTGGAGATGACCACTTTCTTGTTATTTTCTACGGCCCATAAAATAGCCGGGATGAGGTAGGCCAGGCTTTTGCCTGTCCCAGTTCCTGCCTCCACGATCAAGTGTTTGGCATTATCAAATGCGCCCTCCACCGCTACCGCCATATCCATTTGCTGATGACGAAACTCAAATCCCTCCACCCCCGAAGACAGGGCCCCCTCTTTTCCCAGATAATTGTCCACCCGCTTTGATGTCATGATCGTGCATGGTACGGGCACAATTTCAAAAGCGCAAAATTAAATTCAGGTGCAGTCAAAATATGCAACTTGTGCCTCTTCATGCTTCCCCTTTCAACGAGGTTGAATTATACGACTGACTTCCTTTATAGTAGATACAGTGAATATAATTGGAGCCCATATGAAAAGCCTCACCCTCAGTATCATTTTTACTCTGTTTTTCGCATCCACACTTTTGGCCCAGAGCCCCGATGGAGCCCAACAACGAAAATTGCTGCGAACCGGACAACTCGTTTTGGAAGAAATCCAGAATTCTCCCGACCATAATATACCGGCAAAGTTGATCGCCAAAGCCAAGGCTATCATTGTCTTTCCCACCATGGTGAAAGCGGGTTTTTTTGTCGGCGCACGATACGGTAAAGGGTTTGCCTCGGTACGCTCCGAAGACAACGGGGAATGGGGTGCCCCGGCTTTTCTTTATACCGCTGGCGGTAGTTTCGGGTTTCAGTTTGGAGCAGAAGCGGTAGACCTGATTCTGCTCGTCATGACGCAAAGGGGACTAGAAGGGCTACTCAGCGAAAAGTTCACGCTGGGTGGAGACATCGCTCTGGCGGTGGGACCTGTTGGCCGTCATGCAGAAGCATCAGCCGATGTCTTCATGCAGGGAGAAATTTATTCCTACTCCAGAAGCAAGGGCATTTTTGGCGGGGTTTCCGTGAAAGGCACCGTCATCACTTCCGACGTGGATGCCAACCAAGCATACTATGGCAAGCCATTGACGGCAGAGAACATCCTGCTTTCCAATCAGGCCGGAGAAATTCCTGAATCCGGAAAACAATTCATAAAAATATTCAACCACCTGGCTCCTCACAAAAAAAGGAAATAGCAGAATAGAGCTATTTTATGATCCCGGTTTTTTGTGCAGAGAATCATCGGTAGCGCCAATCATCTCCACCAGGATATTATCTTTCCCGAAAGAAAGAATGATGGAGGGAGCCTTTTTACGCAATACCGGTTGCATGTCCTTGCCTTTGAGGATGGTTGGCAGGGAGCGCTCTGTGCGAAGATCAATCGTTTTTAAGTCCATGTCGATATCACCAAAAACGATGTTGGCGATTTCACTGGTCAAGTCGCCAATATCATCGCTGCTGCTGTCCATTTCAACACCTACGAATTTGGAGGATATCTTCCTGATATGTTCATCAGTCAGCATGATCAGAAGAATAAAACTCACATCGCCAATAAAAGACACGATTCCCACCAGGTTGTTAGTAAACTCCTTGGTGACTCTCTCAAATTTGACCTCCTCCTGGCAGATACTGGTGAGCTTTCTTGAAACAGATACTTTCACCTGCCCCACGATTTTCGCTAGAATTTGAGCATCAAGTTTCATTTAATTTTTCCATTTCTATTGAGTTAACCTGTCAACATCAAAACCAGAGCGAGTCACCCCTGAGCCTTTTCGTCTTTAAGAAGCTGATCGCCATAATTCCCCACTTTAACAAACAGCTCAGCTCCTGTACGAGAAGAGGTGATCATCTCCTCGGGAACCATGTCCCTCACCGACACAATACCCACGATAGAACCATTCTCTTCAAGCACCAGATGCCGTCGTTCTTGTTTCGACATCATGATGCAGCCATCCGCTTTTGACATATTGATATCGACGGTATAAATAGGTGCAGACATAATGTCAGCAGTGGGTGTGGATTTCGAATCTTTTTTGCCCGTGACTTTATGGATGACATCCTCTCTAGTAATAATACCAATGTATTCACCATTCTTTTCAACCAAACACGCGGTGGCTTTATGAGAACTGAATCTATCGATAGCGTCTTGAACCATAGAGCTCTCTGAAACGGTATGAATGGTTCCGCTCAAAAATTTTCTAAGAGTGTCCACATTTCCTCCTTTCCAATTCAATGCGACTACAGTCTATATCTATTATCTTCTATTTAAACGTTGGTTTATCCCGGAAGCAAGCTTTTTAAATTTTTCATCCATCGTAGCGCGAAATCACCCCACCGCTACCGAACCCGGGCGCGAATTTTTGAGCTCAGGGTATCGAGCGTGATAACCACAATGGCGATAGCCAGTAACGCTGTCCCGGCTTCGTTGTATTTGAGCAGGTTGATCCATTGTTGCAGTAAAAAACCAATCCCTCCTCCACCAACGAAACCAATAATGGTGGACATGCGCACATTAATATCCCAGCGGTAAAAACTGAGAGCCATGAACGGCAGGATCACTTGCGGCAATACACCAAAAAAAACCACCTGCACCGGTTTAGCTCCAACAGCAGTGACCGCCTCTACCGGACCCGGATCAATGCACTCGATCTGTTCCGAAAACAATTTCCCTAAAGCCGCAACGGAGTGCAACCCCAACGCCAGCACTCCGGCAAACGGACCAATGCCCACCCAGACCACAAACAGGATCGCCATGATCAACGGCTCTATCGATCGCAAAATATTCAGCCCGGTACGCACTACATAATATACAAAGGTACCCGCCCGACTTCCCGTCATAAGATTCCGGGCACCGAGAAAGCTTAAAGGCACCGCCACCAGCACACCAAAGGTCGTCGCCATCAACGCCAGAAAAACCGTTTCCACCATTTTTTCAAAGGTCAGGCTAAGTGTATCGCTGATCTGCCAGGCGCCCTCCTCCCAACTTATTACCGCCTTCACAGTCTGACGCAGACCGCGTGCGCTGGGTGGCACGATGATATTCCCCTGAAATGCGCCGGACGAATCCGTGGCAAAAGTTCCCAATGGAAACTCCTGCTCGATAGCATTGACCCAATACAAAACCCCTGACTGCGCAGGTTTCAGGTTGAAGCCATGTACCGTTATCCTATCCGAAATTTCACCGGACTGACGGGATAGCACCAGCATCGGAGTCATGCTCTCATTATCACGGGGAGTATTTTCTCTGTGGTTTTGGGAAAGGAAGAATTCGGCTTCAACTATTTGTGATTTTTTCTCACGCGTGAACAGGTCAGGTGAAACCAATTCTTTAACAAGCGGTTTGACGAGGTGAAAATCGCGAAACAATTCCCCCACATTTATTTCTGTCACCTTCCAGCCATAGCTGTACACGGCCAACACAGCCAGAGCGATAATAAAACTTTTTGTCTTCATAAAAAAACCCGGTAAGAACGAACAAGCCTGTATTTCTCAAAGGGCAACCCCCTGTATCCCCCTTATCAGGGGGAATCTATTAAATGTCCCCCCTGATAAGGGGGGATTAGGGGGGTTAAAACCATTGACTAAGAATACTCATGCAATATCAGGGCCAGCAAAAGCGGTTGTCCACTGGCAGCATGTGATATTCCCTTCGCTTGTTTCATGCCCCGAAGAGGTACGCCGAGTGGTTAATCCAACTCAAATTCTTCCTGCCCGTTGCTGTCTGCTTCGAGGGGTTGCTGATCTTTTTTATCGAGCACAAAATTTTCCAACACGAGAGTATCCATTCCCGTACGCATGAAGCAGCGGAATGCCTGTTCCGGTGTGCATACAATTGGCTCGCCACGAACATTGAAGGACGTGTTGATCAATACTGCGCATTGCGTGGCTTTTTCAAATTCTTTAATCACTGCATAAAACCTGGGGTTTGTTTCCGCGTGAACCGTTTGAATGCGAGCCGAGTAATCCACATGCGTGACTGCCGGAATCTCAGACCGGGGAATGTTCAACAAATCGATGCCAAACAATTTCTTTTGCTCCTCAGTCATTGGAAGACGTTTATCTTCGCGCACTCCTGCCACCAAAAGCATGTAAGGACTCTCGGAATCGATCTCAAACCACTCCTGAACCTTTTCGGCCAGAACCGCCGGAGCAAAAGGGCGAAACGATTCGCGGTATTTAATTTTCAAGTTCATTGTCGATTGCATTTCAGGGTTTCTCGGATCACCAATGATGCTCCGCCCCCCCAATGCGCGCGGACCAAACTCCATCCGCCCCTGAAACAAGCCGACTACTTTTCCGGATTGCAAATCTTTCGCCACCGCTGGAGCCAGTTCAGGGTCCTTATAATATTTATAGGGGATTCCTTCCCCGTCTAAAAATTGTCGGATTTCATCTTCTTCAAATTTTGGGCCGAGATAGGCTCCCCGCATCGAGTCTTTGCCGTTGCTCGTTCTTGCATTTCCCAGCATCTGATGCCAGATACTGAGCGCCACGCCCAAGGCTCCCCCCGCATCTCCCGCCGCCGGTTGAATCCAAATATTTTCAAATATTTTTTCCTTGAGAATCTTGCCGTTGCCAACGCAATTTAATGCCACACCTCCCGCGAGACACAGGTTTCTCATGCCGGTGAGTTCGCGTATATGACGCGCCATTTTAAGCATGATTTCTTCTGTCACCGCTTGCAGGGAGGCCGCGATATCCATTTCCCTTTGAGTGAGCTGGGTTTCAGCTTTGCGGGCAGGGTGGCCCAACACCCCGGCGAATTTGTCATTGGTCATCGTCATACCGCCCAGATAATCGAAGTACTCCATGTTCATCCGAAAAGAGCCGTCCTCTTTCAAGTCGATCAGGCGATCTAGAATAAGGTCTGCATATTTAGGTTCGCCATAAGGAGCCAGCCCCATAACTTTGTACTCACCGCTGTTGACTTTGAATCCGAGATAATAGGTGAACGCCGAATAAAGCAGGCCGAGAGAATGCGGAAAGCGAAGCTCCTGCATCAAGTCGATCTTATTGCCCTTGCCGCAGGCAATGCTACTGGTCGCCCATTCCCCAACCCCATCCAAGGTGAGAATAGCGGCCTCCTGAAATGGGGATGGAAAAAATGCACTGGCGGCGTGCGACTCATGATGCTCGGCGAACAGAACCGGGCCTTTATAGTTTAAATCTCTGCGAATATTGGCCCGGGTCCATATTTTATCTTTCATCCAAATTGGTATCGCCGACAAATACTGCCGAAGTCCATTAGGAGCGATGCCCAGATAGGTTTCCAGAATGCGCTCAAACTTGATGAACGGCTTATCATAAAAACCAACATAATCCAGGTCAGAAGTTTTTATGCCTCCCTGCTTCAGGCAGAACTCCACCGCGTTTTTTGGGAATGATGCATCGTGTTTCTTGCGGGTGAACCGCTCTTCCTGCGCCGCCGCAATGATTTCACCATCTTGCACCAGGCACGCCGCCGAGTCGTGGTAGAACGCAGATATTCCAAGCACGTTCATTTAAATAGGAATTTTCGCAGCACTTAGCCAGAGTAGCCAGAGCCCGGCAAATAGAACCGCCGCGTTCAATTTGACCGACAAAGAATGCAGAGTTTTAAAGCTGGCTTCGAGGGCAGGTTTTTCAGCTTCGGGAGAATCTTTCAATTGTTCTTTACGAATTTTGGCTTTAGGGTTCACAACCAGACCGGCACAGGCAGTGCCAAGCATCATGATACCCCAGGCGCACCACTTAAGACCTGCTGGCCCGTTCAGAAGAAGTGCTATCAACACCAAAATTCCGCACACATAACCGATCATGTAGTAGCGAGGAAAAATAATGCCCACCACTTCACCGGCTTTTTCCCGCTCCAGGGTTTTAAAAACTACAGGAGCCACAAAGAAAGAGAAAAAGATAATGCTGCCTATCCAGCAAACCAGGCTTAGCAGATAAATAAAATTTATTAGTGTGGATAGCATTTTGATACCTGGTCTTTATTATGAACATTCCTCATCGAGTCCAGTGTCACGAGATTTCCGCAATAATTTTTTGTGCCGCTTCTCTTGGGTCTTCTGCATCGCGAATAGGCCTACCGACAACAATCATATCCGCCCCATCCTCTATGGCCTGGGCAGGACTTGCAATGCGGTTTTGATCGTCACCCGCAACACGAGCCCATTCTGGACGGATTCCCGGAACCACAATTTTGAATCCTTCACCACATTTTAGTTTGACCAGTTTTGCTTCCTCCCCCGAGCAAACCACCCCGGCGCATCCCGAGTTTTGCGCCCGGGTAGCGCGATCCAAAACCAAAGCCGCCGCATCAATGTCTTCACGAATTCCAAGACTCGCCAGAGAAGAAACACTCGTACTGGTGAGCACCGTTACTGCCAGCACTTCCAGCCCCGAACCTTTCACTTCTTGAGCCGTCTCAAGAATCGCTTCCCCTTCTGTAGAGTGGATGGTGATGTACTGGACTCCCAACTTCTCAGCGGATCGCAACGCCCCTCTCACCGTCGCCGGGATATCGTGCAGCTTGAGGTCGAGGAAAATGTTTGCCGTAGACTGATCCTGAATCATTTTGACCACATCGGGACCTTCGCTGATAAACAATTCCAAGCCGACCTTGAAACAACCGACCACTCCTTCCAGCAATTGGACGTAGCGCTCTGCTGCCTTTTTATCCGGGACATCCAGTGCAAAGATCAATCTATCTTGTGGGCTCATAGTATTCATAAGTTATTAGCGAAAAATACTCTCAGGATAACGAGTCATGACCGAATGATTTTTGATGTCTATTTTCATAGAGTCCAACTCTTGCCCGGCCAGTTCTTTATACATCATTAAGGGCACGTTGCCACCCGCAGAAATGGTGTGCACAAAACCACTGCCAAAACGCAGGTTCACATCGGTGAAATAAAACGCCTCATCATCCTGTATACCCTGGATGGTGCAGGGGCCTGTCAAACCCAGCTTGGTTCCCAACGCAGTCACCTTGTCGATGATACCCGCATCCATATTGATACGGCTGGCCATGACCTCACCACCACGAACCGCCAACCGTTCACGCGGAACAATCAGGCGGGGCGAACCGTGCTGGTCGAAAAACGCATCGACACTGAATTCCTGTCCATCAATCCGTTGCTGGAATACATGATGGGGGCATTTTTTCATATAAAAGTCCAGGTCGTCAGAATTCTCCAGCACAAACAGGTCTTTACTGCCTTCTCCCCGACGCGGTTTAGCGATGAGGGGGAACGAAGTTGCTGTTTTTCCCGGCAAAAATGTTAGAGGGGTGCCGAATCCTTCACTTTTTAAAAACTCAAATAATTTCCATTTATCGTGGCAAGTTTCGATGACACGATTTTGCGGTATCCATAAACGGCGACCTCCTGCCCCCAGTTCCTGGCGATGGTCAGCCATGAACTCAATAGACTTGTTGGTCAGGGGAACCAGGGCAGAAACTTTTTCGGCCTCGCATAACTCAAGAACAGATGGCAGACATTGAGGATCTGAAAAAAGCGGAATAACCTGTGAGCGGTCAGCCTCACTCAAAGAAGGCGCGTCTGGATCGCTGTCAGCGCAGATCAGCTTCATCGACAACTTGGCGTCCTGGAACGCTTTGATGAGAGAAACCCTCCAATGCGAGGCCAGAAACAGGATTTTTAAAGTTTTCATTTAAAAAAGTTCTCTTTCTGAAAAACTAATACGTACCCAGATGTGCAATCTGGTTGAGAATCTTTGCCGATGCACCCCAAATTCTATGGTGTCGAAACCAGTACATCACCCCTTCCTCAGAGGGCTTGCTCCCAACATCCCGTTGTTGCGTGGCAAGCAGAGAGGTGAAGGGCATTTCCAAAACTTCCCCCACCTCACTCTCGGCGGGTTCGTACTCCGGCGCAGAAGACAACACGGAAACAAAAGGGGTGATTTCAAACCCCAACCGCGTATTAACAATAGGGAGTCGGCCCAACACATCTCCCTGATCAACCTCAATGGCAAGCTCTTCCTCGGTCTCCCTTAAAGCCGTGGCCAGCAGGTCATCATCCTGATCTTCCTCAAACACCCCGCCGGGAAAACTCACCTCACCCGCATGATACTTGAGGTGCGTGGCTCTTCGGGTCATCAACACATGCGTTTTATTATGCCTGGGATAAAGCATAACCATCACGGCAGCCCGCTGGGGATGCGCTTGAGTCGCCTCCCGCACTAGAGGAAAATCGTTCTTCAGTTTATGTTTGATTAAAAACAGATCCATCGTCGTCTCAAGTTGCCTACCAAACCTTTTTATATTCTTCGATGTCGAAGCCAACGGTGATTTTATCCTTATCCACCGCGAACGGACGTTTGACCAACCTTCCGTTGGAAGCCAGCAAGTCTATCGCCTGACTATCGGTCATCGTTGCCAGTTTGTCCTTGATCTTCAACTCACGATACTGAACGCCACTGGTATTGAAAAGTTTTTTCAGTCCCTTGGCTTTCATCGCCGCTTTAAGAATCTGCTTGGTCGGCGGCGTTTCGGTAATATCGAACAGTTCAAACTTTACCTTCTTGTCTTCCAGAAAGCGGACCGCCTTACGACAGGTTCCGCACTTATTATAAGAATACAACTTCATCATAAAAATCTCCTCCACTAGGCGTGGGGCCAACTAGCAATGGCTTCACCTTATTTTCAATCTGCCTCTCGGCTTAAAAGGGCAACGGGGCAATAACCTATCAAGCCGAGACAACTTTTTGCTCGCATATGAAAGCCATTGCTCGTTGTACCCCTTCGGGGCATGAGAGATAACGAAGAAATATCACAGCCCCACGCCCAGTGGCACAATATATTGTGGGGCTGGGTTTTAGAGTATACCAAACATGGTATAATTTCACTTTACAATATCACAGGATTGGGATAATCTTCCCCCCAGAATATGAGATGCTGAAGATCCGATAATCCCGGGAGCCTAACCACATATGTACCTGAAAAATTTAGAATTAGAGGGTTTTAAATCGTTTGTCGACTCCACCAACCTGGAGTTTAGAAACGGTTTTACGGCCATTGTCGGCCCCAACGGTTGTGGAAAAAGCAATGTTTCCGACGCGATTCGCTGGGTCATCGGTGAGCAAAGATCCAAAACCCTGCGTAGCACCCGTATCACGGATCTCATTTTCAATGGTAGCAGTAGCCGAAAACCCGTGAACCGGGCGGAAATCTCCCTGACCCTGTCCAGTGTGCCGACGGGAATCCGTATTGCCGGAGTTCCCAATGTAGCGGAAGATGTCAAAGTCACCCGTTGTTACCATCGTTCCGGCGAAAGCGAATTTTATATCAACCAGATTCCATGCCGCTTAAAGGATATCACGGATTTCCTCATGGATGCGGGCATCAGCCCAAAGGTCCTGACCATTATTGAACAGGGCCATATTCAGGATATCATCACTTCCAAGCCAGAAGAAAGGCGTATCCTGATTGAAGAAGCCGCAGGAATTCTGAAATTCAAACACCGCAAAAATGAAGCCATTCGCAAGCTCGACAGCTCGCGCCAAAACCTGGAACGTGTGGCAGATATTGTTCAGGAGCTGGCTCGACAGGTTGAGTCGTTAAAGCGCCAGGCCGCCAAGGCAGAACGCTATAAAAAATACAAAACCGAGATCAAGGAACTGTCTCTCAGTCTTTTCTCGGTAAAAGTTCGCCGCTACCAATCGCAGTTGGAGGTGATAGAAGCCGAGTTCGAGCAGCAAACAGAAAAGAAAACCGAGTGGAACGCCCGTCACGCTACATTTGAAAACCAGATCGCTCAGCTTAATGTGGAAATCGAAGAATCGCTGGGCCGGTTGAATGAAGCCCGAGAAACCATTCATCAGTTGAAATCCCAAATCGGAAGCAGTGAGCAGAGTATTGCTTTCAAGAAGGAGCAGAAATCTGAAGCCGAAGCAGACATCGAATCTGCTACCGGGGAAATTTCCCAAATGACAGGGGACATTGGTGGCCTGACAACGCAGATCGAAAGCGAAAGACAAAACCTTTCCGCCACATTACAGGAAATCAACGAGCAGGAAATTGTACTGGATCAGCGCAAGGCTGAAAACGAGCAGAAGCGGGAAGCTTTGCAGAAAATTCAGGAACAAGTTCTCAATGGCGAAAGAAGCGTTCACAGTTTATTCCAGCAAACAGCCCAATCAAAAAATCAGATGACCGCTCTTGAAACCCGCATTCAAGGGTTAGAAACCGGTCAGAGGAAGCTTGTGACGGAAAAGGAAGAAAACCGTTCTCAGGCTCAGGAAAACCAGTCAGGGCTTGAGCAAAGAGAAGCTGAACACCAACAAAAAACAGAAGAGCTTGCACGTTTAAAGGAACAACAAGAGGCCTTGCGGCAGGAAACCACCTTATGCTCGCAACAGCTCCAAGTAGAAATAGACAGCCATAGCTCCCAAAAAGAAGACTATTTTCATAAGGCCTCCCTGCTGGGTTCATTGGAAAAACTTAGAAACCAGTTTGAAGGATTTCACGACGGCGTTAAATCCCTCATGAACAACCAGAACGGCGAACGCATTCCCGGACTTCGGGAAGTGTTGGTCGATGTCCTGCAAACCCCGGCAGAATATGAAGTGGCTATCGAAACCGCTCTGGGCGAAAAACTCCAAAGCGTTATTGTCAATTCCCATTCTGATTCGATGGAGGCCATCGGCTATCTTAAGAATCACCATTCCGGTCGAGGCTTGTTCGCACCTCTCAATCCAAAACCGATTCCTTTCGAGCCTCTTAATATGAATGGCACACAGGGAATCGTAGGCACGGCCCTCAATTTTATTGAATGCCCGGAAGAGTATCGGCCCGTTATCGATTTATTACTGAAAAGCGTTGTAATCGTTCAGGATATGGATGTCGCCCTTCACCTGCATCAGAAACCAGATTTTTACGGAACTGTCGTCACCCTGAATGGGGAAATGATTGACGCTAACGGGTTCGTCACCGGAGGTTCATTGGAACATGATTCCTCAGGCCTGCTGGCCAGAAACCGTGAAATAGAAACTCTGACCAGCAGTGTCAGCAACGTTAAAAAGGTGTTGGATGCTTCACAGGGAAACATCGAAAGAAAAAAACAGGGCCTTTCCCAACTTGAGGCCAACCTGAGACAATTGGACCAACAAACCCATGCCACTGAGATCGCAACGAACAATAAACTGCACGACCTGGAACAATCGCGTAAAGAAGCCGAGCGTCTTGAAAACAGGCACACCACCATTGAAGGGGAAATTACGGCCATAGACGTGGAAAGAGAAAAATGGGTCGCGGAGAAATCTTCGCTGGACCAACAGTTGGAATCCGTCGAACAAAAAAGAGTTGCTGAAGAAGAACTTTTAATCGGGCACAGAGAAGAACTGGAACAAAGCCGATCCGGCCTTGAGGAAATTTCATCCGAGATCAGCCGACTCAAGGTTCTGATTGCTTCTCTGATCGGCCGACGAGAAAACACGCTCACCGAAATCAAGCGACTGGAGCTTCAGCAGCAAAACTTAAAACAACAAATTGTCAGGCGCGAATCTGACCTCGTTTCCAATCAGAATAAAATCACTGAAATTGGAGGCGAAATTTCGATGCTGGAAGATACCGTCCTGAAACTTTCCCGGGAAAAAGACCAGTTAACGGAAACAGCTGTTCAGGAAGAAGAGTCGCTGCGACAAAAAGAAGACGCCCTGAAAGGAATGGAGCAGGACACACGTGAACTTTCCCGAAAAATTCAGGAGATCATCGAAACCCTCTCTCAAATAGAAATCAAACGATCTGAGAACCGCCTGCAAATCGTCCATCTGGAAGAACGCGCTTACGAAGACTTCAACGCAACACGGGAAGAATTAAAGTCTGCTTACGATGAAAACATTAATGAAAGCGAAACAGACGAATTGGTTAAAGAACTGAAAGAAAAAGTGGCGAAATTAGGTGAGGTCAATCTTGCTGCGCTTTCGGATTTTGAAAAAACCAACGAGCGTTACACCTTTCTAAAAAGACAACAGGACGATCTGGCCGAGTCCATAGAATTGCTTCACTCAACCATCGAAAAAATAAACCACACTACCAAACAACGGTTTCTCGACACCTTTAAACTTGTGAGCGAAAACTTCAAGGAAATTTTCGCGCGACTCTTTCAGGGAGGCAAGGCAAGCCTGACCCTGGTCGATGAATCCAACCCTCTCGACTCGGGAATTGAAATCACCGCCAACCCTTTTGGAAAAAGCCTGCAAAGTCTGGCCCTGATGTCCGGTGGAGAAAAAGCAATGACCGCCATCGCTCTGATGTTCGCGGTTTTCAAAGTCCGACCCAGCCCCTTCTGCCTTCTGGATGAAGTGGATGCCCCGCTGGATGAGGCTAATGTCGTTCGTTTCCAGGAAATGCTCAAGGAAATGGCCGTCAACACGCAATTCATCATCATCACTCATAACCAAAAAACCATGTCTTTCGCCAACGCTCTCTATGGCATCACCATGGAAGAACAGGGTGTCTCCAAAGCAGTTTCCGTCCACTTCAACTAGCCAGCGTGATGCTGGAGTCAGTTAGCAATGACCCGTTAGGCCAAGAAATATTTTCCGTGTGTGATACGCTTCATTTGCTTCATGCTCGGGGTATCAGCGCCCTATTGCCACCGGTGGAGGCGCCGGGGTATAATTCGCTTCACATGAACTGACTGTACCTTGTTATGGCGGAAGCAAAAGACATTGACGATAGCCTGGAGTTTCTTCGGCATTTTGAAAAGAATACCGAGAACCCCGACCTCGGCTCTCTCATCCGGGAAAAGTTGAGCCTCGACAAAAAATCTCTGGATCTTTTAGGCTGCCAGCTTAAAGAAGAGGACTTCAAAACCATTGCCGGTGCCAGCCCCCTTATATCTCTTTCTTATTTGAACCTTGAACAAACAGGGTTGAATTCTGCCGGACTGCAACCGCTCAGCGCTTCCGACTGTTTTTGCAATCTGGAAAACCTCTCGCTGGCAAACAATAACCTCGACGATGAAGCCTTATTCTTCCTTTCCAAATGCCAGGCCTTAACACTTCTGAAGGACTTGAGTTTATCCAGCAACGAAATCGGCGCACTGGGAGCAAAGGTTCTTTCCCTGGCAGCGGGCATGAACAATCTGGAGCGGTTAAACTTTTCCTTTAACCGTTTAGAACCGCTTGGCATTAAATCCCTTGCAGACTCAAAACTGGGTCGGCAATTGAGTGATATCAATCTTCGCGACACGGGAATTGGTGATGAGGGTCTAAGGCTTCTTATGCAGGTGCCCCCTCTTGAAAAGATTGTCAGGATTGATCTTTCCGATAATGGTTTGACCCATGAAGGAATGGAAGCTCTGGCACGGTCCGGGGTGTTTCCCAATCTCAAAGTTTTGATCCTGAGCAATAACCATCTTGGTGATGATGGGGTCTATGCCATGGCCGAGTCTTCGATGTTTGAAAATCTGGAAACACTGGTCATGCACAATAACGGATTGACGACTGACAGTGCCATTTCTCTTTCCACATCTAAATCGATCACTCGACTTAGAATGCTGGATCTTAATAATAACGATCTTCGCGCCGAGGGAGTGGAAGCACTGGCAGGGTCCGCAAATATGAAAGACATGGAAACTCTGGATCTCGGTGAGAATAAAATCGGCTCGGAAGGCGCAAAGGCATTGGCACAATCTCCCCATTGCGCCGGGCTTAAATCTTTACGGCTGAATAATAATAATATTGCCGATCAAGGAGCTTCGGCGCTCGCCCGCTCCACCACCCTGACTCAATTGGAGTCCTTATATCTGGAAAACGAAAACTGGATTCACGCGCAAGGCATCAAGGCGATGGCAGAGTCCATAAATCTGTCCAGTTTGCGTCGTCTAGTGCTCGCCCTGAATGTCATAGGCGATGAGGGCGCAATTTACTTAGCCAATTCCCAGCAACTCTCTGGTCTGCATTTTTTAAACGTAGCGGGCAACAAGCTGAGTCCCAAAGGGGAAGATGCTCTACAAAAATCAACGGCACTGACCAACCTCCAGGTTCTGGAAATTGTTTAAAATAACAATTCCCTGTTGATTGAAACCCGTTTCAAAACTCCCGCCTAAGAAAAGAATTCAGCATAGCCATATTAAGTTGTCCCCCCTTTCTGCCGATACAGCTATTTGAGGTAAATTCTTTTTCTGCCGATTGATTTTCCCAACCTGGGTACTATATTGAATGGGAAAGGCATCAAACATAAATATTGCTATGCAGAACAATTATGGGTGATTTGAGACAAACCATCATAGATTCTCTGGATTCTTATTCCTCAGACAATTCTGATCTTCTGGAAACAGTTCAGGATATTGTCGCAAAAGAAGGGGAAGAGGTTTACCCTGCTTTGCTCAGTGTATTGACCCACCTTGAATTCAGCATTCAGGATGCCAAAATTAATTGGGGTGGTATCCTTAAACATCACCATCTGCTGGAAACAAAGCTGGGAAGACCCGTCAAGCTGATAACTGCTGTGTGCGACTATTTCAGTGAGGTTTCTAAAAGTCTGCGCGCTCCAGCAATGATTGAGTTACAAGCACTCGAGGAAACTCGAAAGAATTCCCGCTCAGACGGTTTAACCGGACTTTTTAACCGTCGATTTTTCGATGAGGCGCTGGAAGGTGAAATGAACCGGGTTCAAAGATATGATGGAAGATTTTCTCTCATATTTTTTGACCTCGATAATTTTAAGAACCTGAATGATACTTATGGTCATCAGGCAGGAGACTTGACCCTGAAACAAGTGGCCGAAATCATGATGCTGGAAAAAAGAACCGAAGACTTTGTCTGCCGGTATGGCGGGGAAGAGCTGGTTCTCATTCTTCCTGAAACTCGAAAGATCAACGCGCTGGTTATTGCTGAGCGCATTCGGCAGAAAGTCGAAGAACTGAAACTAGAGTTTGATGGGCAATCATTTGGTCTCACTTTAAGTGGCGGAGTCGCTTCTTATCCCACAGATGCGAAGGATGCCAAGTCATTGATCCACGCAGCCGACATTGCGCTTTATCAAGCGAAGGAAAACGGTAAAAACAGAGTTTTCCTGCATACCCTGGACAAGCGGCATTATATAAGAATAGATTTTGCCGGGGACGTTCAGATCAGCAAAGTGGATCAGGAATCCGAACAAATTACCGTTCAGGGGAAAAATTTCAGCTGCTCCGGTTTGCTTCTGGAAAGCCCTGTTCCCATTGAAATCGGCACACAGGTGAAGATAGAACTTGCAGACCAGAACCTCAACGCACCTATTAATATAAAAGCTCAGGTAGCAAGGGTGGAAAAGTTTGACTCCCATTATGATATTGGAGTTTCATTTCTGGAAATCAGTGATACGGATGGAAGTGAAATAGCAGAAGCGTTGGCAAAAAGTCTGGGAGTTCCCATCCATCAAAATACCAAAAAGAACACTCCAAAAAACTAGGGCCGGGTAGCGAACAAGTTAAAAGTGTTTTGCGTTCCCAATACCCGGTTTGCCAGCCAGGCATGAAGCCCATAACGGCGGGCGCAATATTTCTCAATTTTTAAAACTTCCAGCCCTTCTTCCCGCAGAATTTCAAGGATCCGGTTCGGGTCAATGCCTCCAAACTGCCGCTGGTAATCTGAGTGATGATACTCATCATCCAGCACAGGAATACTTTTCGCTTTCATTTCAAACCGATATAACTTTTCATCCAGCCATGATAGGGCGCGATGCAGGACAAATTTTATCGGGGAGTGAACTTCTTGTTTAAGCGGCTCAAAAAATACTAACAGTTGTTTTCCAGAAGAAAGCCTCACGCAAATTTGACGAAGCACCGATTCGTAATCGAAGAGGTGGTGCAAAATTGCCGACAAGACGACCACGTCATACTCATCCTGATTCTGCGACAAGAACTCCTCAGCATCCCCGACTACCAGACGAGCCTGAGGCCTAAGTGTTGCGGGGATGGACTCCTCAAACGCCTGTATCATTTCCCGCGATAAATCCAAGCCGGTCACATGATATCCTCTGGATAAAAAACCCAGGGAGAGATAACCCGTCCCGCAACCCAGATCGAGAATTTTCGAGCCGGGCCTCAGGGTAGTGCAAACCTCAGCCATCATTTTTTCTAAAATGCCCCTTTGGAAAAAATTTGTCTGCTCAGGGTGGCGGGAAAGATATAACCGATTTTCCAGAGCATGCACTCTGCGGTTCTCTTCCAACACTTTTTCTTTAGTGGCAGGGGATGCCATCGCCGATTCCATCAGGGCACGAGTTCTTCAAAAAAGAAGCGTTTTTTGGTTTTTGATGTCTTGCATTCGTTACAATTGACGCAGACATCGGGGTATTCCCCTCTTTCATGCTGGGCGCGCAATCTTTCAATCTCTCTGCCCTGCCACAAGTCTTGCACGTTGTCATGAACAGCACTTCCCAGTTTTAAGGTCGCATTGTAATCCACACAGCAGGGGATCACCGTACCATCCCATAACACCACCAGCTTTCCATAGTCTTTGCCAAAAGGCTCCGGGCAAGGTTCTTCTCTTGGGCTTTGAATCAGCTTAGGTTGCGTGCGAACGTGATCCATGATGGATTCCCAATGGCTGATAAAGGGATCCACATCCTCCTGAGTTTCTTCTTCTACGGTGAAGACCACCCCCATACTCAATTCAGGCCGCTTTTTTTCTTTTTCTTTTTTAAGTTTGATAATATTTTTTTCTATCTTATCAAGCTCCACACCCCGTATCCGCTCAAACGTTTCAGCCGAACCATCAATAGAAAAACGGATGATGTCAAGAGGGCTATCAACTATCCTGCTAATCATTTTATCCGTCAACAAAGTCCCGTTGGTATTCATCACAATAAATTTAACACCCGCCTCGTGGGCATAATCAAACATCTTGAAAATTTCCTTGTGCAGCAGAGGTTCTCCCCAATTGTGCATGCAAAGATGTTCGAGATCAGGGCAGTCATCAATGACTTTTTTGAATAACTCCAAATTCATAAAGCCTTCCTCCCGCGTCATGCCATCCGTCACAAAGCAAAACGTACAACGCAGGTTGCAGGTATTGGTCGGCTCGATAATCAAAGACGTGAGAGGTTTGATTTGCATCATTCAATCACCTTTTCAATAATATAATCCGGGCGGGCCTGAACCTGGGAATGAACGCGTCCAAGATATTCGCCCAGAAACCCAACGGAAAGAAGCTGGACACCGGCAAAAAAAGCAAACACCGCCAAGAGAACAACAAATCCTTCGATTAAAATTCCATTAACAATGCGCTGATACAACAGAAATGCCATCATGAGAAATCCGATAAAGGCACCAAACAACCCCATATAGGTCACTAATCTCAATGGAAAGCTGGAGTACCCCGTCACCAAATCCCACGATAATTTTGTCAGGGTCAAGAGGCTGTATTTGGTTTCTCCTTTTTTTCGGGAATGGTGCTCCACTTCGATCTCAATACTGGGCAACCCCATCCAACTCATCAGGACAGCCATGTAACGCGACCGATCCCGGCAGGCTTCAATTTTCTCTATCACACTTCGGCGCATTACGCGGAAGGAACTTAAATTCAGTTTTACCGATTTTCCAAAAAGCATTTGCCCAAATCTACATAACACCTTCGATCCTATGACTCGCAACAAACCATCCTGGCGCTTTTTATGGGTGGTGGTGACCAGGTCAATATTTTCTGTCAACGCTGCAAGCAGTTTAGGAATTTCTTCTGGTGGATTCTGTAAATCCGAATCCAATTGAACTACAATCTCTCCCCGGCTCATTCTAAAACCCGCCAGCACGGCAGACTGCTGGCCGAAGTTCCTAGTCAACCGCACCAGACGAAATATTTTGTCGGTCTCACTTATGCGTTTGAGTTTTTCAAACGACCCGTCATCGCTGCCATCGTCCACGATCAATATTTCGTAAGAACGGTTCAACTCGTCACCGACACATTTCAGGCGTGAGCACAGTTCTTCGATCAGGGGTTCCTCGTTATAAACAGGAACGACTATAGAAATTTCCGGATTTTTATCCATATCCTTCCACTCGGCCTGGGGCCAAAACTGGCAATAGCGTTAATAAACTAATTACAGGTTCGCTCGGCTGACGGGTCTGGCTACCTGTCTCCCGCACCAGAGAGGTCAGGATTCTCTCGATAGAAAGCGGGTGCTGAACAACCATTTTCTTTTACTTTCAAAAACTCAACTCGTTTAATCCGATCTTCGCCAACGGCATCACCCGCTAAAAGGGTGGAGCCAACATACTCCGATTGACAGCATCCCAGACATCCGGGAAAAATTCCTTCCGCTTTTAGTTTCTCGCGGAAATCGCGAATTCGGTTCGACTGCCAGGCCGGTGATCCATTTCCATCACTGACATTCCCAACCCTGTAATGTGGACAACTGAAAACATCGCCATAAGCTGAAAAAGCCACCTTCGTCCAGGGGATGTAGCAACGGTAATCCTGATACGAACTTTCATTGCTGTAGTAGCGGACAATCTCATCCACCGTAATATAGTTCGGCGAAAACCTTAGCTGGGTCGTGCCACCCTCGCTTTTTTTCCGCAACAGTTGCAACTGCTCCCGCAAAAGTCGTGGTTCAATTTCTTCGACCGCCACTGTGGGGCGCTGCAAGTGTTCATCCTGATCATAGTCTTTGCCATGCCAGTAAGTGGCCGGGCTGCTCAAAACATAATTGGCGACATTAACTCCCAACTTGTTGGCATATTCATACAGAGGAACCAACTCTCGCACATTACCCCGATTGATAACACAAGTCACATGAATGAGCGGGAAGCGGGATTTTAACTCCTTGCGCCGAGCCACCAACCGCTCCAATCCTTGAGTGGTCTTTTTATAAGAACCGGGGACCGTGGTGATGCTATCGTGCAGAGCTTCGCCGCCTTCAAGTGAAACCCCCATATAAAATAATCCAGAACCCCAGAAAGACTTCAACCTCAGCCGCATGAGCTCTTCCACAACTTTCTCGCTCAATGTGGTTCCGTTAGTGATGATATGCACTTTGTGCCGACGAGTCGCAAACTCAAGAATATCCATGAAATCATTTTTCATGAACGCCTCACCCCCTGTAAAAGTTACCAGCGAAAACCGGGGGAGCCTGGAAATTGCTTTTTTCACTTCCTCACTCGACATCTCATTTTTATAAGTTTGCTTCGATTCCGTCTCCTCAATGATCTCTAAATAGTGGCACATATCGCAACGCAAGTTGCAACGATAGGTCACTTCAAAAAAAGCCTGCACCGGTGGCAAGGAAAACCGTGGCATCAAATAAAACGGCAGAAACGAATAAAGCCGTGGCAATATTTTTTGTAAGAATTTAAAATCCATCATAATAAAAAACCTATGAACAACGGGAACCTGACTCTGCATTTTGTTTCAAAATACTCAGGCTTTGCTCACCGCAGTTGAACAGTAAATCAATTGCTGATAACTGTGGAACAAAGCCGGGATACCGCTGCGGGTAAACGGGATGATCATATTTCTGATACTCAAGCTCAATGCCCTGACTGGAAAAATTCGCCTCCAAAATATAATCGCTCGCCGCCTCGCCACTCAAATAATGGGTCGCGCCCAGTTCCCGGCAAATCGAAAGCAACCTCTCGGTTTTTTGTCCGGAGATTTCCATCTGAGATGAGCGCAGGAGCGGAGTCTCAACACCAAGTTCTTCTTTCAGAAGAATAATCGTTTCCAGACAAAGGTCGAATAAAAAGGTCCACTCCTTTTCATAAATTTTCTGGCACCTGGAAAAATATTGCTCAAAAAATGGCGACTTGGAATAATGCTGGCGCAGAGTCTCTAAATGTTTTTTCCGCCACGGCACAGAATTATCTATGTGTGTCTCAAGAAGGCTTTGTGAGAATTTGCTTTTTTGCAGAACCGGTACCGTCAGCCAGGCCCAACCCTCATTCACTCGAACCCGGTTCCTGTTTCTCCAGTCCCGCCTTGTATACTGCACATCATCCAGCAGAACGAATTTATCAGAACGGCTCATTTGCTCAAAAAATCCCAGCCACGGCAAATACGAAGGTTGAAGTATGGTAACCCGCATAACCATTATCCTTTGTGAGCCCAGAGTTCTTTCATCCACAGAGTCCGTTCCCACCACTTGCGATTAGTTTTATAAAACTCAATGGTACGTTCGAGACCTTCATCCAAATCTACTTTTGACTTCCATTCCAGACATTCAAGCGATTTTTGTGTTGAAGAAATATGCCGGGTCACCTGACCGGGACGGTCTTCAATGAACTGCAATAAACTTTCAGGCTTGTCCATCAACCGCAAAATTCTCCGGGCTATTTCCACCACAGATGTGTCGGTTCCTGTCCCTAGATTAATCGTCTGACCAATCACCCGATCACGCTCGGCATGCAAAACCCGATCCAACGCTTCACAAGTATCTTCCACAAACATCCAGTCGCGGGAACTCTCGCCATTACCATGAATGGTCAACGGCTGATCCTGCAAAGCGCTGACAATGAAATTGGGGATGGCCTTTTCCAAATGCTGACACGGGCCATAATTATTAAACGGACGAATGATCACCGCCGGTAGATCGTAAGTCTTGACGTAAGAATAAATCAACCTATCCGCCCCGGCCTTGGCCGCCGCATACGGACTCATCGGATTCAACGGATGCTCCTCATCCATCGGAGCAGTCAAAGCCGTGCCATACACTTCCGAAGAAGAGATATGCACAAACAGTTCGACCGGATTATTCACAACGGCGTTGGCCACCACCTGCGTGCCAATGACATCCGTCTCGAAAAAAATCGCGTTATCATAAATCGAGCGGGTCACATGCGACTCCGCCGCAAAATGCACCACAATATCCGCTTCCGAAACCAGCTTGCCGACAATGTCCGGGTGCGTGATGTTGCCGTGATGAAATTGAAAGTGTCCGTTGGATTTCAGACTGGCAGGTATATTGTCGAGGTTGCCGGCATAGGTCAAAGCATCCAGCAAAAGGATTTTGGTGTTCGGGTAGCGTTTATGGATAAAATTGATGAAATTGCTACCAATAAAACCCGCACCGCCTGTGACCAATAAAGTTTTTTCGCTCATAGCCTCCCTGCGTGACAAAAATCTGGTTCGTTACCATTATATATAAGGGCCCAGTATTTCTTTACGGAAAAATGGCCTAAATCCTTTAGGTGGAGTGCCTCCACGCGCACTAGCAATGGCTTTTTACCGTAAACAGCAGACTTCTCGGCGCAAAGAGGTAAAATGACCCTTCTTTATCAAATAGGGGCTGGGGTGGTTGACCTGCCGGGGTGTTACCTTTTCAATGAACTAAGGGGTGATTTTTATAAGTTTATTGATGGTTTTTTCGATACCTTCGGCCACTTCCGAGATGCTCTGACCCAGCATATAGGCCGGGGTCGAGACAATATTATTCTGCTCATCGAAGACGAAATCCCGTGCTGAGCAATCCTGATGCGTGGTTCCCATCGTTTCCATCTTGCTACTGCAGTCCTTGTCGTTGCCGATGGTCAGAGTGGGTTTGTTGGGGGCATCCTCATAAATTTTTGCCATCATGGCTGGAGCGATGCACAACGCCGCTTGTGGTTTTTTCTTGGCGGCAAACTCTTTCACCAGTCGGAGAACTTCCGGGTGGACCTCGCAGTTTTCGCCCTTGACCGCAAAGGTTGAGAGGTTTTTGGCCGCGCCGAATCCACCGGGGAACACTAAAGCGTCAAGATCATCAGCCTTGACCGTGCAGATATCCTTAATCTCGCCACGGGCAATGCGTGCCGCTTCGACAAGAACATTACGTTTTTCGCCAGCAGATTCTTCACCGGTGAGATGGTTGACCACATGCATCTGGTCGACATTGGGAGCCATGCACACGGCCTGGGCACCGGCCCGATCAATCGCTAAAAGAGTGATGACCGACTCATGAATCTCCGCCCCGTCAAACACTCCACATCCCGAAAGCACCACACCAATCTTTTTCATAGCAAAATCTCCTCATCAAAAATGGGTCACAGCCCGGATATTGCACGGGAAAATAAGTAAAAAGTGAACTTGATTTTTATGCACCTCCCCTCATTCTAACTGATCTTCCCCTGAAATTGGGAACACATCGAAAAGTGTGGAGGATGGACTTTTGCAGGTGTGCTTAGAGGGATAAAGCGGATGCGCCATTCTTGACTATGCACAAACCCCGTTCAGCAGAATTGTTCCATAAAAAGCCCATCATCAAACCCTGGGGGGGGCCTGGATCTTTAAAATAAGAGAGCAATCTATCTTAAGCCGGGATAACTTTTTGCCCGCAAGGAACACTATTGCAATCAGCTATCGGGCTTGCCCGACTAGTTTAATCGGGAGGCGGCGGGTTGTTTGCTGGGTGTTTTTGCGGTGGCCTTATTTTTTTTGGGGGCGGGTTTTTTCTTAACCTTGAGCTTTTTATCAAACGAGTGTTTGAGCACATCGTCCATGGTGGTGGCGGGGTAAAACTGTATGTTCTTCCTGACATTTTCCGGGATATCGGGAATATCTTTTTCATTTTCCACTGGGATAATGAGGTGCTTGATGCGGAACCTGTGTGCTGCCAGAACTTTTTCTTTGAGTCCGCCTATGGGCAAAACTTTCCCGGTCAGGGTCAGTTCTCCGGTCATGGCGAGGTCGGGGCGCAAAGGGGTTTTGGTCAATGCCGAGACCAGAGCCACTGCCATGGTGATTCCTGCTGAAGGACCGTCTTTAGGAACAGCACCTTCGGGAATATGAATGTGGAAATCGTTTTTCTGGTAGAAGTTCTTGGGCAGTCCTAAATCTCCGGCGCGTGAACGCACATAGGTCATGGCCGCCTGCGCCGATTCCTTCATGACATCGCCGAGTTGCCCGGTGGGCACCAGTTTACCGTTACCGGGAAGTACTGTAACTTCTATAGTGAGGGTTTCGCCGCCAAACTCTGTCCATGCCAGTCCGGTGGCGGTGCCTATTTCCATTGGGCCTTCGGATTCGGGTTTCTTGAATTTGGGGATGCCGAGATACTTTTCCAAGACAGCTGGGGTGATTTTTACGCTGGTCTTCTTGCCTTTTTCGACAACGGTCTTAACCACTTTTCTACAGAGTGTGGCGATTTCCCGTTCCAGGTTTCGCACACCTGCTTCGCGGGTGTAGTCGTGGATGATACTATCCAGAGCTTTGTCAGTAATTTCTATATTCTTCTTGGTCAGGCCATGTTCCGGTACTTTTTTAGGGACGAGAAAACTTTTAGCGATGCCCATTTTTTCCTGATCGGTATAACCGGGCAAGCGGAGCACTTCCATTCGGTCGAGCAACGGTTGCGGAATGGAGTGCAGGACATTGGCGGTACAGATAAAAAGAACATTGGAAAGGTCGTAATCAACCTCCAGATAATGGTCGTTGAAAGTGGAGTTCTGCTCTGGATCGAGAACCTCCAACAATGCGGAGGAAGGGTCCCCGCGGAAATCGGCGTTCATTTTGTCGATTTCATCGAGCATGAAAACAGGGTTGTGGACACCTGATTTTTTGATGCCTTGAATAATTTTCCCCGGTAACGCTCCAATATAAGTTCTACGATGCCCACGGATTTCTGCTTCATCCCGCACGCCACCTAAGGAGACGCGGATAAACTTTCGGCCCATGGCTTTGCCGATGGATTGTCCTAACGATGTTTTGCCTACACCCGGTGGGCCAACGAGACAGAGGATGGGCCCTCTAATTTTTTTTACCAGTTTCATCACGGCAAGGTGTTCGGTGATGCGTTCTTTGACTTTCTCTAACCCGTAATGGTCTTTATCCAGAATTTTCTGGGCTTCAGGGATTTTGATTTTTTCAGCGCCGGCACCTTTTTTCCAGGGCAGATCGGCGAGCCATTCGATATAGGTTCTGGCAACCGTGGCTTCTGCGGACATGGGCTGCATGAGTTCCAGCCGTTTTAATTCTTTGACGGCCTTTTCATGAATGTCCTTAGGCATTTTGGCTTTCTTGATTTTTGCTTTGAGCTCATCCATATCGGTTTTAAACTCATCGCGTTTGCCCAGCTCTTTCTGGATGGCTTTGATCTGCTCGTTGAGATAAAACTCCTTTTGACTGCGTTCCATTTGTTTTCGCACCCTGCCATGAACGCGCTTTTCAATTTTAAGGACTTCCATCTCGGATTTTAGAATGCCGAGAAGCTTGTTCAGCCGGTCTGCTGGATTCAGGGTTTCGAGCAACTCCTGTTTTTCCTGAGTTTGAAAAACCATGTAAGCGGCAATGGTGTCGGCATAGCGGTGCGGTTCCAGAATATTGGAACTGGCGGCCACGGCTTCCAGAGGAATTTTTTGATTCAACTTCACGTATTGCTCGAACACTGTTCCGACACTACGCATCAACGCTTTTACATCGGGTGTCAGTTGATCATTTTCATGGATGCGGTTTACTTCCACCTCAAAATAGTCCGGGTTTTCAATGAACGATTCAATGCGTCCTCTTTGCAGACCTTCGACCAGAACTTTCATGGTGCCATCGGTCAGTTTGAGGATCTGGAGAATATTCGCCACCGTTCCCATCTCGAAGATGTCTGCGGCTTGCGGTTCGTTATTGTTGGGGTTTCGCTGGGCGGAAAGAAAGATGCTTTTTTGCTCGGCCATGGATTTTTCCAGGGCCAGAATGGATTTCTCCCTGCCTACAAACAGAGGAAGCACCATGAACGGGAAGACAATGATATCCCTTAACGGGAGAAGCGGTAACGCGATTTTTTCTGAACCCATGATTTTAACTGGCCTGTTTTTTGTTTTCGTAAACCAACATGGGTTTTTCGCCGTTAAGAACTACTTCGTCATTAATGATCACCTCTTCCACGTCTGGCTGGGAAGGGAGGTCAAACATAATATCGAGCATGGTCTCTTCCAGAACAGCACGGAGGCCTCTTGCCCCGGTTTTGCGTTCGGTCGCTTTTTCGGCGATGGCGCGGATTGCCGCATCGGTGAATTTAAGTTTGGTGTTTTCAAACTCAAATAATTTTTTGTATTGTTTGATCAGAGCGTTCTTAGGTTCGGTCAAAACTTTTACCATCGCTTCGATGGTCAGTTCTTTCAACGTGGCAACGGCTGAAAAACGCCCGACAAATTCAGGAATGAGACCGTATTTAAGCAGGTCTTCCGGTTGTGTCTTCTCAAAAATATCTTCTTCATCAAGTTCCTTTTTGGAAATAATTTCATGTCCGAAACCGAGACTTTTCTTGCCGATTCGGTTGCGAATCAGCGAGCCCAGCCCGACAAATGCACCGCCACAGATGAAAAGAATATTGGTGGTGTCGACCTGAAGAAATTCCTGATGCGGGTGTTTCCGTCCGCCCTGAGGGGGAACACTGGCTGTTGTGCCTTCAATGATTTTCAAAAGTGCTTGTTGCACACCTTCACCGGAAACATCACGGGTGATTGAAAGATTTTCTGATTTCCTGGAAATCTTATCAATTTCATCTATATAGATGATGCCGCGCTCGGCTTTTTCAACATCGTAGTCGGCGTTTTGCAGAAGTTTTAAAATGATGTTTTCCACATCTTCTCCCACATAACCAGCTTCGGTCAAAGTGGTCGCATCTACAATAGTGAAGGGAACATCAAGAATTCGCGCCAAGGTCTGAGCCATGAGAGTTTTCCCGGACCCGGTGGGGCCGATCAAAAGCACATTGCTTTTTTGCAGTTCCACATCATCTGTGTCTGAATTGGAGTCGATTCGTTTGAAGTGGTTGTGGACGGCAACCGAGAGGATTTTTTTACAGCGTTCCTGCCCAATTATATATTGGTCGAGATGCTTGAATAAATCATGCGGCTTGAGAAGGTGCTGGAAGTCTTCGCCCTTTTCCTGGGCCCACTCTTCCACCATGATTTCATTGCAAAGCTCAATACACTCGTCACAAATGTAGACGCTGGGTCCGGCAATCAGTTTTTTGACTTCTTCCTGACTTTTACCGCAAAAAGAACAGCGGTAATTTCCGGTGGTTGTACTTTTCTTTGCCATAAAGCCCTCGGGGTTTGGGTGGGGTGCTCATTCTACTCGAATCAGCTTTTCTTTTTACTCTTGTCATCCGATTTGACTTCTTCCCGGTTACTGATGACACTGTCAATGAGGCCATAACTCTTGGCTTCTTCACCTGTCATATAGTGATCTCTCTCGGTATCTTTGTGGACCTGGGAAACACTTTTCCCTGAGTGCTTGGCCATAATGCCATCGAGAATGGCTCGGATTCTGGTGATTTCTTTAGCCTGGATTTCGATATCGGTGTGCTGTCCCTGAAATCCGCCACTCGGCTGATGAATCATGATGCGTGAATGCGGTAGGGCAAATCGCTTGTTTGGTGCGCCAGCTGTCAGAAGCAGGGCTCCCATACTGGCCGCCTGACCTATGCAGATGGTTTGAACATCCGGCTTGATATATTGCATTGTGTCATAGATAGCCATTCCAGAACTAACCTGTCCACCGGGACTGTTGATATAAAGATAGATATCCTGATCAGGCTCATCCGACTCCAGAAACAGCAACTGGGCGATGATCAGGTTAGCCATATGATCTTCAATGGCACTCCCTATAAAAATGATCCGGTCTTTGAGCAGGCGCGAATAAATATCATAAGATCTTTCGCCTCGACTGGTTTGTTCTACTACGATAGGTACCAATTGGTTGTGAATTTCTGTCATGGTTTTCTCAAGATTAAGAATTAGGCAAGGAAAAACTTTTCTCTGAACCGAACTGTGATCCAGGAAGCGTTTTTTGCGTGTAAGTCATTAAAAAATAATTAGATATCTTTGTAATGGTTGATTTTTAATTATCAGCAATTAAATCTTTTCTGTCAACTATTTCTTCTTTAATCGTTACTTTTTCCAGTGCAGCGTCAAGGGTTTTATCCCGTTTCATGCGGCTGTGGAGGCGGGCCAGAACCCCATTTTTTTCCCACTCACGTTTTATCTGTTGCAGGTTCCCCCCGCCCAGCAATTGGGACATGTTTTGGACTTCCTTCTCCAACTCTTCTTCGCTGACTTGCGATTCCAGGTCGCGAGATAACTGGTCGAGAATCAATTCTTCCTGCAGAGCTTTCATGGCCGGTTCGCGATATTGATCGAGCAACTCCGGGGTCACCTCGACACCATGGTCGTGATCATGATCGTGGTCATGTTTTTGACCGCCGGCTTTCTCCTTTGCCTTTTGGCCTTGCTCGACCATGAACTTGACCTGCTCTTTCACTAGTCCTTCGGGAAGGTCTAGCTGATTCTGCTCGTTGATTTTTTCCGTCAGTTGCTTTTTGATTGCCTTGCGGGCTTCTTTGCGCTCATATTCTTCCAGTTCGGAGCGAATTTTCAGCTTCATGTCATCGAGGCTTGTAAAATCCTTATCCTCTATGTTTTTAGCAAAGTCATCGTCCAGATCGGGTAATTTTTGTTCCTGAACGCCTTTCAGAACAATTTGGAAATCGACATCTTTTCCGGCGATTTCCTTATTTTGGTAATCATCGGGAACCTTCACTTGAATGTCCCGGGTTTCACCAATTTCCATGCCGATCATGCCCTTGTCCAGCCCTTCAATCAATTGCCCTCCGCCTGCCTGGATAATCTGGTCCTTCGCGGCCCCTCCTTCAAAGGGCTCATCACCAATCTTGCTGGTAAAATCTACTTTGAGCAGATCCTTCTCTTGCGCTGGTCGGTCGGTCACATCGACATTTTTGGCCTTGCGCTGGCGTATGGCTTCAATCGTTTGGCTGATATCCTCATCCGTGATACGCGGGGTTTTCATTGCCAGCTCAATGCCGGAGTAGTCCTTGAGTTCTACAGTGGGGAGCACTTCGATAGATGCGGAAACAGAGATATCTGTTCCTTCTTCAGCGCTGACATCCAAAAGATGGGGTTGGCCCACCGCTCTCAGGTCTTTTTCAACAATGGCGTTATTGAGTTGATCGCTGATCAGGTTGCTCAGGACTTCCTTTTTGACATCCGGACCAAACTTTTGTACCAGCATGGCAAGGGGCACTTTTCCTGGACGGAACCCGGGAACCTTAACCTCACGCCCGAGTTTCTGGTAATACTGTTTCAGTTTGGTGTCGTATTCCTGGTGAGGAATCTCAAACTTGATTTTTTTATTACAGGAATCAACGTCTTCTATCTCGATTTTCATAACTTTCCAAATATTTAAAGATTGGCGCCAAGTACCTCGTGAACCCTGCGCGTTTATAAATCTTGATATCTAATGCCGAAGAGAGGACTCGAACCTCCACGCCTTGCGGCACTGGTTCCTAAAACCAGCGCGTATACCAATTTCGCCACTTCGGCTTTTTATTCAATGATTTATATGGTTTTTCCCGGATTTTTCAGCTATTTTGCAGACCCCCTGCAGAAAACCGCTACAAGCAATATATCATTTAATAGGCACGGATTCTGCAAATATCTAAGTTTCCTGGGAATTTTCGTCTTTTTTCATTTCTGCATGGAGTTGCGAGATTTCCTGCTGGAGGCTTTTATAATCGACTTCTTCTTTGGCGCAATAATTCCTGAGGTAGGAGTACATGATGAAAACACCGTTCCACTCGTCAAAAACTTCTTCGCTATTTTTGCAACGTTGTTCAAAAGCGGAAAGACTGTTTTCAATCTGTTCCAGCAGTTTGCAGAAATTAATGACTTCGTTGGTTTTAACCAGGTCTTCCTGAATCGCGAAGCTTTCAGACTCTTCGTTAGCGGGTGATTCTTTGAGCGCCTGATATTGGTCTTTGATTTGTTCCAGATTGACTCCTGAGTTTTCGCAATATAGTCGCAGATTGCTGAAAGCGATGTACAGGCATTCATAGCCGCCAATTTCTGCGGCCACTTCATTGTCATCAGAAACCAATTGGGAAATATCTTCTTCGACGGCATCGAACATATCAAAAAAACTATCGAGCCGGGTTTTGTTGTCGGGTTCGTTTTGTTCCATCATCCTTCGAGGGATCGGGGTTTGCGTTCTTTTGGAACGAGCCGGGTTTTGGCAGGGTAATAACCTTTGGGGATAGTCAGGCCGGGGTAGACCCAGACATCTTTCCCAATCAGCGCGCCGGGGCAGACGATGGCATTGCAACCCAGTTCAACATTATCACCGATCACTGCACCGAGTTTTTCCATTCCGGTATCCAGGGTCTCGGAGTCGAGAGGAATATGAACAGGGTTGATATAGCCCTTTAGTTTTTCATCAGCACTTCTAAACTGCAGGTTGGCCAGTTTCGATCCTGCGCCTAGATTGACATGGCTCCCTATTATGCTGTCACCGATGTAATTGAAATGGCCTGCTTCGGTGTGATTCATGAGAATGCTGTTTTTCAGTTCAGTGGTATGGCCGATCACGCAGTGGTTCCCAACCAGAGCATTGCCACGGATGTAGGCCCCTTGTCGGATGTCGCAGTTCTCACCAATCATGGCGGGGCCTTTGATGATGGCCGAAGGTTCCAACTGCGTTCCCTTGCCGATGAAGATATCCAGTTCCTTCAAATAAACCGACTCGGCCAAGTCAATCCAGTCTTCAACATAAAGTCCTTTTCCACCACGGTGGTAGCTGGTGGAATCGAGAGTGGTCTTTATCCCCTGCAAATGAGAGACATAGGACCCGCTCTCAGCCTTTTGTTGTAGCAGTTTTTCCAGCAGAGGGCCCAGTGTTTTTAAAGGGTCCCATACCCGTTCGCAATCGGAAAAAATCTCACGATAAGGTTCGGCCAAATTTAAAAAAAACAGGTTTAAGTCCTTCATAAACATTCGTGGTCCCTAAAACTAAGTTAATTTTCTAAGGGTTGTAAATCACCCCAGCCCCTCTTTGGAAAAGAGGGGTCCATTAAAACTCCCCCTTCTACGAAGGGGGTTGGGGGGATTTGCTTCTTTTGCTATTTATCCCTGTGTGATTAATGAAGTATATACCACTTTCCCAGAGGGGTCAGGCGGTTTCCCTCGGGGCTGGATTGAATCAGGTTTTGTTTTTTCATTTCATCGATCAGTCTTAACCTGTACTGGTTTTTCACTTCCAGCTTTTCATCGGTCACGGGTTGAGACGCGATTTGACTGAGGGCGTACAGTTCCATTTTATATAAAGCGTTGTCAGGATCTTTAAGTAGAGAGAACAATAGTTTATGAATTTCAAGTCCTATTTTTTTCAGTTTGCTGGCATCCGATTTTCTGCCGCGCAGGTTAACGCTGATTTTGTTTTCGGTGCCGGAATTTCTAACAAAGACACCGACTTTCCCCTCTGCAAGGGAAATATATAACATATCCGGGTCGTCAGGGAAATTTCGGGTTTTGCCGGAGTATCCGTTTTGTTTTGCGGTTTGCAATAAAAGCCGCTTCACCTTTGCCCACACTTGAGAATCCCGGCAAAACAGGTCCTGACGGATGTAATACGTGTAAAGAGTGGATTTAAAACCTGGGGGAAAAGGTTGACGAATGGACCGGATATACTTTTCCGGTGGCAGGGTTAATGCCAGTTGCTCGGTGGCGGCAAAGGTATTGAGAGCACTTTTTAACCCATTGCCGGAATACACCTGCATTTTCTTTTTGTTGGGTAGGGTCAAATAACCCGTGGTGATGTTGTGCCCCGTTTCCTCACTGCCTACTGTCAGGACTTCATTTTTTGTTGTGTCAGGGGCTTCGGAAATTAATGCATCAAGGTCCAGAAGCGCGTTTACGCTCGTCACTCCATTCTTTTGTAATGGTTTAATTTTATTTTTAAGTTGCGTTGATTTTTTCTTCGCAAGCTTTGCTGTGACCAGTTTTTGTTCCAATAGAGCGAGGCGGATTTTAAGCAGAATCCACTTATCTCCAACAGCCGTGAGGAGAGGGCTTAACCCCATTGACTTGGCGGAGGTAGAAGCATTGAGATCGCTCTCCACGGTGTTGATATAAAGCGATCCGCTGTGCTTGTTGTGGTACACCAGATGCCGTGCCTGCAGAATAGCAGTCTCGTCTCCGCTCAAGACCCACAATGTGTCTTGAAATGGATCGTATTCGAGGCGGAAAAACCGGTCTCCATCCGCATCGAAGATGGCTGCGGCAATTCTTTTTTTCCCAGACTTTGCTGACTCCTGGTTTGCCCGACCGATTTCAAAAAGTTTGACGACGGCTTTATGGCGATGGAAGCGACTGCCCGGTTTCAAGATCATGTCTGCGGTGATGCGTGGGCACCCTTCCAGGTCCGCGACTCCGGAACGTAGATTGACCGCGCCACTTTTGTTGACTTCATAGACTTTGCCGACTCCGGCTTCCCGAAAAATTTGCGCGGCGATTCCTGCCAGTGACCCGCAAGCGGGGTCTACGACCAGAGTGAGGTTTTTCAAAGTAGCACGAGATTCAATCCATGAATTTTCTGGCAGCAGGGAAAAATGTCGAAACAGTTCCAGGGCTTTTTGTCGACAATCGGTTTTTCCGCCCTTTATGGAAGCTTTTTTTATGGCAACGAAGTTTTGCTTGAGCAGGTTTTGGGTCAGCTCGGCATCGTCAGCGGGCAACGGTTTCACACCATGAAAAGGCAGGAAAAGTTTAATGCCATTCTGGTCTTTGGGATTGTGGGAAGCCGTGACCATAATGCCGCCATCTGCCCCTTCATGCAGCATGAACAAGGGAACCAGGGGGGTTGGCACGACACCCAGAACCAGGGCTTTCCCTCCCGCTTTGCGGACACCCCGAACCACGGCTTCCGTGAAAACACCGGAAGGGTCTCTAGGGTCCCAGCCGATAACGATGGTTTTATTATTAGAGGATGTTGATTTGTTCCTGGGCTGGTTTTTGACGTAGCAATAGGCATAGAGCTCCATGAACTCTTCAGTGATCCAGCCTTTTTCCAGAAACACCTGTATTGGAGTTTGCCCTTTGCATTCGGAATCCTTTGCCAATTTGATTTCTCGGCGTACCCCATCGGTACCTTGCAGGCGGCTGGGTACGGGTATTTGCGTTGAAATTGTTTTTGGTTTCATGCGAAATTGAGCGCCAGAAAGGATTAAGAATATTTTGAAATACAAAGGTTTCCAGCGGCCCGGCGATTGTAACATAGGGCACCTTAAAGAAAGAAGCAGGACAAGCTGGTTAAAAAAAACAATGTTCCGGTGTTGGATCTCTAGCGCATTGAAATTAAAAAGGTTTTACTGGATTTTAATTTTTTTGGGGGTTAAAATGAGGCCATCCGATTAAGAAGTAAGTAGGTGAATTATTGGAAATTCAAGAGGATTGGGTTATGGCCTATAACGCTTTTGTGAAGAAAGAAACGGTTGATGCGGTAATTCGAACATCGGGGGAAAAAATAGAAGGAAAAATTTCAAAACTCCCGAGTAATCGTCTTCTGGACATGTTGAATCAGGGAGACGAAAATTTTATCCCGGTTCTTGATGCAACGGTTTACTGCCTGCTGACCGGAAATGTTCTATTCAAATCGGAATTCCTTGCTGTCAACAAGCAGAACATCGTCCTCATTGCCGATCACTTGCTCACCACTCCATAAGATAATCAGAGACTTTATTCTGCGCCGCTATTTTTCTCGCTGGACGACTAGCTGTCGAAGCGGATTTTAGCCTTTTCCATCCAGTGTTTTTCATCGAACCCCCGATTCAAATATTCTTCAAAGAGGATTTCATTTTCTGACAGGGCACTACCGTCAACCCACTGTTTGGATTTGGAAGAAAAGACCGAGGAAATATTGGGCAATGCTTTTTCTTCCGGGTCATGCTCGTCATGCAGTTGTGTTTCCTTGTGGATCGAGTCAGGTTCGGCTTCTTTCTCTGCACCTTTTTTCAAAATGCTTTCTATCAGCTTGTCCACTTCCAGCACGAGATTAAACTCTGCCACATAATCAAGGAGCTGTAATTTTTCAAGCTTCTTTATGGCGAGCTGCACATCAGGAGATTTCAGGATTGCTTTATTGATCTCCGCCCAAAGATATTCAGCCAACCTTTTTTTCTTATCCTTTTCCCAAGGCATAGTTGTTCCCCTTTCCCAATAAAGTCTTGTTATGGGAAACAGTTTAGGCTGTAACCATTACATGTCTGTTAAGCCATTGTTACAACCCTGTAAAGATTGAGAAGGTGAGCATTTGTTCTGAATGAGTTCGAAAAACTTAATAAAAAACAGGGGGTTTAAACCGAGGTGCGTTCAAAAAAGTTGAAATAGGGGCACTTTCCTACAGGTTGGGGTCGTGAAATCTCTCTTTGAGCACATCCACAGGGCTTCTATACTTGTCGCAAGCTACCACGAAGCTTTTTTGCGCCGAGTCGAGGTTGTCAAGATTCAGCCGGTCAGCCAGAGTCGGCTGAGCGTCACAATCACACCTCTCGTACGAACAAAAGTCGCACATATTCAAAATCACCATCGTATTTTTCCTTTTCATAATTCAGTGTCCTAAGTGGTCGATCTGCCCCTCACACCAGCTATTGAAAAGGCCTGTTTTTTGCCACCCATCATAAATAATAAAGACGTGTTTGTAAATCTATATAGTGTGAATATTTGGAACTCCCTGTTTTTCTTGTCCTGCCAGATTTTCCCGCCCCACTTCCTGAAAATTAGTGAACAAAACAATTTATTGACGGATTGATGAAATTATTACCTTGTGAGCTGCGACGCCTAATTACACAGCCCCGTCAAACAATCTCATAAACATATGTATTTAAGCTGGTTATGCGCTTTCTCGTGAACCCTTCCGTTTGGCATACTCCTTGCTCACCTTCTTGCGAACAACTACGCCCAATTTTGGGGTTAATTGAAACAAAGGGTTTTCTGGCCTGGGTTGAAGGGTGAAACACGCTGATTTATGGGTAATAAATTCAGATTATTGCAGAGTTGGCCGTTGGGTTTTGCTTCCGGTGAAAAACATGTAACCCCTTTGTATTCGGTATTTCAAGGATTTTGGTGGATGTCAGAAACGCTTAACTTTAGACCCCTTTATGCCGTTAAGAACGGGGAAAGATGTATGAACTGGGACCAGACAAATAATCGAATTTTTAGCAAAATATTGCTAATAGGGGTTTTTGTCTGCCTTTGGTGGAGTTCTATGGCATCGCTAACCTACGCTCAAATTACCCCTCAGGGACGGGATCAGACTTATAAACAGGCGGCCCCAGGCCGGTTTGAAGAGAGATTCAAAAAACAGGAATATCCTCAATCGCAGAGGGTTCCTGTAAAACCGGACAGCTTAAAGCCTTCTTTTCCAGCCGAGATGAGGAAGGTGAATTTTCTTCTCCAGAGAATGGTCATCAAAGGCTCAACGATTTATGGCAAGCGAAAATTTTCTCGGTTGTTCAGAAAGTATCTGCATCGAAGAGTAAACCTTGAGCAGGTTTATATCATCGCTCAGGAAATCACAAATATGTATCGCACCGATGGATACATTCTTTCCAAGGCAGTGGTGCCTCCTCAGAAAATTGAGGAGGGCGTGGTTCAAATTGATGTGATTGAGGGTTTTGTTGATCGGGTTGCTATTCAAGGCCAGGTGCGCGGTCCACGAAAACTTCTCAACGAATATCGAAAGGCACTTTTAAAATCCCGACCTCTGAAAGCCAGGGACCTTGAAAGATATTTACTTTTGGTGGATGACTTGCCGGGGGTTTCGGTCAAATCGGTTCTGACTCCTTCGAAGTTTAAACAGGGTGCCACTAACCTGACACTGATTCTTACTAATAAAGGCTATGACGGAAGTTTTGGTGCGGACAACCGAGGCACTAAGTTTAACGGACCGATCCAGATCAATGCCGGGATGTCCAGCAATGCGCTTCTCAAAAACTATGAGCGCATCGGCTTACAGGGCGTGGTGACCAGTAGTACGGATGAGTTGAAGTTTTTTAGCGGCTTCTATGAGCAACCTATATCTGCGGAAGGCACCAAACTGTTTTTTTCCGGATCATTCAGTGATTCCGAACCCGGTTCCGCCCTCAAAGATTTTGAGGTGGTGGGAGAAAGCAAAACCTTCACGCTCAAACTGACGCATCCCTTCATCCGATCCAGATCTGAAAATCTGAATGGATTCGTAGGTTATACGAACCGAGACACGGAAACGGAGATTTTGGGGACACTGGATTCAGAAGACCGCCTTCGTATCTTTAATCTGGGGGTGTCCTACGATTTTGTTGACAAATATCGAGGGATCAATCTGATCAGTTTTAATTTGAGCAAGGGCTTTGATATTTTCGACTCAACGGAAACGGGAACAGAAAAACTTACCCGTCCGACAGGCCATAGCGACTTCACCAAGGTGACCGGCGAGGCACTTCGGCTGCAACAACTGGCACCTTCATGGATGTTGCTGGGAGCACTTTCCTGGCAGTATTCGTTTGAAAAACTTTTGGCTTCCGAAGAATTTGGTGTGGGTGGCGCGCAGTTTGGTCGGGCTTATGATTCTTCTGAAATTACTGGAGATCAGGGACTGGCTTTTAAGCTGGAACTCCAAAAAGCTTTTCAGCCAAAGAAAAAATACTTCAGAGATGTGCAGGCTTACACCTTTTTCGATTACGGAAAGGTGTGGAATCGCATTGAGATCGCCACAGGTTCCAGATCTCAGGATCTTTATTCGTTGGGACTCGGCGTCCGGTTCAACATAACGGATGTGATCTCCGGATATATGGAATGGAACAAGCCGCTAAGTCGAGAGGTGGCTTCAGAAGGTAACAATGACGGACGAGCTTTTTTCAGCCTATCGGCAAAGTTTTAGGGAACTTTATGAACGTTTTTAAAATGAATCAGAGGGCATTCCCCGGCGCAGCCGCCGGTTGCTCGTTGCCTGCCAAGCCGGTGGACGTGACCCGTCGCAGGGGAGGAGTTTTTCGGATTCCGAAAAAACCGAGCAATACGGCTATTTTTCTGGTTTCATTTTTGTCTTATCTTATTGGCATTTTTCCTTCCATGGTCTTTGCTCTTCCTACTGGCGGGACAGTTCAAGCCGGGTCGGCCACCATCGATCAGCCTTCTTCTCAGCAAATGACCATTCATCAAACTACCGAAAAAGCCATCATCGACTGGCAGGGGTTTGGAATTGGCAGTACTGAGCAGGTTGATTTTCAATTATCCCAGGGCGGCGTCACGCTCAACCGGGTAACTGGAAACGATGTTTCGCAGATTTTTGGTAAGTTGACATCAAACGGCGATCTCTGGCTGATCAATCCCAACGGAATTCTTTTTGGTGCTGGGGCGCAGGTGGATGTTCATGGCTTGCTCGCGACCACCAGCGATATTACCAATGCAGATTTTTTGAGCAGCAATTATAACTTCGGCGTTCCTTCCAGTCTGGCTTCGACGGTGGTCAATCAGGGTAGCATTACAGCGGCCGAAGGCGGGCTGGTTGCTCTGGTCGCTCCCGGTGTGCAGAACATGGGAGTTATCAACGCGCGTTTGGGCAAGGTGAGCCTGGCTTCCGGAAAAACTTTTACGGTGGATTTGTATGGCGACCAGCTCATCAACCTGGCAGTGGATAGTCAGGTGATGGGGCAAGTGACCGGAATGGATGGAGAAGTTTTGTCTTCTCTTGTCACCAATAGCGGAAGCATCTTTGCCGATGGCGGAGTGGTTCAGCTGGATGTTAATGCAGCCTAGAATATTGTGGATCGGGTGATCAATATGGATGGCGTCATTCAGGCGCATTCGGTGGCTGAGCAAAACGGAACAATCATCCTCATGGGAGGTGATGCTGGCGCAGTCAGTGTATCGGGTACATTGGATGCCTCGGGCTACGATGCAGGGGAAACAGGGGGTACCGTTCATGTCCTGGGTGACATGCTGGATTTTTCCGGCACTGGCCTCATTGATGTTTCCGGCGATCTGGGTGGAGGCACACTTCTTTTTGGTGGTGACTATCAAGGTCTCGGCACGGTTCCTAACGCGACAGATGTATATGTTGGACCAAATACTCAGACCTTTGCAGATGCCGTGACTAATGGCAACGGTGGCAGGATGATTTTCTGGGCCGACCGGCGTATGCGGTTTTTCGGTATTGTTAAAGGTCGCGGTGGCAAATATTTTGGCGATGGCGGGTTTGTAGAGGTATCCGGAAAAGAAGAATTATATTTTGATGGCTCGGTGGACACCACCGCTGCTAATGGCAAAACCGGAACCCTGCTTCTTGACCCGGACACGATCACTATAACGGATGGCGCAGGGGCCAGCACCAGTGGTGCTGTAACCATTAACTTCCAATCTGTAAACAATGCCACTATTTCTGAGCAAACTCTTGAGGGCGCATCCGCGTCCACAAACGTCATCCTTCTGGCTAACGACAGTATTGTGTTGAACAACCTCAGCGACAACCTGCTCAACATGGCGCAAACCAGTGGCAACTCGGTCACCTTCAAAGTCACAAACGGCACCATTAGTTTTTCTGATACTCAAGACACGATATCTACTCAAGGTGGAAACATAACTTTTAACACAAGCGGAGACTTGACTCTGGGCAATCTGACCTCTAATGGGGGGGATATTTCTCTGACCGCTGGGGACTTGTTATTACCCGGCTCCTCAACAATCTTAAACGCCGGGGCGGGTAACATCAGTATAACCGGGTCCAGCACTACGGAAATAGGTCTTGGAAGCACTACGTGTTCCGGAACCTGTGACATGACAATCAGCAACAGTGACCTTGGCAAAATGAGAGGCAGCAAACTCATCGTCAACGGCAGTGCGAATAACGGGGCTATCTATGTTGATGGGGTGACACAGACCACGAGTACCTTCACCAGCGGAGTGGAACTGAAAGACGCACATATTTCCGGTGCACAAGGAGGGATATTTTTTCAAGGCGCGTCCACTTTCTCGACTTTAACGGCTGATGCAGTAAATGGCATAGACGTCAATGCCAACCTGACGACCACCGCCGGAGCACTGACTCTGGACGGGGACTCCAATAACATTGCTGAGAATGTGGTGCCACAGGATGATATCAGCATTGCCAGCGGGGTCATCTTAACCAGTGCGGGGGACATTTCACTGAGCGCGACGACTGGCGGAATATCCTCCGCCGGAGCTTTAACCTTGACCGCACCCTCCAGCATTACCCTGACCGGCAACCTGACTGCGGCCGGGGCCGTTGCCCTGACCGCAACTTCCGGTATCACTTTAAATAATAATATTACTACTTCATCCGGCGGCACTTTAAACATCAACGCAAATTCTTCAACCTTGTCGCTAGCAAGTGGAGTTGCTTTGAACTCGGCAGGCGCATTGACTCTTGCCGCAGGTAATGCCACTTCTTTAGGGAGCCTGACTCTTGCTGGGTCTACGATAAACGTTAATAGCGCCCTGACTTCTACGGGAGCAGTAGCCATGACAGCCATCAGTGGCCTTACCTTGAACAACAGTACACTGACGGGTGCGGGCAATATCACCCTTCAAGGTGGCACAGGGCTAACACTTGCCAGTGGTATGGGTATCACCTCATCGGCCGGAAACATTACCCTGGGCGCTTCGGGAGGATCGATCACCGCAAATGGAGCGCTCACACTTTCCTCGAATGGCAGTATCACGGTCAGTGACGCATTGACTTCAGCCGGGTCGGCGACACTCAATGCCAATTCGGGAATAACCCTGGCAAACAGTTTCGCTGCTAATGGCGCAGTGGTTCTGGATGCAGATCTCGACAATAATGGTTCAGGTGATTTTATTATTTCCTCAGGCACTTTATCGACCACCAACAACGCATTAACGGTGACTGCCAATGACCTAACTTTGACTGGAACACTTGCCAGTGGCACTAGCTCGACCAGCATTAATGTTTCAGATGGAGGTTCTTTGGGCATCGGGTTCAGTTCCGGTTTCGGGATGAATATTGACACCACCGAGCAGACCCGTATCACTGGCACCGGCGATATCAACCTTGTGAATGGCAGCATCACTTTTTCTGCCAGCAACAGTTTTAGCTCGACAGGAAAACTGACCATTGGTCAAAGCGGTGGAACCATTACTGGACAGGGTGCTCTTACATTAACAGGCACCAATGGCTTGGTCATCAACAGCAACACTGTCTCGGCAACGGGTTCTCTTGCATTGAACGCGACCACTGGTGGCATTACTACCCCGGGCGCAATAACGTTAAACGCAACCGATGGCATTACCATAAGTAATACTTTCACATCGGCAGGCACTACGACTTTTGATGCCGATACGGATAATACGGGTGCAGGTACACTCACCATTGCCTCGACACTGAGTACCGGAAACAATGCTCTCTCCATTACTGCGGTAGATCTGGACTTGAGCAGTACTCTTAGTAGTGGAACTGCGGGCACGACAATTCTGGCTTCTCAGTCAGGAACTTCTATCGGGCTGGGAACGACAGGTAGCATGAGCCTGAGTAATACGGAACTAGCAAGTATAACAGCCGGTAGCCTTAGCATCGGTGATGGCACGAATGGAAATATCACAGTCGATGGAGTTCTCTCTGCCAACAGCGACCAGTTTGGCGCACTCACATTGAACGCGACGGCTTCCGCATCTTCGATCACTTTTGGAACCACGGACTCCTTTTTTCAAGGCTTGACGGTGAATGCGGGAGATGGCATCACACTTTCTTCAAACCTGACTACTAATGGCACAACAACTTTTAATTCGGATTCAAACAGTACCGGCACTGGAAGTTTTACGATCGACTCTCTTAAAACGCTCAATACAACTAACAACACGTTGAGCATTACTTCCAAAAGCATGTCCCTCAATACGGACGGTGTGATCAACTCTGGTACTGCGGGAACTACCTTGCAGGTTTCCCAATCGGGAGACACGATTGGACTCGGAGGTGGTGCGGGTGTTTTTTCTCTCAGTAGTGCCGATCTGGCTCAGATCACTGCCAGTAACCTGACCATAGGGAGTGCGACGAATGGAACAATCACGGTGGATGGGGTGACTTCAACTTCTACACCGCTGACTTTGATCGCAAATTCTGGTGCGGGCGCAGTGAACTTTTCTTCCACCGCATCTTCATTCAATAGCCTGACTGTGGACGCGGGAACGGGAGGGGTGGACTTCGGAGTGAATGTGACCACGACTGGAAATTTGAGCGTCACTTCAGGCGGGGCGATCACGGATACAGGAGCTTTAACAATAGCGGGGACATCCATCTTCACCACAGATGTTGCCAATCAGGCAATCCTTCTGGACAACACATCTAATGCGTTCACCGGCGCGGTGAGCTTGAACACTTCAGGAACCGGCGATGCCACATTGGTCAGCAATAATGCGGTGACTCTTTCTACTTCCACTGTTGGTAGAAATCTCAGTGTGACAGTGGGGGGAGATAATTCTTTGAATGTGGCAGGCGCGGGGTCAGCCGGTGATTCTATCAGCCTCCGCGCAGACGATGACATCATTTTCACCGCTGCCGGCGACTTGACCACCACGTCCGGAAATATCACCGTCACCGCTGACAACGATCTCGACAAAAACGGTTCAGGCGGAGCGTTGACCATGGCGAATGGAACGGTGATGAACGCGGGTTCCGGAACTCTGGTCCTCTCTGCCGATGAAGACATTACCCTCGGCTTGGTTAAGACCAGCAGTTCTTCGGACACGGCGGTGACGTTGACTTCAAGCAGCGGCGGGGTGGTCGATGGTGGTACTGCATTCCCGCCAAGCTCAACCAGAATCGGGGGCGATACCAGTGCGTGGCTTGATATTGATGCGGCAAATGGCAGACTGGTAGCGGATCTGGTAACCGGGTTCGGTGCAGATAACGCTATTGAAACGAAAGTCAATTCCGTAGATATCGACAATTCTACATCGGGGAAAGTCAACATCTTCGAGTTTGATGATCTGGATATTTTTAATATTAATAATGCTGGCGGCGGTGTCGAGGTTTCATTTGAAGGGCTGATTTCTGGAAAAACAAATTGTGTGGCTGCCGGATTATGTTTGTTTGTTCGTCGCGATATCAGAAACGAACTCATACCCGGTACGGGGAAAACTCTGGGCCAACTTTCTGACGGCACCACTCAACAGCTTAAATTTGATATCTTCCAATTGAATGATCAAAACTATGTAGAAAAGACACCGGTAGATCATATCGCCAGTTCTCCCAATGGCCCCTTCACGGCAGATCTTTTCAGTAAAAAATTTGAACTGGTTGAGCTGGCTGCGGGAACCGATGGAAAATTTGATGGCATGGAAGTGAGCCAGTCTTTCTGGGGAGGCCCGAAGCAACCGACACTGGAAGTGGCTGAAAGAAAAGACTCGGATAAAAAGACTCGCTCCAGGCAGAGAACCGCAAAGAGGAAGAAGCGGGACAGGCAGAAAGTGGACGACACAGCTTCCATTACTCTGAAAAAACCGGCACCGAACATCCAGAAAACTGAATCGGGTTATCTTGGGTTTGCTGCGCCCACTCGACGTGGAGTCGGTAAGCTATAACTGCCTTCATGCTCCGCAGGCTTAGAAGAATATCACACCTACCGCTGGCAACGATGTTTACGGCTCGATGGGCTATTGCTCTATTTCCACCGGGCGTAACCCGGTTTTAATGTACTCCGCATCAATAACACTCAGTTTGCCGTGCTGAGGGTCTTCGACATACTCGTTATAGATACTGTCAAACTCGTTGCCAGTATCAGGAAACCCTTTTAATTCGAGGAACCGGGTTTCGACCGGGTCCCGCCTGAGAAGTTTTAAAGTAGCTCCGTCAAGCCTGAATGGGGGTTCAAGCTTTTCCAAAGCGACCAGAGGCTCTACGCCTTCTGACATGACGTCCTTGATTTCTTCTTCCAGTAAACTTTTTCTTTCCTGATGACGGGCATGAGGGTAGTCGGCCTGAGAAAAAGTCATGAAATCCAGATCAGGCCAGTAATTGTTGATGAAGTCATCGAAGTTCACTTCTACTGCATTGCTCAAATGAATATCGCGGGAATTACCAGGGTCGTTCTGAACCAGATCATTATAAACTTGAATGATATTGTGGACAGAATCATAGAGCACAGCCCAGTGATAGGCGTTGACCTGTTCGTGGGTGCCAAAGGAATCCATCGCCTTAACGAGAACGACCAGTGCGAAATGCATATCTTCCATTCTCAAGAACGCCGATGACCAGGGGAACCGGCTTTTGTACCACTGGTTGACATCCGTCGGATATTCCTGCCGCGAAGAGTCTTGCGGCGGCCGGTAACCGTTTTCGACAAAATCCAGAATGTCATCGAGCTCTTTGTAGGCCAGGTCCAGTCCCGCCCGCACCACTGTGTAAGGGAATAGCTTGCGCTGGTATTCCATATACTGTTTCAACTCGGGCAGCTTGTCTTCGAGTGCGTGCTTGTGGTCTCTTTTTCCGATGTCTTTAGCGAAGATCAACATAGTTTTTTATGGTGTCCTGTATTGTTTATTTTCCGGAATCAAAGCGCTGGGTGAACATTTTCAGGATGTCCATTTTTTCCTGATCGCTCATGTCCTCAATCATTTTACGTGCGTCCGCCATTTGCTCGGGAGTCATCTTCCCCATAGCATCCTTGGCGGCGTCTTGAAACCCTTTCAGGTTGGCGGCACCCTTGACCCAGGAAAACTCATCCGATGGTTTTCCGTCCGGTGCTTTTAAGTCAATTTTGTCCCGCGCACGAAACTCCACATGGTTGCCAACGATCTTGCCGAAAATCTGTTCATCCTGAAGTTTGTCCAACACATCTGTCAGTGACGACCCGTGTTTTTTGCAGGCATCATAAACCGGTTTGAAGGGCAGGCGGACAATCTTCTCAGGAAACCCATTCTTGCGAATGGAGTGTTTGATGCTTTCTTCAGCAGGATTAGTTTCAGCTTCGCTCATAGGGACTTCGACAACGCCTCAAGATTGGTTTTATTCAGGAGTATAGTATAATCCACAGTAATGCAAAATACGGTATTCCGCAAAATTTAATTCTATGACACGAAGCACAAAAAAAGCGACTGAATCGAAGAGGAGTGTCTCCCTGTGCCTTGCGCTGGTTCAAGCTAATGGGTTGGTGGGCGGATTCAAAGCCAATGCCGAAAAGGTGAAAACGGCCTGCACCCAAGCCCGAAAAATGGGTGCCGATGTGGTGCTGTTCCCCGAACTGATGGTCACCGGCTACCCGCCAGAAGATTTATTGCTGAAAAAAAGCTTTCTTGAAGATTGCAAAAAAACGTTAAAAAAAATCGCTCCCGCTACACGTGGGCTGACAGCCGTTATCGGATTCGCCGAACAACAAGGCGAACATCTTTATAATTCCGCCGCTTTAATGTGTGACGGAAAACATGTGGCAACCGCCCGCAAAATGCTCCTGCCCAATTATGGTGTGTTCGACGAGAAACGCTATTTCACCGAAGGGGAAGAACCTCTGCGCTTTTCCTTGAAGGGTGTGCAAATCGGGCTCACCATCTGTGAAGACATCTGGGAAGAGTCGGGGCCGGGGAAATCTTTAAGCAAACATATAGACCTTCTACTCAACATCTCGTCCTCGCCTTACCATAAAGGCAAAGCTCAGGCGCGCAGGCAGATGATTATCAAACGCGCTAAAACCTATAAATGCCCCATCGCCTATGTCAATCTGGTCGGGGGGCAAGACGAGTTGGTGTTCGACGGCAACAGCCTGGTGGTAACTGCCGACGGGGAAGTCATCGCTCAAGCCAACTCCTTTGAAGAAGAAATTATTTATTCTTATATCACTTTGCCAGTCAAAAATAGCAAAGCAGAAGTCGTTGGGATTCGCAGTGTCAAGACTCCGGCCTCTCTGTCGAAAATAAAAAAGCTGCAGGCATTGCCCGCTCACTCATACATGGAAAAGTCGGAAGAGGAAGAAGTCTATTCAGCTCTGGTGCTGGGCACACGCGACTACATTCGCAAAAACGGATTCTCCAAAGTCATTTTGGGCTTGAGCGGTGGCATCGACTCATCCCTGACCGCCGCCATAGCGGTCGATGCATTGGGTGCGGCCAATGTGGTCGGCGTGCTGATGCCATCACCGCATTCATCGTCCGGCAGTGTGAATGACTCGCTGGCGTTGGCGAAAAATTTAAGAATAAAAACTTTCACCTTCCCCATCGTTTCGGCGATGAAAGCTTATGAATACATTTTGAAAGAAACCTTCTCTGACACAGAACCTGGCCTGGCAGAAGAAAACCTGCAAGCCCGCATTCGCGGCAACTTGCTGATGGCGCTCTCCAATAAATTTGGCTGGATGGTTTTAACAACCGGCAACAAAAGTGAGTTCAGTATGGGCTACTGCACCCTCTATGGCGACATGGCAGGCGGGTTCGCCGTGATCAAAGACGTGCCGAAAGTTTTGGTTTACCAACTTTCACGCTGGCTGAACCGCGACAAAATAATCATCCCACAAAATGTCCTCACCAAAGAACCCTCGGCAGAACTGCGCCCCGATCAAAAAGACACCGATTCATTGCCCCCCTACGACCTGCTCGACCCGGTTTTGTTGCGTTATATCGAAGAAGATGCATCTCTCGAAGAAATTAAAGTGAAGGGACTTTCCAAAGCCGAAATCCAGCGCATCGCCCGACTGGTTGACCTCAACGAATACAAACGCCGCCAAGGTCCACCGGGCATAAAAATCACCCCCAAAGCCTTCGGCAAAGACCGGCGACTTCCAATTACTACTGGCCGTAGGGGTAGCTAGCCACTTGTGATTTGATTTTTACCATCGTTGCGAGTGTGTGATACCTAACCCTGGCTTTCATGCCCCGAAGCAACTGTGTTAAATGTCAAGCATTGGAGATGAGATTTTCATTCCAGAGTGTTT
>JACNKA010000001.1 GCA_014382285.1 Nitrospinota bacterium | reverse complement strand
ATTACGTTACCGCCTCTCAGGCGACAATCGCCCAATTCGCTCCGCAATAAAGAAGTACCATTTGTCTCCCATTCTACTACTAAACTGCGCTGTCAATTGAGTACGCAACGTCCTCTGATTATCACAAAAGTCAAAGAAAGAACGAATGACAGTGCTTTGTTCAATTATCTCTTGTCAAAATACCATTACCTGGGGTTTAAAAATACGGTCGGTGAAAACCTGAAATACCTTGTTAAAAACAGCTCTGGGACACCACTGTCGTGTCTGTTGTATTGTTCAGCTGCCTGGAAGACACAACCACGGGATGCCTTTATTGGCTGGAACGCTGAAATAAGACAAAAAAACCTCATCTACATTGCAAACAATGCCCGATTTCTCATATTCCCCTGGGTTAACATCGAAAATCTGGCCAGCCATCTTCTTTCCCTTATATCGAAGCGCATCGGTTCGGACTGGATGATAAAATATGGGCATCCAGTATACCTGCTGGAAACCTTTGTCGATCGCAGCCGGTTTCCAGGCACCAGCTATAAAGCAGCCGGCTGGAATAATGTTGGCCAGACAAAAGGACGCACCAGAGAAGACCGCCACCATTCAATTAAGAGTTCTATCAAAGACATTTATCTTTACCCATTGAGCAGACGTTTTCGTCAGGAGTTAACCTGTGGACATTGAAGAAGCAAAAGCGATCTATCGGGCCGGTGAAAATGTGGTAGTCAAAGCTCTTTTGAAGCTTGATGCCCAGGTCAGGCTTTTGGAAAATCAGGTCAAAGAGCTTCAGATACAGGTTGCCAAACTTTCAAAAAACTCTCAAAACTCCTCCAAACGTCCCTCATCCGACGACATCACCAAGAAAAAAAAGAAAAAGAAAGGGAGTAAAAAGCTCAAGAAGGGCGCCCAACCCGGACATGAAAAACATGAGCGGTCTCCTTTCCCCTATGAGGATCTGGACTACTTTCACCCTTATGAACTTGACGCGTGTCCGGAGTGTGGGGGAACCCATCTTAAACCTCTTGATCTGGAACCTCGTATTATTCAGCAGGTGGAACTGGAAAAGTTTGTCTTGGCAAAAGAGGAACACTGCTCCTATGCGTATTGGTGTGAAGACTGCCAGAAGGTTCACTATGCTCCCTTTCCTGACGAGGTATACAAAGAGGGGCTTTTCAAGGCACGGCTCACCGCTCTGGTTGCGTACATGAAAAATGTCTGTCACGCCTCCTTTTCAACCATCAGAAAGTTCATAAAAGACATACTGGGAGAAAAAGTTTCTCGTGGCTACCTATCCAAATTGATCACAAAAGTCAGCCAGTCCCTGGAAAAGCCATATGAGGAACTGCTCGACCGTTTACCTCTGGAAACAATCATCAATGTCGATGAAACCGGCCATAAGGAAAACGGCGACAGGTTCTGGACCTGGGTCTTTAAAGCCGAGCTGTACGTTCTTTTCAGAATCGATAAATCTCGCGGCTCGCAAGTTCTCATCGAAGTTCTGGGTCAAGAGTTCAACGGTGTTTTAGGTTGTGACTATTTCTCAGCCTACCGCAAATTCATGAAAGACTTCAATGTGTCGGTGCAGTTCTGTCTGGCGCATCTGATACGTAACATCAAGTTTCTAACCAGTCTTCCGGATAAAGAGACAAAAGCTTATGGCGAAAAACTGCTTCAGGCGTACCGAAATCTGTTCAAAATTATTCATGAACAGGAGTCTGTCACCAAAGCTGTTTTCCGTACCCGCTTAAATATGCAAAAACAGCTGATTCTCAAAATAGCCATCGATGAAGCACCCAGCAAACTAAACACAGATGGCAAAGAAGAGAAAAAGGAAGCTCAGAACATGGCCAACCGTTTTCGCTTGTATGGAGATGCATACTTCGCTTTTATCACAACTCCCGGTGTTGATCCAACTAACAATATTGCAGAACAGGCCATTCGCTTCGTGGTGATTGATCGCCATGTCACCCAGGGAACCCGAGGTATCAATGGCAGAAAAGCCAATGAAAGATTATGGACGGTAATCGCTACCTGCTCACTGCATGGACGATCAGCCTACGATTTTATCCTGAAAGCGGTTCAAGCTTACTTCAAAAATGAACCGGCGCCCTCTCTGCTGGTTGTTGATACCAGTTAGCTGATACCCGACCTCACCAGATATACTTCTATCCGAAAAGCCGAAATACGCTTCCCCCAATTCCTCGATTCTGCCATGCTGCACATATGGCAAACCCCAGATTGGAGATATGCCGGGATTCGTCTGCCTTGCAAACTTATCCCTGTATGATGGAAATTCGTCCACCGTGAGTTAGCCTGAGTAGGTAGCTTCATCATATCTGGAAGTAAGGCTCTCTGATCAGGTGGCCCTTCAGACTAATATGCCCCCTGTGAACGGTTACAGCAAAACTTACTCGCGGTGTCAAAAAAATGGCAATCGAAATTGACTATAAATCTGTCGATGGATATGCCGTTCCCACAAACAGTGACATCGGAATTCATGTACATATTCCGTTCTT
>JACNKA010000160.1 GCA_014382285.1 Nitrospinota bacterium | reverse complement strand
TCAGGGATGGCGACTCGCACGGGGCATCCGATTACGCATTTCGGTTTTTTGCATTGGATGCAACGTGACGCTTCAAGCTGAGCCATTGCAGGGGTGTAGCCCAGGCTCACTTCCTGAAAGTTTTTCTTTCTCTCTTCAGGGTCTTGCTCTGGAGCCGGAGTGCGCGGAGCCTTATTTCGTTTTGTGTCCTCTTCAGCCATATATTTGGGATATTGTTGCGATCCGGCATTTTCCTCCGGTATCTTTTAAGTATTTCTCTTTCGCTTCGGCTTCTTCCGGGATGTAGGCTTTCAAGCGATTGAGCAATTCCTCGAAATCGACAGCATGGCCATCGAATTCCGGTCCGTCCACACAAGCGAACTTCATTTCACCACCTACCGTTACCCGGCAAGCGCCACACATGCCCGTCCCATCAATCATGATGGGGTTCATGCTGACAAAGGTTGAGATATTGTAGGGGCGCGTCAAGTCCGCCACGGCTTTCATCATGATTAAAGGACCGATAGCGATTACGCGATCAATCGGTTCTTTTCTTTCGATCATCATTTGCAGGATATCCGTGACCAGTCCCTGTGTGCCATAACTCCCATCATCGGTGGCAACCTGAACGCTTGTGGAGGCTATTAACATTTCCCTTTCTAGAATCACCAACTCTTCCGTCCGGGCACCTAAAATCGATATGATTTTATTTCCTGCTTGAGTTAATGCGCGGGCAATGGGGTGGATAGCGGCGATGCCAAACCCTCCTCCTATCAACACGACGGTTCCAAAGAGGTCGATTGGACTGGGATTACCCAAAGGCCCGACAATATCCAAAATAAAATCACCGGTGTTCAAGAGACTCATTTCGAGAGACGTTTTCCCAACCGCCTGAACGTAAAAGGTGAGCGTTCCCTGAATCGGGTCGGAGTCTGAAATGGTGATCGGAATGCGCTCCCCGGTTTCATCCAGACGAATAATAACGAATTGTCCAGGAAGTGCTTTCTTGGCAATGTCTGGCGCGTTTAGGAGATACCGAAACACTTGCGGGGCTAAATGTTTTTTATCCAATATTTTAAACATATCCAGCTTGACCCGGAAAAGTTTTAGACTTTTTGTTCGTCAATATCTCGTAGTACCCCCTCTCTCTCTAAATGTACCACGCATTCTTCTTATTTTTTGGTGGATATAAGGAATATATCTTTTCAGGTAGAGTCTTATATAGTAGCTACCACTTTTAGTGGTCTTAGTGGACAGATAATAACCATATTCTTGTGGATTAAAATTTCTCGTCTCGGAGAAGCAATGGTCTTATACTATGGGACATGCGTGCTACCGTATATTCCTTAAAACGGTTCCTTACATCATGAACAAACCCGAAGTGATTGGCAAAGAAGGCTTGAACCGGCTTATCCAAATCCTTACTGGAATGGGCTATCAGGTCATAGGCCCCACCGTCCGTGATGAGGCCATTGTTTATGATAGCGTCCACTCCATTGAAGACTTGCCTGCCGGCTGGACCGATGAACAGGAAGGCGGCACCTACCGTCTTAAAAAAAGATCCGATGAGGCCTTGTTTGGTTATACGCTCGGGCCTCATTCCTGGAAACAATTTCTCCATCCTCCTGAACGACGGTTGTGGCAAGCCCAAAAAGATAGTTTGGGCTTTGATATCGTCCCTGAAAAACTCAATAACATAAAATATGCTTTTCTGGGGGTGCGTTCTTGCGAATTACACGCGATAGCTATTCAAGATAAAGTATTTATACAGAGTCCGCATACGGATCTGCATTATCAGTCTCTCAGGCAGAATGCTCTTTTTGTGGCAGTCAATTGTGGGCAGGCTGGGAACACCTGCTTCTGTGTTTCCATGCAAACCGGACCGAAGGTGGAAATGGGCTACGACCTGGTTCTTACGGAAATCCTGGATGATGAGTGTCACACTTTTCTAATTAGCGCAGGGAGTGACGCAGGGAAAACTATTTTAAAGGCAGTGGAGGCGAAGCCCGCAGGGGAAAATGAAGTGAAAAGAGCAGAAGAGATTATCGCTAACACAGCCAACCAGATGGGCCGTACGATGGCGACTGAGAACATCAAGGAACTGCTCTACGAGAATGTAGAACACCCTGCCTGGGAAAAAATCGCCGGGCGTTGCCTGTCCTGCGCCAACTGCACCATGGTGTGCCCGACCTGTTTTTGTTCGACAGTCGAAGATGTTACCGATATCACCGGAGACCATGCGGAGCGCTGGCAAAAGTGGGACTCTTGTTTCACTATGGACTTTTCCAGTATTCACGGAGGGGCTGTTCGTAATTCAACCCAATCCCGATACCGGCAATGGATGACTCATAAACTGGCAAGCTGGCAAGATCAGTTCGACACTTCCGGTTGTGTGGGCTGTGGGCGGTGCATAACCTGGTGCCCGGTAGGTATTGACCTGACCCGGGAAGTGGCTGTGATTCGCGAATCACAACCCGATCAAGCCGGAAAACTTTCAGGGAGTGGGGGGCAAAATGAAAACTCTTGAATCGGTTCTTATCAAGCATCCATTTTTTGAAAATCTGGATGAACCTTACCTTAAATTGATCACAGGTTGTGCCGCGAACGTCAAATTTGAATCGGGTCAGTTTATTTATCGGCAGGGTGAGGAAGCCAACCAGTTTTATATTATTCGCCAGGGAAAAGTAGCTTTGGAGGTTTGTCCACCGGGAAAAACTCCGGTAACGGTGCAAACGGTTAACGAAGGCGAAATCCTTGGTTGGGCATGGTTAGTACCTCCTTATCGCTGTCATTTTGACGCGCAGGCGACAGAGTTGACCCGCGCCATTGCTTTGGATGGAAAATGTCTCAGGCAAAAATGCGAAGAAGACATAAAACTGGGTTATGAGCTTTTAAAACGCTTGCTCCCGGCTATTGGAAGAACCATGGAAGCTACGCGCTTGCAGTTGGTCGATGTTTACGGGAAGAGGGACTAGGCGAAAGCTATGAAACCCTCAGCACAAAAGGACCCAATGGTTCCCCGGCCTTTCAGGGTTAAGACGGTAATTCAGGAGACTCATGACACCGCAACGCTGGACTTGCAGCCGGAGAACCCTGAAGAGGAATTTAGTTTTTCGCCTGGACAGTTTAATATGTTGTATGTGTTTGGGATCGGGGAAGTACCAATTTCGATCAGCGGGTCATCAAACGGATCAGATGGGTTTTTCCACACTATCCGTGATGTGGGTAAAGTGACTCATGCTCTCATAAATTTAAGACCTGGAGAGAAAGTGGGTTTGCGTGGACCTTTTGGCAACCCCTGGCCTATAGAGGAAGGAAAAGGCAAGGATGTCGTCATCATGGCGGGAGGCATTGGTCTTGCTCCGTTGCGTCCGGCCTTGTATGCCTTGATTTCCCGGCGCGACCAATATGGAGATATTTCCCTTCTGTATGGATCGAGAACAAAGGAAGATTTATTGTTTCATCCTGAGTTTGAAATATGGAAGAAAAAACATGGCATCCAGGTCAAGGATACTATTGATACGGGCGACCGAAGTTGGAAGGGAAATGTGGGAGTGGTCACAACGCTGGTTTCCCGGGTTTCCTTTGATCCTTCGAACTGCATTGCCATGATTTGCGGTCCAGAAATCATGATGAAATTTTCGGTTTTGGAACTGGTCCATGCAGGATTGGCGGAGAAAAATATTTATATCACGATGGAACGCAACATGAAATGCGCAGTGGGTTTTTGCGGTCATTGCCAATTTGGCCCTGCGTTTATCTGCAAGGATGGCCCCGTATTTCGTTATGACCGCATCAAGCCTTTTATTTCGACGCGAGAACTTTAAATATGGCCAACTCATCAAAACCAAAAGTTGCAGTGTGGAAATTTGCTTCCTGCGATGGGTGCCAACTGAGTCTTTTGGATTGTGAGGACGAACTGCTTGCTATCACGCAGGAAATCAAAATTGCCAATTTTCCGGAAGCATCCCGGGCGGTCATCAAAGGCCCTTATGACCTATCTTTGGTTGAGGGGTCCATCACAACTCCTCATGATATGACACGTATTCAGGAAATCCGCCGTCTTTCCAAAGTCCTAATTACCATTGGTGCCTGTGCCACATCAGGTGGAATCCAAGCATTAAGAAATTTTAAAGACATTAATGAATTTATTTCTATCGTTTATGCCAGCCCTGAATTTATTTCGACCCTGGATAAATCCACACCCATTTCAACTCATGTCAAAGTCGATTTTGAATTGCGAGGCTGTCCTATCAACAAAATGCAATTGGTGGAGGTTATCAGTGCATTCCTGAGCAACCGAAAACCAAATACCCCTGAACACAGCACGTGTGTAGAGTGTAAGCGGAAGGGAACGGTTTGCGTGATGGTGGGCAAGGGGACAATGTGCCTGGGTCCAGTCACGCATGCGGGTTGTGACGCGCTTTGTCCCACATACAATCGAGGTTGCTATGGATGTTTCGGACCAAAAGAAAACCCCAACACGGATTCGCTTGCCAAGTGGTTAATAAGCAATGGCAAAACCAGTGACGAAATGGTACGAGCATTTCGCAGTTTTAATGCAGGTTCAGATGCTTTTTGCAAAGAGAGCCAGGTAAATGAAGAAAAAGACTAAAACCATTAAGGTCGATTACCTTGCCAGGGTAGAGGGGGAAGGAGCTCTTCATATAAAAATCGAGGACGATAAGGTCAGCGATGTGAAGTTGAAAATCTTCGAGCCACCCCGTTTTTTCGAGGCCTTTTTGAGAGGTCGCGATTTCAGGGAAGCCCCCGATATCACCGCGAGAATTTGTGGCATTTGTCCCGTGGCTTATCAAATGAGTGCGGTGCATGCCATGGAAAATGCATTGGGAATGAATGTCCAGGGCCCTTTGCGTGATCTGCGCCGCTTGATCTATTGCGGCGAATGGATTGAAAGCCATGTGCTTCATATTTATATGTTGCACGCTCCCGATTTCCTAGGTTATGAAGACGCCATTCGAATGGCAAAAGACCATAAAGCTATTGTTGAGCGGGGATTGAAGCTGAAAAAAGCCGGCAATGAAATTGTGGCTCTGCTCGGGGGACGGGAAATTCATCCAATCAATGTCCGAGTCGGTGGTTTTTACAAAGTGTTTTCAAAAAAAGAATTGAGCGTGTTGAGTGAAAATTTAAAATGGGCCCGAGACGCAGCACTGGAAACTGTACGGTGGACGGCTAAATTCCCTTTCCAGGATTTTGAGCAGGATTATGAGTTTGTTGCATTGAGCCACCCCGATGAATACCCTTTCAATGAAGGGAGGCTGATATCCAATAAAGGCTTGAACATAAATATTGCGGACTATGAAAAAAATTTCAAAGAAGAACATGTCGAACATTCCAATGCCTTGCATTCGACATTAAAAGGAGGCGGATCGTATTTTGTTGGCCCCATGGCTCGCTTTAACCTGAATTTTGACCGGCTCTCACCTCTGGCCCGCCAGGCGGCGGAAGAAGCGGGGTTGAAAGGGGTGTGCAATAATCCTTTCAAAAGCATCATCGTTCGAAGTGTTGAAACCTTGTATGCTTGTGATGAAGCTTTGCGAATTATTGAATCCTATCAGGAGCCAGATCGGCCTTTTGAGGAAGCTGTGCCTTGCAGGGGAGAAGGATTTTCCTGCACGGAAGCGCCGCGTGGAATTTTGTACCACCGTTATAAAATCGATGAGAGCGGAAAAATTCTGGACGCTAAAATTGTTCCACCAACCTCTCAAAATCAGAAAACCATTGAAAATGATCTCTGGCATTTTGTCCCAAAATACCTGGACCTGCCTCAGGACAAGCTAACTTGGCAATGCGAACAAGCAATTCGCAATTATGATCCGTGCATATCGTGTGCGACACATTTTTTAAAGTTGGACATTGAACGTATCTAATAACACACCACAAATTTTAATCATTGGCATTGGCAATCTATATCGTTGCGATGATGCCGTGGGAATCCTGATCGCCCGGAAACTGAAAGATATAGAATCTGATCGCATCAAGGTGCTGGAGCAAAGCGGAGAGGGGACTTCCCTCATGGAGGCTTGGAAGGGCTATGACCATGTTTGGATCATTGATGCGGTATCTTCAGGAGCACTTCTCGGAAGCATCCATCGTTTGGACGCGTCAAAGGAATCCATTCCATCAAAATATTTTTCCTGCTCGAGCCATAATTTTGGTGTAGCGGAGGCCATTGAATTGGCGCGGACTTTAGGTCAACTTCCTGAGCAACTTCAATTGTATGGAGTTGAAGGAAAAAACTTTCAACCCGGGGAGATTTTGTCTCCTGAAGTTGAACAGGCGATGGAGTTGATTACTGGCGAAATGATGCAACAATTATCTTCATCACTTTAAAGAGGGTGCATGCACGAACAATCGTTGATGGTAGATTTAATGCGCAAGATCAATGCCATTGGGCAAGAGCAATCAGGAAATGCTATCGTCCGCGTAAAAGTTAAACTCGGTGCGCTTTCACATATTTCAGCCGATCATTTCAGAGAGCATTTTGTGCAAGCGGCACAGGGAAGTTGCGCCGAACAAGCTCAATTGGACATAGAAATATCGACCGATTTGAATGACCCGCATGCCCAGGAAATATTGCTGGACAGCGTCGAAGTTGAAGAAGAATAGTTTGATGATTAATACACAGACTCCTAATCGAGTACGGTTATCCCTTAGAGGGTTATTGCAGGGTGTCGGGTTTCGTCCTTTTGTTTACCAACTTGCTCAAGAAATTGGATTAACAGGCTGGGTCCAAAATTCGCCCAATGGTATCTCGATAGAGGCGGAAGGTTATCCTTCAGCCCTTGAAGAATTTTTAAGGCGACTGCAAGAGGATGCTCCTCCTAATTCTGTGCTGCAAGAACTAGAGTCATCTTATCTTGATCCCATAGGTTATGAATATTTTAAAATAAGAGCTAGTGAAAACTCGGGAGACAAGTCAACGCCAATTTTGCCAGACATGGCAACCTGTGCCGATTGCCTTCGGGAAATATTCGACCCCTCCAACCGGAGGCACCTATACCCATTTACCAATTGCACTCATTGCGGCCCCAGGTTCAGTATCATCGAAGCCTTGCCTTATGATCGCCAGCATACTTCGATGAAGCAATTTCAAATGTGCGGAGCCTGCCAAAGCGAGTATGAAAATCCACAGAACCGTCGATTTCATGCCCAACCTAACGCGTGCCCGGATTGTGGCCCTCATCTGGAGTTTTGGAATTTCTCTGGAACTTGTTTGTCACAAAACGGAGATGCTTTAGAACAGGCAGCAAATGCCTTGAATGAAGGGTTGATCGTTGCCGTTAAAGGAGTGGGAGGATTTCACTTAATGGTCAACGCATGCGATGACCAGGCCATTCGGCGGCTGCGCAATCGAAAACATCGAGAAGAAAAACCTTTTGCCCTAATGCTTCCCTCTCTGGCAAGCGTAAAGAGTGCGTGTGAATTATCTGCCCTTGAGGAAGGGATATTACTTTCTCCTAAATCGCCGATTATTTTACTGCAACGCAAGCCAGGAACAGACGCGCAAAATAAAAAAATCGGGATATCTTGCGAAGTGGCACCTTCGAACCCCTATCTGGGGGTGATGCTTCCTTCAACTCCATTGCACCATATTCTAATAGGTCAGGTGGGTTCCCCAATTGTCGCCACCAGTGGAAATATTTCCAACGAAACGATTTGCATTGATGAAGACGAAGCGTTAACTCGACTTCAAGGGATTGCAGATTTTTTTCTTGTACACAATCGACCCATCGTGAGACATGTTGACGATTCGATAGTTCGAGTGGTTTTAGGTTTTGAACAAGTGCTGCGCCGAGCCCGAGGCTACGCACCTGCACCCATAGCATTTAAGGAAATACTTTCACCTTTGGTAGCGGTGGGCGGATACCTCAAAAATACCATTGCACTAGCAAAGGACCATAATGTTTTTGTGAGCCAGCATATAGGGGATTTAGGAAACGTGCAGACCTCATCGGCTTTTGAGGATACTTTTGCATCTTTAACTGAGCTTTATGGCTTTCAATCCGGCTCAGTCGTTTGTGATTTTCACCCCGACTATCCATCGACTTACTGGGCCAAAAAGAAACAGGGTGTTAATATTCCTGTTCAACATCATGTCGCGCATGTGTTTTCTTGTATGGCAGAGCATGACCTGGAAGGTCCGTTATTAGGCATTGCTTGGGACGGCTCTGGATATGGTTTGGATGGAACTGTATGGGGGGGAGAATTTTTTCACGTTACATCTGAGTCGATTCACCGAATTGCTTGTTGGCGTCCATTTCCGTTACCGGGCAGTGATGCCGCGATGAACGAACCCCGGCGAAGCGCCCTGGGGCTTCTTTATGGAGTTTTAGGAGAAGCTGTTTTTGATCGCCCCGAACTCCTGGAAGCATTTACTTCTGAAGAGCTAACTGTTTTAAAGACCATGCTCAATAAAAACCTCAATTGCCCGATGACTTCCAGTTGCGGGCGGTTGTTCGATGCCGTAGCTTCCATGGCAGGAGTTCGACAAATAAACTCTTTTGAAGGACAAGCGGCTATGGAGCTTGAGTTTTTGACACAGGGCTCTCTTTCTGAAAGTTCTTATCCTGCAGGATTAATCGAGGATGAGTATAAAATGTTGAATTTTGAAAGAAATAAAAATTTTCTGGATGGATACGATTTGAACTTGAAATTTCAACTGGATGAGGCACCTCTGATCCGCGAATTATTGAACGATATGTCAAAAAAATGTAGCCTTAATCTCATGGCCACCAAATTTCATAATACTTTAGCGGAATCTATTGTCTCTGTAGCGAAACGTGTCGGTGAAGAACGAGTTGTTTTATCGGGTGGATGCTTTCAAAATAAATATTTAACAGAGCGGGCGGTTTATCGGTTGCGCCGTGAAGGCTTTCAACCTTATTGGCATCAGAGAATCCCCCCTAACGATGGCGGCCTTTCTCTCGGTCAAATCTTTGCGGCTTCCTGGTTTGGAAAAAGAAGGGAGGTGTCCCGTGTGTCTAGCAGTACCCGGTAAAATAATAAGTATTTCTGGAGATGACCCCTTGATGAGAATCGGTCAAGTCGGGTTCGGAGGAATTTCGAAAGAAATCAATTTGGCTTATGTGCCTGAAGCAAAAGTTGGCAATTATGTGATCGTCCATGTCGGATTTGCCATCAGTATCCTCAATGAAGAAGAAGCCCATCGGGTTTTTGAGACGTTGCATGAATTGAATGCTATGGATAACCCGGATCTTTCATGAAATACGTCGATGAGTATCGAAACTCCAAGGAAGCCGAACTGTTTGCCAATGCGATCAGGAAATCCACCACTCGACCCTGGACCCTGATGGAAATCTGCGGCGGTCAAACGCACTCTATTGCAAAATACAGTTTGCAGGATCTATTGCCTGAGACAATCTCCCTGCTGCATGGCCCTGGATGTCCCGTTTGCGTCACCCCGATTAATTTGATTGATAAAGCCGTTCATATCGCAGCTCAGCCCAATGTGATTTTCTGTTCGTTCGGAGACATGCTACGTGTCCCCGGCTCCAAAGAGAATCTATTAACAGTGAAATCCAAAGGCGGTGATCTTCGCATCGTATATTCCCCTTTGGATGCGCTCAAAATTGCTCAGGACAACCCACAGAAAGAGGTGGTTTTTTTCGCCATCGGATTTGAAACAACTGCACCTGCTAATGCCATGGCTATTTACAAAGCTAAATTGGATGACATTAATAATATATCTTTTCTGGTTTCCCAGGTTATTGTGCCGCCAGCTATTCGATCTATATTAGGGTCTTCAGAAAACCGAGTTCAAGGGTTTTTAGCCGCTGGGCACGTATGCACGGTAATGGGGTATCAAGAATATGAACCCATTTCGCAACAGTATCGTATCCCTATTGTCGTTACCGGATTTGAACCTTTAGATATTCTTCAAGGCATTTATCTATGTGTCAAACAATTAGAAGAAGGACGTGCTGAAGTGGAAAACCAATATTCCCGCTCCGTCCGGAAGGAAGGCAATCTATCGGCACAAAAAATAATTCAAGAAGTATTTCAAATTGTTGCTAGACACTGGCGTGGAATCGGCGAGATCGCGCAAAGTGGATTGGGTCTTAGAGAGGCCTATGCCCAGTTTGATGCTGAAAATAAATTCCCCCACGAAGTTCACAGCCAAGAGAGGTCAACAGAATGCATTAGTGGCCTTGTATTACAGGGGATAAAAAAGCCTAATGAATGCCAAGCCTTTGGGAAGTCCTGCACACCAGAATCTCCTCTCGGGGCCACTATGGTCTCTACAGAAGGGGCTTGTGCCGCTTATTATCGTTATCAATCGGTTTAGTCATGAATAAGAATAACGAAGATTTTTCTAACTGCCCTCTGCCAATAGATTCATCTTCTTTCATCACTTTGGCGCATGGAGGGGGTGGAAAACTAACGCACCAACTGATTGAAAAGTTATTCCGACCGGCCTTCAATAACTCCGAACTTGAAACGCAACATGACGGAGCTGTTATTAACATCCCGTCTGAGAAACTTGCGTTGACCACCGACTCCTATGTTGTCCGCCCTCTTATCTTTCCCGGCGGAAATATCGGCAGCCTTGCGGTTAATGGCACCGTAAACGATCTTGCCATGTGTGGTGCCCAACCTCTTTATCTCACCGCGGCTTTTATTTTAGAAGAAGGCCTCCCGATGGAATTACTCTGGACCATCGTCCAGGCTATGAAAAGGTCTGCTGACCATGCAGGCGTTAAAATTATAACGGGAGATACCAAGGTGGTGGATAAAGGAAAAGGGGATGGGATCTTTATCAATACATCTGGTGTGGGAGTGATAGAACATAGCTTGAAAATTCATCCAAAGAGTATTCAGCCGGGCGATGTGGTATTGCTCAGCGGCGATATTGGCAGACATGGAATAGCCATCATGGCCGCTCGTGAAGGCCTGGGGTTTCAAGACCAAGTCGAGAGTGATTGCGCGGCAGTTTCACACCTTGTTCAAAACCTAATCAATGCCGGTATTGAAATTCATTGCATGCGAGATCTAACACGCGGAGGTCTTGCGACGGCTCTAATTGAAATGGCGCAAACTTCCGCAGTTTCTATAAATATCATCGAATCTGAAATACCTGTCAGGGAAGATGTGAAAGGTGCTTGTGAAATTTTAGGGTTGGATCCCTTTTATGTTGCCAATGAAGGCCGATTTGTTGTTTTTGTTAAAGCAGATCATGCAAAATACGCAATGGAAGTAATGCGAAAGGATGAATTAGGGAGTCAGGCTAGCATAATTGGAACCGTTATGGAGGCGCCCAAAGAAACGGTGATCCTGAAAACACAGATTGGAACCTCCCGAATACTGGATATGTTAAGTGGAGAACAATTACCCCGAATTTGTTAAGCACACATATCCATTGAGGCAAAAAATCAATCTCCTCCCGCCTCCACTCCTTCGCGGAGGGACAACTTACCCACTACGGGCAATATTTTTGATTTTTGCTTCGATGTTTCTTCTGCCTCCTCTAATTTGATTTAAAAGGGCTTAGTCAATTTGACTGAGCCTTTTTTGTGACAGTAGGGCAAAGATCTCGCAGTGGTTTTGAAGTGGACTAATTGTGGTGTTTTTTTAGGTATGCGATTTACAATTACACTGATAACATTAGCATCAGAATCTTGTTCGAGTCGCTAGTGCTTGGCTCTACTTCAATGTGGAATTTGATTAAAAACTGTTAATTTTAAAGTTTGATAAGGAGAAATATGGTCGGCACTGAGATTAAAAAACTGAACTTTATTATCGCAGCTTTTTTGTTGACCTGTTTTCTGGCTGAAACGGCTTCAGCGATACCTTTGTTTGCTCGAAAATATAAGCTGAGTTGCATCATGTGCCACACAGGCTTTCCGCAACTGAACAATTTTGGTCAGAACTTTGCTGGCAATGGCTATCAAATGCCCGAAGAAGACCCAAAAGATCATGTAGACGAAATTGAAGAAAATAAACTGTTGCTACACGAACATTTTCCTTTTGCGATCCGTGTCGATTCCTTCTACCGCGTGCGCGATGATGGTGGCGTGACGTTCGACCAGCAAGCACCCTTCTCGGCAAAAATTCTAACCAGTGGAATTTTGAAAAAAGATATTTCCTACTATTTCTATTTTTTCTTTGATGAGCGTGGAGGAGTTACAGGAATAGAAGATGCATTTATGGTTTTCAACAATATTTATAAAGAAAAAAATATAGACATTCGTTTAGGGCAGTTTCAAATAACGGATTCAATCTGAGTTATAGTCAAATGTGGTGTATGGGAACATGATCAAGCGGCGTTCCTTTGACG
>JACNKA010000184.1 GCA_014382285.1 Nitrospinota bacterium | reverse complement strand
TACAAATGGCGGGGTCGACGAGACTCGAACTCGCGACCTCCGGCGTGACAGGCCGGCGTTCTAACCAACTGAACTACGACCCCGCGGTCGTCTGCTAAATGGTAGGCGGAACAGGGCTCGAACCTGTGACCCCCGGCTTGTAAGGCCGGTGCTCTCCCAGCTGAGCTACCCGCCCTCACTTGAATATTAAGAACGGTGACCATTCTTCAATAAAGAGGAGAGGAGTATATAAACGAGTACCACCTCTGTCAAGCGATTTTGTTACCCGGCAAATCAACCTTAAAATATTGAACAGATTGATTTTAAAATGATTGACAGCTATCCCCCCCTCACTATAAGATAACTTTATTGTCCGAAAGCAAGATTTTCGGACCCTTCTCTAACGTTTCTGGTTCACCTGAATCACCCCCGACTGCTTCACCATGACAGAAAAAATCATGGCTTCTCTCGAGAGCCTGCCGACTGAAGACCTTCTTATAATTCGAAAAAATCTGGATGAGTTGATCCGATCAAAGTATGACGCCGATCTGGGGAAAAGAAAAGGCAAAAGGGCCAAGGTCAAAATTTTCGGGGACCTTGAAATCGAACGGGAAAAGGAATTCTTTTATAAGCTTCATAAAATCATCATTCAGGAAATGTCGATCAACGGTTTGGTTTTTTCTGTGAAGGGAACGGTCATTGATGGAGATATTTTACAAGTTTCCTTCAGAGTGCCATCAACCGGAGAAAAAAAAATCATCGACTGCCAGGCTGTGCGGGTCAAGGAAATGAAACCCGGCACCATTCCTGAATATGAAGTCGCCGCAATCGCAGTCAGCAAAGAAGCGGTTAAAGATTATAAGGACATGATGAGAAAAAGAGGCCTGTAGCCTTATGCGAGAATTATGACTCAACCCAACATCATTCTGGGGCATCTCATTGAACTGATCGGCAACGTTGCCGATGCCTACACCTGCGCCTTGTTCACGATAGAGCCGGGCAAAAAAGAACTCGTCCTGCGCGAACATTTCACCCTCAGCCGCAATCTGGACAGAGGAGCGAAAATTGCCGTTGGCAAAGGTCCTATTGGTCTGGCGGCGCAAACACGCAAACCGCAATTGATCGAAAACTTTGACCAGAACACCCGCTTTCTCGGCATCTACAAAAAAAATGAGGACCTTAAAAGTTTTATTGCCCTTCCAGTCATTTATGGAGATCAAGTAGCAGTGCTTGCTATTGACACCAAGGAGCGCTACCAGTTCTCCATCAAACTACAAAAAATATTATCTGAATTCACCCAGCAGATTGCCTGGAGTCTGGAATCGAAAACCCCCGAAACATCATCATCGGCGCAACCAATTTTGCAGGAGATCAATTCCTACTGCCGGTTTCTTGCCGAATCACCAGACCGATCATCCGTTGCGGATCGATTGACGCAGATTCCCTTATCCCTGATTCCCTGCCCTGCTATCGCCGTGATCTGGTTCGAAGAAAACCAGTCGGAGGGGCGAATCATCGGCCACCGAGGTTTTGCTAATGACCTTTCGGAAACCCAGGTGCGCCTTGGCAGGGGGCTGGTGGGTTCCTGCGCAAAGAACAAATCACCTCTTCTCTTGCAAACTCATGAAGGCCGAAAAGCAGTTATATTTGCAGAGGACGAAAAACCCGAAGACCTGCAATGCGCAGCCGCCCTGCCCATTCAACATAACGATACACTTTATGGAGTCCTTCTCATCGGCTCCGCAGAATCCGAAGGAGTGAGCCACTCCGATCTGGACAAACTGGCGCTAATCGTTTCTGCCGCCGCCTCTGCCCTGTTCTGTGCAGACACTAAAGATCGATGGGTTTATGACAAAAATCTTGATCCCATCACAGGGGTGCCTAATCACCGGTTTTTGACGGAATATCATCTCTCGTTATCCGAAGAAGTTTTCAAGTCCAAAGACCCCGTATTTTTTCTTACGTTCCATATCACCAATCTAGCTGAACTTTATGAAGCCCACGGCGTTGACCACGGCGATGCTTACCTGAAGCAAGCAATGGCCTTGTTCTCGAAGGTGGTTCCATCTCCTAAATTTGTTTTCCGCCTGTCAGAAACTTGTTTTCTAATCTTGCTCATGGATCGCAGCCAAAAAGATGTGGAGCTCTTGACATCAAAACTTAAACACCTGCTGGAATACAACCCGCTATATGTAAAAGGGGTTTCCATACAGGCACAATTTCAATGGGGACTTTCTGCTTATCCCGAGGAAGGAAAAGAACTATTCAACCTCATTAACCTTTCACGCAACCGGCTGACCCAGAAAAAGAAAGCAATGGCATGATAACAAAACTATTCAATAATATTTTCAGCCTGTTCTCCACCGATATCGCTATGGATCTGGGCACGGCAAACACCCTCATTTACATCACCGAAAAAGGGATCGTGTTGAACGAGCCTTCCATCGTTGCCGTGAATGTGGATGACAACACCATTGAAGCAGTTGGAATCGAAGCAAAAAAAATGTATGGACGCACACACTCCCGAGTCAATACCATCCGGCCCATGAAAGACGGTGTCATTGCCGACTTTGACATCACCAACCGGATGATTCAATATTTCATTAGAAAAGTCCTGAGCCAGCACCGGTTCTTTAAACCCCGCATGGTTGTCGGCGTGCCGACTTGCATCACCCAGGTCGAAAAAAAAGCAGTGATTGACGCTTCCCTCATGGCAGGAATCCGGGAAGTCCATCTTGTGGAAGAACCCATGGCCGCCGCAATCGGCGTTGGCATTCCCGTACACCGGCCTGAAGGAAACATGGTTATCGATATCGGCGGTGGCACCTCAGATGTCGCGGTCATTTCCTTATCTGCCATCGCTTATGGCGAATCCGTACGTGTAGCCGGTGACGAAATCGATGAGTCCATCGTCCGCTATATGCGGCTCCAGCATCACCTGAATATCGGCGTGTTCGAAGGCGAACGCGTCAAAAAGGAAATTGGCAGTGCCTTTCCACAACCGGGAACCATGACGACTGAAGTCAGAGGGTTGAATGTTAAAACGGGTGTCCCCATGTCCATCCCCATAGCCGATGACGAAATCCGCGAAGCACTCAAAGAACCCCTGACCAATATTGTCACAGTCATCATGCGTGCTCTGGAAAAAATCCCGCCAGAACTTTCTTCCGACATTCACTCCAATGGCATATATCTTACTGGCGGTGGTGCTCTCATACGTGGGCTGGACAAGATGATCGAAGAAAAAACTACCTTGAAAGTCTTTATTCCCGAAGATCCCCTCCTCAGCATCGTCAAGGGAGCCGGAGCGGTTCTCGATGATTTTCAGAATATGAAAAAAGTCTGTATCGGTTAATTTAAATTGCTATGAGCCCATCCCCCGTTTGTCAGGAATGTAAAGCTCCTGTGAACACGGTTCCCACCGTGATTGAATATCAAGGGGAAGAAATTTATCTGTTCGACCCGATAATCTGCCAGCCCTGTCTGCATAAATTATGCGAACACTATTCCACCCAATGCGCTAATTGCGGAGGATGCATCCCTCCATTTTCGCAAGTCGGAGTATTAAAAGGCGACAACGGGCAAAAACAGTGCGTCCACATGACCACCTCCTGCACCACAGTAGGAAGCGCGTTTTACGGCTACTGGGGCAAAGGCCAACTACGCGATTTCATACAAATAGAAGCCTGCTCCTAACCGGCGAGCCGCCGGTGACAATTGGCAATGGCTCTTTCTGGCGGACAAAGAGTTGTCTCGGCTTAGATGAATACGTCCTCGCGAACTACTTCAAGGAGCCGGCGATTCAGAAACATATTAATATGTTATTCGAACCTCTATATCCCCTCCCTTCATAGGGAGGGGTAAGGGGAGGGTTGGATGCTTTAGAATTATCAGAACCAAAGGTCTTCGCCACCTCTGGACTGAAGTGCATTGAAATTTATTTGTCCACAACAAAATAGTTGGGAGCAAATCTTTGAAGAAAATTTCTAATATCGATTATTTTGTAAACGGTTTATGCACTCATTGCCATGACGTGAAAAATGAACTTATTGAGTTCAATCAGTTCCATTTTGCAACTGAAACCGCTTGGCAAAAAGAAGACAATACGCTTGCAGGTGCAATTGACGACCTAATCAAAAAATATCCTGAGGCAAGAACTCACGACATAGCGGCAAGCTATGCTTGGGACTCACACCTCAATCAAGTCAAATATCCTGCAATACATAGAGAGTCTTTGGACATTACAATTTTTAATTTTTTTGAAAATCAATTAAATGGATTGTGTCAAATTTTATCGGGATGTGTCGAGAGCAAGGTTGAATTAAAACATTTAAATGGCAAGGGTATCGAGAGAGCACGACTATATCTAACCAAAGTCGTAGATTTTGATTTATCAAATTTAAACCCTGAATGGTCATATATAAAGTCTGTCAATGAACTCAGGAATCAAATTGTACATAATGGCGGTCTTCTTCCCCCCCGATCCAGATCACAAGCTAAATAAATTTATTTCCAAATCTTCAACATTAGCAGGCTGCTCTGGTGGTAATGTGTCACTTAGCCCAAAATTTATAAGTGAGCTTATTGGTGTTCTAACCGATTTCTTTGAAAAATTAGACCATGAAATCCAAACATTTATGCAACTACCTGACAAATAGATATTAGTTAATCGTGCCTCATCACCACGTAAGGCCCAAGCTTTAGTGAAGAGGCCAAGCCCTCAATTAACTACACGTTGCTAGCAAAATCTTAAAACCAGCCAACCCTCCCCATGCCCCTCCCTATGAAGGGAGGGGATTATATAGATCAAACCGAGGCAAGAAAGTTGCGGCAGAATATCACCTGCGCTTGATGGTGTTGCTTGCTCCATGGGCAATGCAGTGTTGGCCCTGCGCCCAGCAGAAAATGATTGCGGAGGGGGTGTCGAGTCCGGTATGATCTGGAAAACTTAAATTCCCCGGACGTCAGTCATGCATAAAGTTCATTTTGAGAGAGAGAATCGCACCATTCAGGTCGAATCTGGAGAAAACCTTCGGCAAGCGGCGATCCGCAATAAATTCAGCATTTATGCCCATATTCATAAAATTCTGAACTGCCGGGGGCGAGGTCTTTGTACCGCCTGCACCGTAAAGATTGTTGCAGGAAACGTGGAGCCTCGCAATGAGACCGAAACAGAAAAACTAGCTAAAAAGCCCGCAGACTTCCGCATGGCCTGCCAAGTCACCGTTAATGACGATCTGGTCGTCAAAACTCACCCCTGAAGCAGCAGTATATCGACCAAAACTATTTGACAACAAAAGCCAAACGTCACAGAATGTTGTATGTCCCCACTTGCAAAAGATCAGTTGGACGAGATTCATCGTCACGCAGTTGAGGAATACCCTTTTGAGTGTTGCGGTATCGTGATTGGGAAAGTGGGTCGAAACGATCAGGACATTCTTTTTCGATGCACCAACATTCAAAACAAGCTCCATGAAAAGGACCCGGAAACATTTGTCCGGGATGCCCGCACGGCATATAATATTGACCCTGTGGAGTTGATGAAAATTTTAAAGGAAGTCGAGTCAAAACAACTTCCGATCAAGGTTTTCTATCATTCTCATCCCGAACATGATGCCTATTTCTCAGAGGAGGATTCGAGAATGGCGTTGTTTGACGGTGAACCAAATTATCCGGAAGCCAGCTATCTGGTGATTTCCGTTTATGATAAAAAAATCCGGGATCAGGCTATGTTCAACTGGAGCCCGGAATCAAAAACTTTTGAGCGAGCTTCGGATTAAATCCTGAGTTCGCTATCACAACATATTATTAGGGAGAGAATCCTTTATGGCTCTGCTCATCAATGAAGATTGCGTGAACTGCGGTGTCTGCGAACCTGAATGTCCCAATGAAGCTATTTCAGAAGGAGATGACATTTTTGTGATTGAATGGGAACGTTGCACGGAATGTGTAGGATGGTATGAGGAAGCGCAATGCGTGGAAGTCTGCCCTGTTGACTGCATTCCCAAAGATCCTGAACACGTCGAAACAAATGAACAGCTTCTTGAAAAAAAAGAATCACTGGTAAACGGCGGCTAGCCGTGGAGGCCACTGAGCAAAGGCTTGGTTGGGCCGAGATAACTCTTTGCTATCTTAACAAAGTTATAGCAATTTGAGTCCAGCGTGACGCTGTACCTTAAGAAAAGAGGTCTTATGAGAGAAGAAGTCGAAGAAGTGCTGGAGAGTGTGCGGCCCATGCTCATTGCAGATGGTGGCAATGTTGAGTTGGTGGATATTGATGATGGCGTTGTAAAAGTGCGGCTCGTAGGGGCCTGCGTTTCCTGCTCCAGTTCCACCATGACTCTGAAGATGGGCATTGAAAAAGCCTTGAAAAAAGCCATTCCAATGGTACGTTGCGTCGAAGCGGTAGAATAAATTCTCCTCTTTTCCAATTTGCCCCGAGTGCCCCGGATATCCGGGGCATGTTTTATTACTGGCATATTTAATCCCCGATCTTTTTCCATCCAGGACAAGGCCGTTATGAACTTCAACAAAAGAACTGCATTATTTTACCGCCTGGCATCTACCTGTGTCGTGCTATTGTTTTCTTCGACCTTTGCCCTGGCAGAACCAACCATACCGGCACCAAACTTCACCCTCAAATCTCTCAACGGAGAAGAAGTCAGCCTCAGTCAGCAAAGAGGTAAATACGTTCTGGTAAATTTCTGGGCCACCTGGTGCGGTCCCTGCAAAATGGAAATGCCCTCTCTGGAAACCCTGTACCAGCGCTTCAAATCGAAAAAATTTTCCCTGCTTGCTGTCTCCAACGATATGTTCGGAGCGCAAATTGTAGAGCCTTTTATCACAGCCCATAAACTTTCCTTCCCTGTCCTTCTCGACCAGCAATTGCAAGCCAGCAATAAATTTGGCGTGGTCAGCCTGCCCACCACTTTTATGATAGACCCGGAAGGCAATATCATCGGTGAGCTGAGAGGAGCGGAAGACTGGGCCAGCCCGGACAACATCCTGTACTTTGAAAACCTTTTGGCGAACTGAACCCCTTGTCCATGAGAAAATCCCTGTCTACAAAAAATCCGACCCATAGTCTGTTCTCCCGTTTCGCAAGAGGGCTCGCCCTGTCTCTGTTCAGCATCTTTTTACTCTGCCCACATGAGGGATGGGCTCAATCCGATCACTCTCTTGAAGGGGACATGGTTTATATTCCGCCCGGCCCTTTTTTATTCGGCACGAACAAAAAAGACAATGCCGCCGAGGCACTTTCTCTGGGTATCCCAAAACCCTGGTATGCTGACGAAACCCCGCAACAAAAAATTTTCCTTAAGGAATTCTATATTGACCGTTATGAGGTCACCCACAAACGCTATAAAAAATATATCGATGATCTGGGAGCCATCCCGCCTTCGAACTGGCAAGGCGTAAACTTTCCAGAAGGTAAAGATAACGAGCCGGTAACACACGTCAGTTGGTATGATGCGGCAAACTTTTGCCAGTGGGCGAAAAAAAAATTACCCTCGGAAAAATTATGGGAGCGAGCCGCGAAAGGTAAAGACAGCCGGGAATATCCTTGGGGAGACACCTTTCAGGAAAAGTGGGCAAACCTTTCAGATCGACCCGGCAGCAAAAGTCAGCCTGTGGCGGTCGGTTCTTTTCCCAAAGGTGCCAGCCCGGAAGGCGTTCATGATCTGATCGGCAATGTGTGGGAATGGGTGGATAACGATTACCTGCCTTATAAAGGAAGCACCTATCAAAGCGAATATTATCAGACAGGTTTAAAAGTCCTGCGCGGCCATTCCGCCAGCGAAATCGGGCATTTCCCCGGTGCCCTGTACAATCAAGCTATCAAGATGTTCGCCCGTAGCGGTTACCGGCAATACTCCAATGCCGATGAACCCGCACCGGATGTAGGATTCCGATGTGTCAGCACAACCCAGCCCGCTGTTTTGAAAGCAGTGACCGCAGCCTTCGCGAAGACCGGCGCGGCTTCCCTGACACCTCCGCCTTCATCGGGAGAACAAACAACGACAGAAAAATCCGCACCCCTGAACCCTTTCCAACCCAAACCCAATTTACCTGATTCCGGAATCGTTGCCCTGACCTTACTGGCTTTTATTGCCGGGGTGTTCAGTTTCTTATCGCCCTGCACATTGCCCATTCTTCCGGCTTATTTCGCGGTGACCGCACAATCCGACCGGGCGCGCATGGGCCTCATGTCTCTGGCTTTCTTTTTCGGGCTGGCTTCCTTATTTGTAGCGATGGGAGCTTCTGCCAGTGCCTTGGGCCAGATCCTCAGGGATTACATGTTTCAAATCACCCAAGTCGGCGGTGGCATCGTGGGAGTTTTTGGTGTCATGACCCTTTTCGGAAAAGGTTTTTCCGGCGCGACCTTTCAGGGCAAACCGACTTCCACATTTATAGGATATTTTTTGTTTGGCGCAACCTTCGCGTTAGGCTGGACTCCCTGTGTCGGGCCTATCCTGTCCAGCATTCTCATGCTGGCAGCTTCGGAAAAAACCGTTGCCCAGGGAATGCTCCTGCTGTTCTTTTATGCAGTCGGGCTTGGGCTTCCTCTCATCGCCGTTGCCACGGTATGCGGCAACCTGCCCAAAGACGGTTTGTTCTGGACTCTCCTTCGCGGCAAGGGGTGGGATTTCACCGTAGCAGGAAAAACTTTTTTTCTGCATACCACCAACCTGTTCAGTGGCATTCTGTTGATCGCGTTGGGCATCGTTCTCGCAACAGGCTATATGACTTATATCAATAGCCTTATCCCCATAGAAGTTCAGCTCTGGTTCAGTAAATTCGAGGAAGCAGTTTTACACTGGTTCCAATAGGCAAGATAAGCCATTGAATACGAGAATCGTTATTTGCTAGAATGCAGACTGAAGGATGCAATCTCATCTGGAGCAACTATGAACTGGCTACCTAAAATTATCATCGTGTTGTTGATGGCTCTGCCGGCCTGTTCGGGGGTGGATTCCGTCACAAAAAAAAGCTGGAGCAATTCCGAAAATACCATCTCGATCGTGGACATGACATCGAAAGATTTCCGCCTCATGGATGCAGGCTCCAAACTGCAGGGGGCCATTGAAGAAAATCTTCAAAAGACCGGTTATATTCTGGCCGGAAAAGAGGCCCGCTATCACTTGAAGTATAAAGTTATAGAATTCGATGAAGGCAATCGAATGGCCCGGATCGCAACCATGGGCATGTCTGATTCCGCCAAAGCCCAACTCCGCGTCAAAGCTGCACTTTATGACAAAGGCGATATGGTCGGTGCCTGGGAAGTCGACTCCTGGGTATCAGGAGGTGTCACAGGTGGGTCTGAAGATAGCCTTTATCTGTCCACCGCTAAAGAAATCGCTGACCACCTGAGAGGCGATTATTAAGCAGGGCTCCATTCCTTCATTTTTAAATATCTTGAGCGCAACGAAACCCGATGAAGTTCAGTTTCTCTTCCGGGCCCATCCAATTGCGGAACCATGCCGGTGAAAATTTAATAGTAAGATGAGTCTGCAATAAGCCACCGCGAATGACTTTAAATTTTTCTTCCCCTGTCTGCCACTCAGGCTTGTAATCATCCGTCACCCACTCCCAGACGTTATGGCCCATGCCATAAACGCCATAAGGGCTTATCCAGTCCAGTCTCTTATCCACCGGCTCTGGCATAAAACCTGAGAACCCGTTATTGGGGTGATCGATAAAAATTTTCCAGGGCCATTTGCGTCCATCTGTACCCCGCGCCGCTTTCTCCCATTCTATTTCGTTGGGCAAACGCTTGCCCTTCGCCTGACAAAAAGACTCCGCCTCGACATAGGTCACAAATGCCACCGGCCAACGCGCTCTTTTCGGATTGAATGAATGTTCTGGTCTGGTTTTTTTATAGTCTTCGTGGCTCACCTCATACAGGTCAATCAGATATGCCTTAGACTGCACCGGCTTTCCATTTTTGTCTTCGGAGGTATCCCCCATGATAAATTCCCCCGCCGGGATATAGACCATCTCTTCAGGAACAACAACCCCCGCAGGAATCTCAACCGCAATCTGCTTAACACTATGGGAATCGCAGGAAGACAGGAAAATTAAAAGAAGAAAAAGACGGATCATACTGGAAACCTTTACATAACTATCTATTGCGAAGAACCAACTGTGACGATTTAAGCAACCTCTCTGGTCTATCGAGAAAATCGGGCAAGGTCCCATCAAGCCGAGATAACCATTTTCTCGCCAAAAATAGTTATTGCTCGTTGTACCCCTCCGGGGCATGAAAGCTAATGAGGGGGTATTACAGCCCCACGCCGAGTGGTGGGGCGTTCATCAAAATAATGGAAGACTTCGCCGCCGTTGATCGGCAGGGGTTTCTTGTCTAAATCCAGAGGGTGATCGACTCCGGGCTGGATGGTGCCATCCACCGAATAAGGCCCGTTGTTAGACCAGTAATTGCGTTTGCGGGAATCAAGAAACTTGATACTCGTGATGTATTTGATGTTTTTGTATCCGTACTTGGAAGGCATGATAAGCCTCAGGGGGAATCCATGATCCCGACTCAACGGCTGACCATCCATACGCAGGACAAAGAGAACACGAGGCCGGAGCAACTCTTCCAGCGCAAAACTTTCGTAGTAGGAATCGGCGGACTGGATATAAACATACTTGGCGGACGGATCGGGCTGAACCTGTTTCAGCAATTCTTCAAACCGGAAACCTTCCCATTTGGCTTTGGCGGACCAGCATTCGACGCACTTGAGCCGCGAAATCTGGGAATGCATTTTTAATCCGAACAGGTCCTCATAAGCCAGGCCGATGGGGTTTTTAACCATCCCCCCTATCGCCAGCCCCCAGCTTTGCATGTCCACACCGAGAAACGGATTAGCACTGCGAATATGAAAATCAGGAGTATCCCGATTCTGAACGTATTGCTTGGGAATATTTTTGTCGTTACGGAAATCATCAGCCCACCCATTTTTTTTCGGCAGCAACGCCGACAAGGTGGTGAGGGAAAATATCTTCAGGAAATTTCTACGATCAAATTTAAAAGGGTCCATATCTTTCCCTTTATCAGCGCAACCCTAAAACATCCTGCATATCGTAGACGCCATTAGGTTGGCCTAAAATCCATTGAGCGGCACGAATGGAGCCTCGGGCGAAAGTTTCCCGGCTCTGGGCGCGGTGGAACACTTCAAAATTTTCACCCATGCCACCAAACAAAACTCGATGCTCGCCGATGATGTCTCCCGCCCGCAAAGTGTGAATGCCGATTTCTTTCGGAGTACGCACGGCAATGCCTTTTCTTCCATAGACACCAACCTCTTCGAGATTTCGCCCCAAAGAATCGGCAACAATTTCTGAAATACGAACAGCAGTACCACTCGGCGCATCCTTTTTAAATTTATGGTGTGCCTCAACAATTTCCACATCATAGGCATCGCCCAGCACCCGTGCAGCATCTGCCACCAGTTTGAACAACACGTTAACACCAATGCTCATATTGGGAGCCACCACACAGGGAATTTTTTTGCCGATCTGCTCAATTTCTGCGCGTTGTTCCGGTGAAAACCCGGTCGTGCCCACCACCACGGCCTTGCCCTGTTCGGCACAGATCTGCAAGGTTTGCATACTTGATTCGGGAGTGGTGAAATCAATCACAACATCGCAGACTGCAAGTGCTGTTGCCAGATCATCAGAAACCGCCACACCTTTGGTGCCGATACCGGCAACTTCTCCTATATCCTTCCCCAGGTCCGGGCTTCCAGCCCGCTCGGTTCCTCCACCCAGGCCCACACCTTCCGTGTCTTCAATGCACCCGGCGATGGTCTTTCCCATCCGCCCGGCAATACCAATCACAAGAATTTTCGTCAACGTTCTTCCTCCTAGCGGCGAACCGCCGCTGGTAACTAGCAATAAGTTAATCAGTTGGCCAAGAGTTGTCTCGGCTTGAAGCGGCGAACCGCCGCTGGTAACTAGCAATAAGTTAATTAGCTGGCCAAGAGTTGTCTCGGCTTGAATACGTGTAATTTAAAATAAAGAATAAGCTTTAAGCACAGTCTTCAATTGAGACAAATTTTCTTCTGAAGGAGCGCACAACGGCAGACGGAACTCGTTTTCGATCTTGCCCATGAGTGCCAGAGCCACTTTAACGGGAATGGGGTTGGTCTCAATAAACATGATATCGTTCAACTTCAACAACTCATAGTGAAGAGCTTTTGCCGTTTCCACATCTCCGGCACGAGCCGCCTGAATCAGTTTGGCGCACTTATCCGGAACCAGGTTAGCCGTCACCGAGATCGCCCCTTTGCCGCCAATCGCCATAATCGGCCAGGTCAGCGCGTCTTCACCAGAAATCACTTCGAAGTCCGGCCCACAGGAATCAATGATCTCACTGACTTGAACCAGAGAACCGGAGGCTTCTTTAATGCCAACAATATTCTTAACGGAACTCAAACGCGCTACAGTGCCCGGCACCATATTGATGGAAGTGCGACCGGGAACATTATAAAGAAGAATGGGGAGGTCGGTCTCTTTCGCCACAGCAGAAAAATGCTGGAACAATCCCTCTTGAGTCGGCTTGTTGTAATAAGGCGT
>JACNKA010000172.1 GCA_014382285.1 Nitrospinota bacterium | reverse complement strand
CTATTCGCAAAATAAAACTGTTGACTACACTGGTAGCAACAAGGCCGTTCAGTCCACCACTCGTGTTGGTCAAAATTTCTTTCGCCGTTCAGTCCTGAGTGCCTACAACTCTAAATGTTGTATTTCTGGAATGGCTATTCCAAGTTTATTAGTAGCTAGCCATATAGTTCCTTGGCGTGTAGATGAAAAGAACCGTCTTAATCCTAGAAATGGTTTATGCCTCTCGGTTTTACATGATAAAGCCTTCGATATCGGAGTCATTACCATAACGAACAAAATGACGGTTAGCGTTTCTCGCTCAAGGACATCCAATGAAGACCCTTTTTTTGACTCCGCAATATTAGCTTACGACGGCAAACCGATTTTCTTACCCGAAAAATTTCACCCAAATACAGAGTTCCTCTCCTACCATCGCCAACACATCTTTGAGTCACAGGCTTTTTTTTAAGGAGACTAGCCCCTTCGTCAGGCTCAGGGTGACAGGCAGACTCTACTTGTGGTCAATCACCCCGCCCCTTGTGATATTTTCCCTAAGCCTTCATGCCCGGAACGGGTACTTTAAGAAAGAGGGTGAAAGCGTTAGCCCCACGCTGAGGAGTCAGCCCGCAGGGCTGAACGTGGGTATTGTTGCCAATTTTTTCCATTTGTTGAAATAGTAGTGGATTCTACCGTCTTTAGTGGGATAGATTTTTTTATAGCTTTTCTCACCGCCCTCTTCTGTTTCTACTATCACAATTTTTTTATCCAGCAGTTGGGTGGATTTAGCCACGTACAGAAATGTATAGGGCTGGTCTCTTGCGATCATGCGGTGCAGCTCACGCGCCATGGCGATCTGCTTAGGTCGGTCATATTCCCGGCGGATTCTTGTTATCAGCCTGTCGGCCTCGGCATTCTTATAGCCGACAAAATTCAACTGTCTCGGACCCGCCTGACTGGAATGCCATATCTGGTACAGATCTGGATCGATGCCCATACTCCAGCCTAAAACTAATGCGTCGTATTTGAGGGAGTTGACAAAATCTTTCAGGAACACGGCCCACTCGAAAAGTTGCGTATTGCATTTGATGCCGATCTTGCGCCAGCTTTCCTGCACGATGGTGAGTATGTTTTTTCGCACAGGGTTGCCACTGTTGGTGATGAGGTTGAACTCAAATATCTTGCCATCTTTTTCCAGCCAGCCGTCAGCATTTTTCTTCCAGCCTTTGGCATTCAGCATTGCCAGTGCGCCTTTGGGGTCGTAGGGCAATGGTTTCACTGCAGGGTCATACCAGTCGGTGATTTTCGGATAGGGACCGGTGACCCTCTCCCCTTCCCCATAGAGGATATACTGAAGGATCGGGTCGATATCAATCGCCATACCGAGAGCCACGCGCACGTCTCGGTCGGCAAACAAGGGATTACGCAAGTTATAGCCAATATAGGAGTAAAAATAGCCAAGGCTGGAAAAGCTCTGATATTTATCATCGGTAGAAAACCGTGCCACCTGATGCGGTTGCACGGAGTAGTTATCTACCGCTCCGGCGTAGAACTCCATTTCCTGAGTCAGGCTATCGGGAATGATGCGCATGACATATTCTTCGTATTCCGGTGCGCCTTCCCAATAATTGTCGTTGCGAACGAGACGTATCTGCTCGTCGGACTTCCACTCGGCAAACTTGAACGGCCCAGTGCCTATGGGGTGGCGGCCGAAGTTGCTGTCTCTCAGGGTGAATATATTGGGGTCGCGCCCTCTCGCTTTGGCTTCTTCAACCAGTTTTTCCTGAGTGAGCAAGTGTTCGGGAAGGATGCCCATAGCCCAGGAGCCGATAGCCGGTGAGAACAGGCGTTTGTATGTGATGCGGATTTTATGTGGCCCCAACACTTCAGCACTTTTCACGGGTTCGTAATCGGATTTTCTTGGTGACGTGCCTTTCGGGTCCATGATCGACTCATAAGTGAACAACACATCGCCGGAATCGAACGGGTGACCATCGTGAAAAACCACATCTGTTCTGAGGTCAAACTCGATCACCGGGTTATGTTCGGCCAACGGCAGTATTTCTTTGTAATGCGATTGCAGTTTTTTCTGTTGCGAGGGTTCATCAGCGCGAACGAATTTCTCGTAGGGGAATTTATTAAAATAGTTTTCGCCCAACCATTGCTTGATGGGTTCAAAAAAATCCTGATCAATTTTTTCGAGGGTGAATTTCAGTCGCGGTGGCTGATGGAGGGTGTAAGAAATTTTATTGGCATCTTTCTCGGAAGCTGCAATCTCTCCCTGCACGGTCTTTGCAGGTATGACTTCGATGGATCGCAGGTTTTTAGTCCATGCAGTGTTGTGTTCGAGTGCGGCAAGAAGAGTATTGGGCCAGTCTGTATCGGCAATCTTGCCTCCGGGTAAAAACGCAGATGTGTTAAGTGTCAGGGTCGCTTCTTCAAACTGGGTCCACGACTTGGCAAGCCGAGGGCGATATTCCAGCTTATTGTCAAGGTCGATGAGTCCATCAAAAACCAAATCGTTGATGGAGCTGGAGGAGCTATCGGCGCTTAAAATGGGGTTGAGTATCTGCGCATCACCACTGGAGCCCTGGACATATTTGACCAGTCGAGCCGGGTTGCCCACCGCCTGTTTATCGTATGTGGGCACCCAGAAGAAGGATTGCGTGAGAAACAGGATCAGCACGATGGGGAGATAGATAAGAATTTTTTTGACAATCATGCTGAAATCATATCAAATCAATGAAGCAAACAGGGTTTATTTTTGCCCGAAAACAGCCGATAGAAAGAGCAGGACAATTTCTTGTAAAGCTTTGTGTATTAATGGAAAACCCGTAAATTTTCAGTGGCGTTCCCAAATCGGAACGTTTTCCAAAAAAAACTTGACTTGGTCTGTAATTGACTATATTTTGAAAAACCTTACGGGAGCTTGAATCCAATAGGTACGCTGTAAGCTGAAAACATTATTTTGCGCTAAACTATTTCGCTTGACTATATAGTTCAATTCTTTTGAGATCATTAACCACTTAGAAGGAAAAACAAGATGGCAACACTTATCACCGATGAATGTATCAACTGTGGCGTATGCGAACCGGAATGCCCTAACACGGCGATCACCGAAGGCGAAGATTTCTATGAAATTGAAGCCGATCTCTGCACAGAATGTGTGGGGTTCCATGGCGAGGAGGCCTGTCAGGAAGTTTGTCCAGTTGACTGCTGTATTCCCGATGAAGACAAAAGAGAAACGGAAGAAGAATTGCTGGTGAAAGCCCAGAAAATTCATCCTGAAGAAACTTTTCCTGGTCTGGCTGAGTTGACCAACGAAACTTCTCTTTTCCGTAATCCCGATCGGAAAAACGCAAGTCTGTAATTTTCGCACATTCGGGCTCTGGGCTTGGGCAAGCCCCACCAGAGCCCGTTTCTTTTCTTTAAAAGATGCGTGTTTATTATTACTAGTCCTTGACAACGCATCTCATATCAGTGATAGTCACCATCATTCAGTATCGTTGCGGGGTGGAGCAGCCTGGTAGCTCGTTGGGCTCATAACCCAAAGGTCGTCAGTTCAAATCTGGCCCCCGCTACCAAATAAAACAAGGGTCTGGAGGCTTAACGCTTCCGGGCCCTTTTTGGTTTCTGGCTCCGTTGCCATTTGCTGATCTTTTGATATTTTCTGGTTATTTTCTTACTCAACTCCTGATAATTTCCTTTTTGGTTCACGATCACAAACTAAATAATCCCTGTAATTACTTGATGCAACTACAATTTAATGGAATACTGGGGGGCATATTGCTTTAGGGATTCAACTTCCCGCTACCAAAGAGGCAAGCTTTTCACCAGACCCGATAATTCGTAACGCAAACGTAACCCTGCATCAGGTTAATTGTAATAAATGATAGCTACAGTGAGTAAAAAACTAATACACTTAATAATGACTTACAGGTAGAAGATGGGTGACCAGTTAAAACACAAACTGATGGTCGTTGATGACAACCCACAAAACTGTGAGCTTATAAAACAGTTCTTTGAAAAGAACTATGATATTGAAATAGCTTATGGTGGTGAGGAGGCCATCTCCAAAATTTACAACTTCAACCCCGCTGTGATTCTTTTGGATATTATGATGCCCCGGTTGACAGGGGATGAACTGGTGAAAATGATAAAAGTCTGGAAACCAGAAATTCACGTCATCATGGTTTCTGCCAACATCTCCCCGGAAGTCAAAAAAGAGTGCATGCTACACGGTGCATTCGCCTGCATTACCAAACCAATCGATTTTCAACATCTTAAGGAAACGATTGAGAACGCTCTGAAGCAATAAGACTCAAATAAAAATCGCCTCATTCAGTCAGAGACCTTTGAGCAACCCGCCTTTGTGGGGAGCGGCAGCAACGAATAGTGTGGTTTTCAATATTTCGGCGAGTGGAACTCAAATGATGGGTTATGCAAAGGTCTCCTTCAGGCAGGGACTACCGCCATTTGTATTCCATCGTTTTGGATGGGCATTTGTGCCGGTGGGGTGTAAAAGCAGGAAAAAAAAAGAACACCAGAGCATGCAGTAGGGAACAGGGTCTCTCAGCACCAAAGCAACACCATCAGATGAAGAGTCCAGACCATTTCCGCAACACACTCCGGCTCGATTGGGAGGACTGCCCTCCCCGTCCTACACGGTAAATGTGGTGCCTGATCTTCTGTTTGTCAAGTGGGAGAGAAAAACAAGGCTCAAATTTACGAACCTTTGCATTCGGTGCAAAAAATGCCCTCGCTACCCAATAAAAAAGGGTCTGAAGGTTTAACGCTACCGGCCTTTTCTGGTTCCAATCCCTTCTCTTCTCCTGTAAATCGAAACGGTCCATCAAGGCATCTTGTTCAGATGTTGTATAACTTGACCACTGTTTTTCATCCAGTCCATACGCTTCCTCGACATATAAACGATTTGGTCAGTAGAAACCAGAATCAAGTTATTTTCCGGGTTTAGCATAGGTTTCTCCCCTGCTTTCCTTTGAATCCCTAAAATCTCGACCGGAAAATTAAGTTGGATGACGGCAAGCTTTAAACTCCCGAAGCTGAACTCCTCGCCATACCCCTCCCAGGACCCTACCGATGAATGGCTGATATAAATCTGGTTACCCTCGGCATTGGATGACAGTTCACTATAAACTTGATATATGCCAGGATCTTCCAATTCTTGAACCAAAAGTCCCATCTGCAAATCGGTGGTGCTGATGCCGCCATCAATGCCGAAGGTGCTGAGATTGCCCAGAGTTTCAGCACGACTGCAAGTCATGACCGTGATGACCTGCGACCAGTTTTTCTCGATGAGACCGGCTGTCAAGGTATTAGTATCATCCATGGCCGGCTCGGAAGCCGAAGAGGTAAGAATACAGGCTTTGGATTGGGACGCGTTGGCCCGTTCCAAAGTTTCCAAAGCTGAAGGTAGACCCATGATAAATCCATCTATTTTTTGAGATAAAGAATGAGGGATTTCTTTATCCTGATTCGGTAAATGCGCCGTCACCAGCACACGAGGCATGTCTTTGTAGTCAGGGCTGTAATCCAACTCTTTCATCAATTCCGTTGTCTCCGCATAGGAAGGAACATTAACGATGATCAAGTGGCCTTTGCCGCTATATTTTCCTTCGCCTTTCATTTTTTTAATTCTCCTTTGCATGGCCCGTTCAAGAATGACCCCGGTCAAAATCCCGAAACAACCGATACCCAACATCGAGGTCAAAACCGTGACCCACCGACCTTGTGGGGTAACTGCAGACACATCCCCGTATCCGATTGTGGTTAAAGTAATATAAGCAGTCCATAGACCGTCAAAAAAAGTCAGATCCTTTTCGTAAGTAGACAGCACAGACGCAAAAGCTAGAATCATTAATAAAAAGATCATAGCTACACCAAAAAGCAACCGGATATCAGGTTGCTTGAGTATTCTTAAGACACGTTTAAAAGTAAAAAAATACATGCTAGTGACAATTATTCGAAAAGACTTTAAAAGACTCATTATAACGGTTTATTTTGTAGAATAAAAATTCCTCTACCAAACAAACATATGTTTATACAAGCGAAGCTGATATGATAAGTTAACTTAGATAAGGTATTTACTGGAAGAAATCTCACCCTTAGTTTAATTTCCTGAAAATGAATCGTAATAACTCAAGACTATCGCTTAGAGAGAAGTCAAAGTTTTTTCTTCTCCTTTTTCTGTCGGTCGCCCTTTTTACCTCAGGATGTGGGGTCACACAGAATCCGGTAGAGAAAATCCAAAACGAATTGCAAAGCGAAAAAGAATACGCAATTATTCTTCATGATATGCGCGAGGAGGGTAACTTTTTCCCCTCCTACTACCATCAATACCGTGTCGATGTTGGAGAACAACAAACCCAGCGCCCTTTTGTGGAAGTTGCTGAATCCTATTACAAAAAAAATGAACCCTACCTAGGCATGGCTTTGAGGGCCAAAACGGCTGATGGTGTGATCACTAATACGCCCTTTCCAAACGGCTACCAATACGTTGGAAACCCTCAGTACGGCCGTTGGCGAGAAGGTGGCAGTGGTGGTGGTATGTGGGAGTTTTACGGTAAATACATGCTGATGTCGCAGGTGATGAACTGGGCCGGATTCGGACTGAACCGGAACCACTACAACAACTATTCCTCTTTTAGCAGCAGAGGACAGCCTTATTACGGGCCAAATCGCGAATATGGAACTGCCGGAACGGTGACAAAAAAACAGAAACCAGATTTTTTCAAAAGAAAATTGGCTAAAAACTCTCTTTCTCAAACTCGATTTCAAAACAAAGTTAAACAGCGTATGGGGCGGAGCAAAAACACTTTTAGAAGCCGCGGGTTCAGTTTTGGTAAATAACTTATGAGTCTTGATCACATATTATCTTCATTGATTTATCTCAGTGCCTGTTTTGCCGTCTTTGCAGTCGGGCATCTGGTGTTTGTTGTTTTTCGGCGAAATTATGCCATCAAAGTTGAATTGGTGGATAAAGACAATACGGCGTTCGCGCTCGTCCTGTGTGGTTATTATCTGGGCTTAACGTTCTCAATCGGCGGAGCCATCGCCGGACCCTCCTCTGGGCTAGAGGAAGACTTGATAGACATTCTTATTTACGGGTCTTTGGCAGTTTTATTTCTCAACCTCTCAGCGTTGATCAATGACCGTTTTATTCTTTCCGAATTCAATATTAAAAAAGAAATTTTGCAGGATCAAAATTGCGGTACAGGTGTAGTCGAGTTCGCTGTTTATGTGGCCACAGGGCTCAATATTTACGGCGCTCTATATGGTCAAGACGGGTCTATTTTTACTGCGGTTGTCTTCTGGCTATTGGGGCAGACTGTTCTCGTGTTCATTGGTAAATATTACAATTTCATCACGCAATACAATATTCACGAACATATTGAAAAAGATAATGTTGCCGTAGGAGTTGGATTTGCCGGAGCATTGATAGGAATCGGCAACTTGTTACGAGCCGCTTCCGCCGAGCATTTCATTTCCTGGGGTGAAAACTTAGTCACCTTTATCCTCTTCATGGTAGTTGGGCTCATTCTGCTTCCCGTTGCACGCATTCTCACAGACCGAATTCTTTTACCTGGCCGCAGCTTGGCCGATGAGTTGGTGAACCAGGTAAAACCCAATCTCGGCGCGGCTTTTCTGGAGGCCTCCTCTTATATTGGCGCCTCTTTTCTCATCACCTGGTGCATTTGAGTATCTTTAGGGCACCGTTAATTCATGCCAACATCCGATAGTTCCGAAAAAATCAAACTGCGACGTTTGAGCTTTGTATTGAAAACCTGTGTCTTCGCTACCGGGTGTGCGGCTATAGTCACCGAATATACCCTGGCTACCCTTGCCAGCTATCTTTTGGGTGACTCCATTTTTCAGTGGACAGTAGTGATCTCGCTGATGCTGTTTTCCATGGGGCTGGGAAGCAGATATAGCAGGAAATATACGACAGACCTTCTCGACCGATTTGTGCTGATCGAATTTGGCCTGTCATTTCTATGCACCTTTTCCGCTATGTTCTGTTTTTGGATCTCGGCTTATACGATTCATTTTGGACTCGTGGTATATGGAATCGCCTGCATGATCGGTTTTATGACGGGGCTTGAGATTCCTCTGATCACGCGGCTCAACCAAACCTATGAATCATTGCGGGAGAATATATCATCGGTCATGGAATATGATTATTACGGTGGTTTGTTGGGTGGGGCTCTGTTTGCCTTTGTCCTGCTTCCTTTTCTTGGGTTGACTTATACCCCTGTTCTCATCGGCATTCTTAACCTGCTTGTGGCCTCTCTAATATTATGGCAATTCCCCGACCGCCTGAAACGACCTCGCATTCTCAACATTCAATTCATTGCGCTTCTTTTAGTATCAATCATGGCTCTCGCCGCCGCAAAACCTATTGTTTTATACGGCGAACAACACAAGTATAAAGATAAAATCGTTTATCAGGAGCAAACGCGCTATCAAAAAATTGTTGTCACTCAATGGAAAGATGATTTTTGGCTTTTTATAAATGGCAGCACTCAATTCAGCACATATGATGAAGAAAGATACCATGAGCCTCTTGTGCACCCGGTTATGGGTTTGATTGAGGAGCGTAACGACATCCTGTTGCTGGGAGGAGGTGATGGATTGGCCGCCAGAGAAATCCTCAAATATTCTGATGTAAAAAATCTCACTCTGGTTGACCTGGACCCTGCCATGACGCGATTAGCCAGGCAGGATAAAGTTTTTCTAAACATCAATCAGGGGTCGATGAACGACTCTCGCGTTCGTGTGGTCAATCAGGATGCCTATCAATTCATTAAAGAATCGGATGACCTGTATGATGCCATCATTATTGACCTTCCAGATCCTAAATCGGTTTCACTTTCGTTGCTCTACTCACTCGGGTTTTACAAGATGGTGGAAAAGCATCTCAAACCTTTCGGGGCTATGGTCACGCAAAGCACAAGCCCGCTGTATTCACCTGAAGCATTTCTTTGCATAAAAAAAACCATGCAGGCCGCTGGATTTGCGACCGTGCCTTATCAGAATTCGGTGCCCAGCATGGGCCAGTGGGGATGGCAACTCGGTGTCAGGCAGAAAGCGATGTCAGCAGAGTTTCTCAAACAAAAACTCGTGAAGCATAAATTTCCAAATATTGAGACGCGATTTTTTAATCAGGCCGCCATGATCTCAATGGTGAATTTTGGCAAGGGTTTGTTCGAAAAGGAAGGAGCCATTGAACCCAATACTCAATTCAATCACAATATTTTGAAGTATTACCGGCAGGGAAGTTGGGATTTGTATTAGAAACGTTGTTTAAACCTTCAAAGCATCATTCGCCAGGCAGGATATTGGTGAATTGATACTCCTCGACCTTGAAACCAACTTGCATGTCAAATTTGGTTTCACCCCATTGCTCGATGGTGATGAATTGTTCTTCCGCTTCATCTTCATAATCCCAGGAAACAAAACTCAATCCATCAGTTGATCCATCACGAAAAAACTCACCGATATCGTCTTCCTCAAATTGGAATGACATGCCCTGAAAAACTATTCTTTCAGGCGGGTCCTCGTCGCGCACGATTTCCCCTGCAATGTCACCTTCCAAGTCGGAAATAGGACGTTTCCGGCATAAGCTCCATTCCACGACCCCATCTTCTTCAGAGCGTTCCAAATACAGGGTCTCATTACCCGCCTTTAATTCCCATTCGGCCGTGACCCCACCCTCTTCCCAATTGTATTTATTGCATCCGGCGACCTTGTAAGTTTTCATATCGTAATCGACCAGAAAACCCGTTTTGAGCTTACTGAGCACCAGATCTTCAATACGAAATTCTTCCTCACTAAGTTCTTTTTTTTTATTTTTAAAAAAATTAAAGACCATAATTATTTAATACTCATTTTGGCTTTAAGGGCAGCAAGGCTATCAGAGACACCCGGCATTGCCGTACCTTCACCCAAAGCTTTATTGATTTCATCGTCAACGCTTTGCCCCGAATCGGCCATTTCTCCATAAGCTTGAGATAAAGATTCATCTTCCTCAACCTTGTCGCGCATCTTTTCAAGCATTGCAATGGTGCTGTCGGACCCCACTCTGGCGATTTGTGCATTCAGTTTTTTCGTGGCGGCAGCCGTTTTCGAACGAGCACGCAGGGTGACCAGATCGTTTTCGTAACGCTGAACAGTAGTGCGTAATTTGTCCACATTGCGTTGTAATTGCAGAACCATGCTTTCTTGTGAAGAGACCTCCTTGCTGAGCCGCAAGGCTTCTTTCCCCGCATCTTCTTTACGCGAGAGAACCTCGGTCGCCAGCCTCTCCGCTTCAGACATTTCCAGTGAACCTTGCTCGGCTTTTTGTAGTAGAGCCATAGCCTTACTCTCGTAATCCGCCGCGAGTTTCTTTTTATTTTCCGCATCATTTCTCATGCGGATCACTATGCCCTTTACCTGCGCTAAACTTTTCATGGATTCTTCCAAATCCTTTTTGAGTTCGCGAATGCCCTGTTCAGTCATTTTAATCGGGTCTTCAAACTTATCCACCGCAGAATGCACCTCGGCCTTACCCAGCCGCAGTATTCTTGTAAATAATCCGGTCATTTTTTTATCTCTCCATTACAAAATTGGGGTTTAACCGCGTGCGAATGAAACCAGTTCGCCAGCATATTCTGCCAGCGCAAGACTCAATGCATCAATACTTCCTTCTAATTCATTACGATCCAGGTTTTCTATTTGCAGGGTATCCCGAAATAATAGCACTGAGCCTTCTTCGTCCAGAACAAAAGCACCGTGAACCAATGTGCGATTGATTTGCAGAAGACGTTTGTAAAAATCGGAAGAATCCTGAGGTATGGGTACGATGACTTGTTCAAGAATCAGTATGGGGGCTTCACAATCAATCACGAGATTTTTGATTCCCCGTTCATCATCATCTATAACCACCAACTCTTCCTTGGGGTCCTCATGGCTTATGGCAAATCCCATATCTAATATAAAATCTTTCACTTTCTCAAAGTCGGACATTATTCTCTCCTGTTACTTTTTTAAAAATACTGAATCCAGAGTTCGATACGCCTCGGTCAATTGACGGGCGAGATCCTCGGCAATCTGTTTTTTTGCTGGGTCAGAGCAATGAAGATCTGGGTGATATTTTTTCATTTGTGTTTTCCATGCACTTTTTATCGTTGCTCGATCAGAGCCAATCGGTATTTCCAGGTTGGCATAGTATTTCTCTAAGGGATCTACAACAGAATAAGAACTTGCTTCGTCCTGACGGGCATCGATAAAATCAGGGTCTGCTGACGAAGCATCTCTTTTAGCCGATTTGTTTTTCTTTACCAAATCGTTAAATTCAGCTCGCGCAATTTTGAAAAGACGTTTAATCATGTTACCGATGATAAAACAGGTAAATCAATGGCGGTTCGACTGATAATAGAAATACCCCTTTCGGGATAGGTGTGAACAGTATAGAAGGTGTTTGTATCAGAGTTCAAGACCAAACCAGTAAAAGGAATAGGCGCCCCAAGGTTCCCCGGAACACCCGCGAAGGCATGAGTCAATGTCTCTGCCGGAGAAACACCACCCAACGAACCCGTAAACTCTTCCATGGTATCAAAAACCCGGAAGACCTGCTCAATGTTTACTCGGTATATCAAACTGCCGGATCGATATTCCCGATCATGAACGATGCCTGGTTGCAAGCACACCCTCTCCAATGCCTGCTCGGGTAAATTTTGATCGAAACAGGTGATGAATTCGGTGAGACAGTCGTTTCCTCGACGACTGATCACCCGGTGGCTTTCCCCTATGATATTAACCTCCAGTTTCACTCCATTACCAAGAGTCCAGTGAGCGCTTTGGAAGATTCGCACATAATAATCGGGCACATCTTGATACAGGCTGAAGTAGATCGGTTCGCTCATAATTCAGATATATTTAAGTGTAATATTTTAAACTTCCGGCCAAGGTAATAAAATCCAATCTTTACCTGTAAACAAATAAACTAACGCAACTAAGGTAGTAGCAGATCAAAAATTGCCCTGATTATCATCATATTATATGATTGTGCATTTGTTTGTTGGGAAATAATATCGGGAAGATTTCTTAATGAATTTGGTGTTGGCCGTCAAAATGGTCAGGTAGAATATCTTCCCCTAAACACCTGCCCTTTCTATTAGAGTTGTCGATTTCCACTCCTATTGCCCAACGAACACGCACACCAAGACCAGATATACACCCACAATAATATAAGCGTAACACCCCAACAATAAGGCGAGTCTGTCCGATACCAAATCAAAATCAATATTCATACAATAATAGGTATGTTATTTCCAACGATCACAAAAATCGCTAAGCTGGAATATCCAGAAATCAGCTTCGCTCCAGAATTCATCCGTCTCAAACTCCCTGGCTCCATCTACAGTCCTGAAGCGAGTGCCATTTCGGGAATATCAACAGACGCAACCACTATTTTCCTTAAACATTATTGCGCCCAAGAGGAGTTATGCTCATTTCTGGTGTATGAGGAATGAGGAGGCGGCGTCCCCTTTGTTGTAAAATTGTTTTCTGTGAAAAAAGCAATTCAAACAAAGGAGGCACCACCATGAGTAAGGATAATGTTATTTCTCTTGAGAATCCA